>MVQY01000001.1 GCA_002067325.1 Methanobacterium sp. PtaU1.Bin097
TTTTTTCATGTAATATTTAGCCTCGATGAAGGCAGAATTCTTAATTAAAGATTTTTCATGTTCACCATAAAGTTTCTTTATTTCTTCTTTAAGTTTCAGACAATCTTTTCCATTGTGGCATTCTTTTTCCGGGCATAGAGCACAATTCATATAAACCCCCATTTTATAGTATTTTAGACTTATTTTATCTCCATCTATAATAATACATTAATCACTAATCATGATCTTAAAAAGACTCAAATATAGACTAAAAATAAACACTAGATTAAGTAGTGAATGTATTAAAAAACTAATTTTTTTTACGCATGATTAAAAAAGAAAAAAGAGAAATTTAAGTTCTTGAATAATCATCAAAGCAGGGTATACAGACAAATGTACCGTTTTCTACCCGCGCCCGGTGTTCCGCGACCAGTTCTCCACATTTAGCACATTTAATAGACTGGAATATCCGGGCTTTTTCAGGAATCTCAATTTTCACATGTTCTATTTTGAACAATTCGGTATCTGGCATGTCAAGAATATCATAAGATGCTTTATCTCTCTGATTTTCAAATTCCTGTTTCTCTTCTTCACTGGCTGATCCAGAAAATACTTTTTCTCGAATTTCAGCAAATTCAGGGTCCATTTCGTCTATGCCTTTATTTAAGGACATTCGTAAAGCTTCTCCTGTATCCCTGTTTATGAAAGTGTACACATGTTTTCCGTGATCCTTAAATATCAGATTTCCTTTACCGAAAGTACACCCGGTTACGACTTGTATAGCATCTACACTGCAACTGTCGTTTTCCACGATGGCTAAAAACTCTTCATCTAAGGCCCTTGGAGAACGAAGTTTTTTAATGGCTATTTCTCCGGCACGATATCCTATGGCAGTTCCGGGGCATATATGGCCGTGAAATTTGGTAACCTCTGAAAATGGGATTATTTTTGGCTTTATAGTACTGTTATCCATTTTATCACTTCATCAATGTTTTTTAATGGTTGAAACTAATTTTTGTTTGATAATTTAGTTTTCTAAATAGTCTAATCTTATTTTATGCTATTTAAATATTAGTATTCCAGATAAAGGTATTACAAATAGGGCGAATTTTCTTTTAAATTTAATACTTGTGAAACATTTATATAATGGTTATGAATATATATTCATAACATGGTGAGATGAAAAAGTTCAAGAAAATATTCAAAGCACCATGAAACCAGATTTTTTACCTCAGATTCATAAACTATATTGAATTAGGTAAATATTATCAAAAATAAAGGAGTAGATTTACATGACAGATGAAAAAAGATATATATGCAAAAAATGTGGATTTAAGTGGTTCCAAGATGGAAAAGAATATGAAAAGTGCCCCATCTGTGACTCTGAAGATATCTCATTAATAGCGGTAAATGAAAGTCTAAGACCAGCAGGACAGCAATCAACAGGAGGAAGAGGAGGATATGGTGGTGGAATGCGATCAGGTCCACCTAGAGTATGTAAATGTCCAAATTGCGGATATGAAGCAGGTAAAACCCGCGGGGTACCATGTAGAAACACTAAATGTCCAGAGTGCGGTGTTCCGCTATGCGGAGCAGACTAAATAAAAAAAGGGAGATGATGGAAATCACCGTAATATGCGTTCCAACACTAGACCAGAGAGGTTTACTAGCCGATACCTCTATGCACTTTGGAAACCCCCTACTTCACTTTAATTAAATTTCGATGATGGAAAAATATTTTGAAAATTCTTAATCATTTTGGGACATTAAAAAAATTAGAAATAAGATTGAATAAGTTAGTTTGATTAATTTACCCTGCAAGTTCTATGATAATAATGATGAGAGGAATTTCTTCTTTTATTATTCCCTCTTTTTTCCTCTCATTATTTCTATCAGAAATATCACGCCCGTTCCAAGGTATTTTTACCAGTGTTTCTTGAAGTTCTGCTCGTGATTCGTATACGGTTGTTTTTATTGCATCTGACTCCCGATCGATGTTTGCCAGAAGTTCTTTTGTCCTTTCATGGTTGTTGTCCATCATATCCTTTAACCTCAAAAAGTTCTTCTTAATTCTTCTCTCCACTCGAGTGGAAAACCAGACGGGCAAAAATTACCAGTACAATTGAAGTAATGCTGGATATGATGGACGTTGTAGCAACTATATCCGTTATTTTTTCACTGATTAACCTAGGATAGCTTTAAAAATGATATAATTATCGCTCTAATATAGTAAGGTTTAATTGGGTAAGTAATATGCAATTTATTATTCTTAATATATCCAATATTTGTATGATTAATTCGTTTTTGAATAAAATTGAACAGATTTTGAATGAGACCTAAAATTCCAAGGAATAAGGATAAAAAGAGGAAGAAGCTCTTAGAAGAAAACACGAGGAAGAAGCTTTAGACAGGAAAGCAAAAGCAGGAATCCGAGCCAATAATTACAACTGTTCAGTTAAAGCAGCAAAATTTCAATTAAAAAAAGAAACCATTAGTCCGGCAAGTAACCTGTGAAAGATGCTGGAAACCTATAAAACGAACAGCAACACCAAAATCTGCTTCGATTGTAAAAGGAAAAATTAGAGCGATATTCAATGAATTTGTATGTTTCAAGTTTATCAAAGCTTTTTGAGCCAAAATAAGTCCCGATTGGTAAGTGTATTTGTGATTTTCTTATGGTTAATCTTTACCGCCTAAAAACCATAATTTAGTATAGGTGAAAAAAATGTTGTTTGTTGCAGAGCATACCCACCCTGCTTCTGAGTGTCCAATGAATACTCCAAGTGGAAAAGAGATGATTAAAGAGCTTTTTTCAGAGGAACATATAAAAAGTGCAGGTATTGAAATGGTTGGAGCGTATATGAGCTGTCCTGCTGATGAAACCTCGCATCATAAGGGATTTTTCATAATAGAAGCTCCTGATGAAAAAACCGTTAAAGGCTTTTTCGGGCCAATGAAAGTCGAAGTCCGGGAAGTTAAACCTTTCAGTGAAATAGCTAAGATGTTGTAGTATTAAATCCTTTTATTTTATTTTTTTAAGAATAAAATCAGTATTAGAACCAAATGGAGAGTTCTTTGAAATTTCGGAGGTATTATCCTATCAAATAAATTTTTAGTAACTTCAGTTCTTCTTCATAACCTTTGGTATATGGTTCTTTCGTGTAATTTTACTGCTAGAACAAAGAATACTACTGTAAATATTATCAGAGCTGTGAAATCGGATAGAAGCGAGTAGTAGCTGGTCGCGCCTATTGTATACCTTGTTAGATCTGTGAAGTATGTCAAAGGAGAGAATGAAGCGATTATTTTGCCCCAATAGGGCATATTCTCAAGGGGAATGAATATTCCGCTGATGAAAACCAGTGGAAATCTGACCAGCGATGAGATCATCATGATGTTGGAAGGAGCATTAGATGGAGGTGAGGATAATATCAAACCAAAGGATGAAAAACAAACTCCTCCTAGGAGTAATCCCAATATAAGGATTATTGGATTTGTTATATGCGTGCCCATAGCTAGTCCTATGGCAATAGGTAGTATCGCGATTAAAATTCCAAATATAAAGGAAGCCAGCATATCCCCAAAAATAAGGGTGGTGATGGATATGGGACAAGATATCAACCTTTCCAATGTTTGCACCTGAGCTTCCCATGGTGCTATTATCGGGGAAACTGCAGTGGCTGTGAAAAATACGGTCATTCCTATTAAACCAGATATCAAAAACTCGATGGACAAATTTCTACTCCCTATGAAAAATGCTAAAAACAGGAATAAAGGCATTAAAAATCCAAATATGACCACAGGTCCTTTAAGATAGTAGATACGGATATCTTTTTTCATGATGCCGAGGGAACGTTTTAATTGATCTAAAAATTGAAAAATCCTCATTTAAACTTCTCCTGTTAGTTTTACGAAAACTTCCTCCAGGGAGGGTGCCATGGTATTCAGGCTGATTATCTTTAACTTTTGGGATTCAGCGAAATCTGTTAAAGAATGGATTAAATCATCTACATCATCGGTGGATATGATGAATTTATCGCCTTCTTTCCTTATCTCAATTATGTGGGGAATTTCAGATAAATTTTCAGCTTTAATGGCACTATCAAAGCTTATTTCAATGGAATTGAGCTTTTTAATAGTATTTTTAAGTGTTGCAGGACGATCTATGGCTGCTATTTTTCCATGATTAATTATAGCCACCCGATCACAGAGATGGCTGGCTTCATCCATGTTATGGGTTGTTAAAAAAATAGTTTTTCCTTCTTTCGGGAATTCCAAAAGTATTTCCCGGATCATGCGGCTGCTCTGGACGTCCAATCCCGAGGTGGGTTCATCCAGGAAAACAAGAACCGGATCATTTATTAAAGCCATGCATAAAATCAATCTCTGTTTCATACCCTTGGAGAAGCCCTTAACTTTGCTATTTTTTCTTTGATAAAGACTTAATCTACGTAAAAGATCTTCAGCTCTTGCTTCTGCTTCTTTTTTGGGGATTCCATAGAGTTCGGCCATTAGCATCATATTCTGCCAGGCGGAAAGGTCAACATATGCGTTGGAAGTTTCAGGCACCACACATATATTCTGTTTTGCCTTCAAAGGTTCCTTTTGGATATCATGGCCTAAAATAATGGCATGACCTTCAATTGGTTTGATTATTCCAGTTAGCATTCTAACCGTGGTGGTTTTACCTGCCCCGTTAGGGCCTAAAAAACCAAATATTTCTCCCTTTTTAACTTCAAAATTTATATGGTCAACAGCGACTAGCTTATTGTAAATTTTGGTCAAATTTTGAACTTCAACCACGTGATCCATAGCGATTTCCTAGTTTAAAAATGTAATTAAAAGAAAAAAGAGAAATCTAATAGTTAAATTTCTTTTGAAGAACAATTAGCCTATCCGTTCAACTCTTCGATGTGTTCATTTACCGCTTCCAATTCTTTCTTCAATTCCTCGGCATATTCTTCCAATTGTTTTATTTGTTCTTCTTTGGTTAAGAATCTTCTGAAATGAGAATGGCAACTACATTGGGTCGGTTCCATTGAACAACTGTCTTTACACATATTATATCACTCCTTCTATTTTTATATTTACTATAAAAAATAAAGTATTTAAATTACAAAGTTTATACCAACATAGTAGCTATGACTAAGGAAAGTGAAAACATGGATAAAGAATGTCAGCAATTATGTCTTTGTCCCATACAGGGAATAATAGATATTGTGAGCAAAAAATGGACCCTTCTAATAATATGCTCCATTGGAAATTATGAAAAGCTCAGATTCAATGAACTGATGAAAGAACTCAAAGGAATTAGCCCCAAAACCCTTTCTGATACACTGAAGGTTCTTGAAGCCGAAGGCTTGATTGAGAAGGAAATATTCAAGGAAATACCTCCACGGGTTGAATATACGTTAAAAGAAGATGGAATAGAGCTGAGAAAGGCTGTAATTCCCCTTATTGAGTGGGCAGCAAAAAGAGAAAGTGGGAGCGAAAAATGTTATCCAGAACAATGCAAACTTCCAGGGCACCACATTCAACCATAACCTGACAGGTTTAAATGTTTTGGTGACGCAACTCTTAAAACGGAAGGAATTGTTCATAAACAAGTTTACCTGTGAGAACTGTGGCAGGAAATTCTAAAAAAACAGCAACAAAGAAAATCCGTTCGATTGTCGGAAGAGTTTCAGATAATATTCCATTTTTATTTTCATTTTTTAGGTTAGCAAAACATTTATATAATAGTTTTGAATATATATTCATAACATGGTAAGACCAAAACGGTTTAGAAAAATATTCCAAGAGCCTCAAATAAGATGCTTTAACCCTAATTCAGAAGACTATGAAGAATTGGCCCAATCGATTTCAATTGAAATAGCTTTAGACGAATTTGAAGCGATTAGGCTTAGAGACTACCAGAATGTCAAACAAAATAAAGCTGCTGAGATAATGGGCGTATCACAACCCACATTTCATAGAATTTTGAATTCAGCCAGGGGAAAAATAGCGAATGCTCTTATTGAAGGCAAAATTATCGAAATTAAAGGAGGTAATTACGTGGTAGACAAAAAACGATATGTATGTAAAAATTGTGGATTTGAATGGTTCAACCCCAAAAAAGAATATGAAAAATGCCCCAACTGTGATTCCCTAGAAATTTCACTGGTAACTCTCGATGAGGAAATTCAAAGGCCAACTGGCCAGCCCGGAATGGGAAGAAGAAGAGGATATGGTGGGGGTGGAATTGGGGCAGGCCCACCAAGAGTATGTAAATGTCCAAATTGTGGATACGAAACAGAAAAAACCCCTGGAATCCCCTGTAGAAATACCAAATGTCCACAGTGTGGTACTCCACTATGCGGGGCAGATTAAATAGAATCAAAAATAAGGAGATGATGAAAATCACTGTAATTTGTATACCAACACTAGACCAGAGAGGTTTACTAGCCGATACCTCTATGCACTTTGGAAAAACCCCCTACTTCACTTTCATTAAATTCGATGATGGTGAAATTAAGGATGTAGATGTAGTAGAAACTTTTGGCAAACATAAAGGCGGTTCTAAGACACCAGCAGAAATAATACTTGATTCAGGGGCAGATATACTTATATGTGGAAATTTAGGCCAAAAAGCTGTTTACATGTTACGTGACAGTGAAATCGAAGTATTTTCAGGCGCATCAGGAACAGTAAAAGAAACCCTGAGAGAATGGAAAAATGGAAAACTCAGTTTAGCGGATGAAAACTCCTGTAATGAGAAGGGATGCTAAAACTGGGTTTATCTAGGTTTAATTATCTAGGTATTTTTAGATTAATTCCAAGGGAAGAAAAATGATAGCAGAGCAGGAAAATCAGGAACATAAACTGGCTTTGATGAAGCAGGAAATGGAAATTATAAAGAGAATGAGTAAAATCAAGCATAAAATTGCCGTTATGAGTGGCAAAGGAGGTGTTGGTAAATCAACTGTATCGGTCAACATTGCAGCAGCATTTGCAAAAAAGGGTTACAAAACAGGTATCATGGATGCCGATATTCACGGCCCCAATGTACCCAAAATGTTTGGAGTTGAAGGAAAAAATTTAAAATTTGATAAAGAGGGTATAATTCCGGTTGAAACCAAGGAAGGAATAAAGGTAATGTCAATAGGTTTTTTATTACCCTCTCAAGAGGCTCCTGTTATCTGGAGAGGTCCTGCTCAAACTGGTGCGGTAAAACAATTCCTTGCAGAGATTAACTGGGATGATCTGGATTTACTGATTATTGATAACCCTCCGGGTACAGGGGATATACCCTTAACAATTTTACAGAGCATTCCATCATTAGATGGTGTTGTATTTGTCACCACACCCCAGTCGGTGGTGCAAGAGGATGTGGAAAAAAGTGTTAACCTGGTAAAGAACCTGAACATTCCAATAATTGGAATTGTTGAGAATATGTCTGGCTTTATCTGTCCTCATTGTGGAAATGAAGTTCAGATATTTGGCAAAGATGGGGGAGTTCAAATTGCAGATAAGATGGGTATCAACTTTCTGGGTAGACTGCCTTTAGATTTCAACACACCAAAGGCCTCTGATATTGGAACTCCAATCGTAATTAAAGAACCTGAAGCAGAAATTTCATTTAAAATGTCAGATATTGTAGATAAAATAGAAAAAATAATGAAAAAGGGAGTGATTTTGTGAAAATAGCAATTACATCTACTGGAAATAACTTGGATTCCGAGGTGAGTCTTGTATTTGCAAGAAGTCCTTATTTTATTGTTGCAGACTTGGAAGACGGAGACATTAAAGAAACTTCAGCAGTTGAAAATCCATCAAAAAATGAAAGGGGAGCAGGTATATCAGCAGCCCAATTTATTGCCAATAAAAATGTTGATGCTTTAATTTCGGGTGCCGTAGGTCCAAATGCATTCAATATACTAAAACAGATAGGGATCGAAGTATATAAACTCCAATCCGGTACTGTGAAAGAAAATTTGAAACTCTTTACAGAAAATAAATTGGATGAGATAACTTCATCCAGCTCTGGAGGACCAATTGCTGGAGGCAGAGGTCCTGGAAGAAGAGGAGGAATGGGCGGGGGAAGACAAATATAAACAACCCCACAATTTACTTCAAAATTGGAAAATCAACATTAAATAAATTTTAAAGAGGGATACTATTTGACTGAAATTACGATAGACTATGATAAATGTGAAGGGGCGGACTGTGCAGAATGCGTGGACGCCTGTCCGATGGAACTCTTCACCATCAGGGGAGACCAAATAATCATCCAAAATAGGGATAAATGCAGTTTATGTGAGATATGTGTGGATATATGTCCAAATGGAGCAATCAAAGTCAAAGAAGAATAAAATAAAATGTTTTACGTCAATGATTTAACTTTCAATCAATACTGTAGGATAAGTTTTCCTTATCACTGCAATATTTAGCTAATTTTGAAGCTCGAAAAATCTTTTATATTTTTTAAGTGCAGGTAAATAAAAATGAGAATCGCAATAACTGGTGGTAAGGGTGGTACAGGTAAATCAACTATAGCAACAGCCTTAGCAGCCGAACTTGCAAAGAAACATAGAACCATATTGGTTGATGCAGATGTTGAATGTCCAGACGATCATATTATCCTGTCCACTGAAAGGGAGAAGATCAGAGAAGTAGAGATATTCCTCCCTGAATTTGATAAACAAAGATGTTTAAAGTGTGGTGAATGTTCCCAAATATGTAAAGAGAACGCTATTATATTAATAAGGGATAATTTTCCTTTTTTAGTTGATAAACAGTGTAATGGATGTGGAGCCTGTCTTTTAGCCTGTCCAAACAGGGCGATATCTGAAGATGCACAAACAATTGGCTGCATATATTTGGGCAAACCTGTTTTCGATACAGGAATTACTGAAAATCTGATACT
>MVQY01000002.1 GCA_002067325.1 Methanobacterium sp. PtaU1.Bin097
AATTCAGTGACAAACCATGTTAAAAGATAAACTCCAAAGGGTTAAACTAAAAGACCTGAACCCTGCACCATACAACCCCAACGAAATGGATGTAACTGAAAGAAGACTACTAAAACAATCACTGAAACACTACGGATACATAGAAAACATCGTTGTCAATAAAGACCTGACAATAATAGATGGACACCACAGAGTAGAAGAACTACTCGATAGTGGTGTAGAAGATGAAGATGTTGTTATACTTGATTTAAGTAAAGATGAAGAAAAAGCCCTTAACCTCGCTTTAAGGCGAATCAAGGGTAAAGCAGACCCAGTACTTGAGTTAAAGATTATAGAAGATTTAAGTTTAAAAGGTTTTGATGTTGAGTTAGCTGGTTTTGATGATGTTAAATTACAGGAGTTATCTACTGAAATAAAACCAGAGAAAAAAGAAGTAAAAGAAGACGATTTCGATCCCGAAAGTGTAAGTGAATCTACTTGTAAAAAAGGGGATTTATGGCAGTTAGGAAGACACCGGCTGCTATGTGGAGATGCAACCACTAAGGAAGACTTGAAAAAGTTAGTTGCTAATGATAAAATTGACATGGTATTTACAGATCCACCATATGATTTTAAAGATGTGAACTGGTTACAACCTTTATTTAAAGATGATATTGAAATATTTGTAATGAATAGTGATAAGAGATTAGTTGATTACGCTTTTATTTATGGTGAGTATTTTAGGTACTTTTTCACAGTTGAATTAAGTCCGGCCATACTAGTTAATAATAAAATGGCTATGACTGGACATGATTTAATAGGTTACTTCCGTAAAGGTAAAACACGATTACAAAATTTACATGATGCATTTTCTACCCATATAAAATTAAATAAACGTAAAGATGGAGAACATAGACACGAAAAGAAAATAGAATTACCATCAAATTTTATACAACATTATTCGTTTAAAAATGAGAATATTTTAGATTTATTTGGTGGTTCGGGTAGTACATTAATTGCTTGTGAACAATTAGAAAGAAATTGTTAGATGATGGAACTTGAACCAAGTAATTGCGATATTATAATTAAAAGATTTGAAGATTTCACAGGAGAAAAAGCAAATAAAATAAGTTAATAAAGAGATGCCTGAACTTCAACTTTTCGAGATACAGGAAACTCTTTAAAACAACTATGATCAACTACTTTAAGATTCGGCTTTAAAAAGACAGGAACTTTATTTGAAACTACAATATCAATCATATTAAGAACCCAACTTTTATCTGGTTGTAAAGGTTTTGGATTACTACAAGCACCAACAATTAACCAGTCAGGAAGCCAATCAAGTTCAATTTCACCCAAAAGTGGTTCACACGATAAGAAAGTAATTTGTTTATCAAACTGACTTAAAACAACAGATGCTTTATCATACATCTCCTGATCAACAGCCGTACAACCAATCCAACAATTATCTGGAAACTCAAACTCCAAAAGCCGATCAGGATTCTTAGTTAAGAACTGAAAAGTATGTTGCTTTGATAGTTTACAGATATGTAGCACACGTTCAATCCATTCATGATCAACCCAATCACCAAATAGATCAGCCATACTACAAACAAAAATTCGTTTACTTTTATTTTCTTTAAGTGGTTGTCTAATACGTTTTTCATGAAATTCCGGCTCAAAACTACGCTTAAATCTACTACTGATCGCTCTTGCATAGCAATATTCACAATCATGCAAACAACCAGTAACTGGATTCCAGCTCATATCAGTCCATTCAATTTTAGTTCTGTTCATATTTTCACCTTTTACAATTTAATATATTATATGTCTTTAAAGACCAAAATAGTTTTCGGTAGTAGTGGTTTGAATGGATGAAGAACAGATCCACCTGGATGCCTTTGAGAAATATTTTGAATACCGGCAGGAAGGTAAGAATAAAAGTGAATCCATAAGTTTAGTTTCAGTTGAGTTGGGGTTTAGCAAAACTTCAATTTATAAATGGAAGAAGAACTTTAACTGGGATGACCGGGAAGCTGTTAGAAGTGCAGAGATAAACGCAGAAGTCCAGAAGAAGACTAATAGCACGATAATAGATAATAAAACGAAGTACCTGTCTTATGTTCATGCAATTTTAAATAAGATTATAGTTAAGAAACCGGATGGTAGTTTTGATATTAACCTGGACATTAAGAATATATCTGATTTTGAAAAGGTTACTAAATTAGGTTTACTACTCCAGGGTGAAGATACTGAGAGAACCACCATTAATACTAATAAAAATCAGTTTAATAATGAAACCCAAAAAAGTATTTTAGAAGAGGAATTAGATTGAATGACCAACTACTCATTAGAGGGCCTCGATCCCAGGTTCCTAGATGATCTTTATTTATTTTACCAGTTCTTTGTAGCTAATGAGAAGTTTGGAGAGAACCGGAAACCAGCACGGCACATAAAGGAACTGACCCGTTACTTGATGAAATTAAAGCTCGGACTACTTGATAAACATTTATGCGTATCAATGCCCCCCAGACACTCCAAGAGTTCAGCGATCACAATAGCATATCCATTATGGCTTATATTCCAAGACCCCAACCTAAACATCCTAATTATATCTAACACCGGTACACTTGCAGAGAAGTTCGGATTAGAGCTTAGGGAGTTTGTTAAACAGTGGGGTCCTTATTTTAATGTTTACCTTGCAGATGAAAAACAATCATCCACCTGGTTAATGTTCTGTGACAAGAACAAAAAACTATACAACGGCTCAATAAGACTCACCGGTGCAAAAGGTGGAATAACTGGTTTTGATGCAGATTACCTGATTATCGATGACCCTTATAAAGGTGAAGAGGAAGAGTTCACTCCAACAGCCCTCCAGAAAAAGATTGACTGGTATTTAACAGTTGTAGACCAAAGGATTGAACCTAAAACCAAATTTCTTATTTTACATACAAGATGGCATAGTCAAGACCTGATAGGATACTTCAAAGAGAACCTACAGGATGACTTTATT
>MVQY01000003.1 GCA_002067325.1 Methanobacterium sp. PtaU1.Bin097
CAGGTAAATTACTTATAAACTCAACAATACTGTTAAGAACACCAGAACCAGCGTCACGGGCCGTTTGTATTATTTCGGCATGGAAATTATAAGCATTCACCAAAGCCTGTAACAAGAAATTCCATATCATGCCCGGTATCTGTCCAAACCAAGCCGTAATAGTATTCAGAGCATTCTGTCCAGCAGCCAATAAGTATTGTCCAACCATGACGTGGAAGTTCATGAATGCCAATAAAACCTGCTGTAAAGTACCGATCGGGTCTTTAAGAAGGTTATTGAAGAAATTCCAGATAGCTGTTAAACCACCCATAATATAAGCACCCAGGCCTTGTAATGTCTGCCAGAGCCAATTAATACCATTCCTTACCCATTCATTATTCTGATAAAGCCAGATTAAAGCACCTATGAGGGCAGCGATAGCCAATACCACAATCCCAATAGGATTAGCTGACAATGCAGCGTTAAGTAACCACTGTGCCCCTGTTGCAACTCCGGCCGCAACACTATAAGCTATCTGTGCAGCGGTAGCCGCAGCGGTAGCCAAAGCTTGAGCAACCCGAACAGCAGCACCAGAAACCCACGTTCCAATATCTCTTAACCTAGCAGCTATTCCGGTGTTGGTTGCGGCGGTGTTTAAATCAGTGGCTGCTGTACTTCCACCAATAGCTGTTGCATGGGCAGCAGCAGCCCCTATCTCGGCATTATATGAATCAATACCCAACCATCTTGCAGCGGTGTTAGCATACTGGGCTATAGTACTAGCAACTTGGCGAGCTGTCGTAAGGCCAAGACTAATGCCTAACATGTTTATAATACCAGTCATGGTAGTTATCACAGTGGACAGGAGAACCCATCCACCAATACCACCAACGATAATACCCATAATAGTTTTCCAGGGGCCTTCTAAACTACCTAACCATCCGGCAACTTGTTGTAATACCCATGACATGGCTTCTAATGCAGGGATAACAATCGGTAGTATTAATCCGCCGATAATTCGGCTTAGATATTCCCACATTCTACCAAGTACATCGATTACATGCTGCCAGCTATTTTTATAAGCGTTGTTGGCGTCGGCTCCATATTTGGCGTTCATTATCTGTGACATGAACGCTGCCCTTTGGGTAGCGTCCATTGTCGCTAGTTTCTCATTAACCTGGTCAATGGTTAATCCAGTTGCTTTGTAGATATCATCACTTGTTAATCCCAGACTCATTAATTGACGTGTTCCAAGCGTACCGGTTGAAACTACCCGTTTAAATGCGTTGGTTATTGATTCTATACTTTGGCCAGTGACAAATGATGCTCCAGCAATTCCTGAGAACGCCCCTGTTAAAACATCTTTGCTGGTTACTCCGGCCGTTCCCATAGAAATAATATAGCTGCGTATTGTGCCAGCACCACGGCCAGTGACGTCCTGCATATTTGATATTGCTCCAGACCAATCTGCCTGAACTTGATCAATAGGTAATCCACCTTCACCAACTGCAACAGCCAATCTACTCCAGCTATCATTAAATTCACCAGCTCCTTGAATTGCGGTTGTGAAGAATGCCCCCAGCCCCAGAGCCAGCACCCCATGTAATCCGGCAGATAAAGCAGAAATATGATCCCCTGATTCACTAATTTCCTGGTTAAAACTAGATGCATCTTCAGAGGCCCCTCCTAAATTATCTCCTAAACTTGAAGCTGCTGATGCTGCTTCATTTATTGCTGTATCATCAATTGATGTAAGTGCATCATTTAACTCTCCAGCACTTTCTGCAGCTTCCTGTATTTTAGTATCATCGACATCAATATCAATTATTTCACCATCAACTGTACTTATTTCATTCTCAAGGGTCTCAAGCTCGGCATCATCCATATTAACCGTATAATCGATGCTAGTATCCATCGCACCTATTTCGGCTTCTAATGTGTCTATTGCGGTATCATTAACTATTACTTCAACATTAGATGATACTGTATCTGGCATTGCACCGAGTTTATCGATTAGATTCTGCAAATCTGAAATAGCGGAATCTACATCTGCTTTCGCTGTGATGCCTAGTTCTTTTTCAGCCATTTGAAAAATACTCCGTTAAGAATGATTCTCTAGAAAAATAGTTTTTAGAAAGTTTAAAATAGTCAAATAGATTAGAAAAAAAATATTAAAGAATTAAAAAAAAATGGGAGGTGAATATTATCACGAATGAAGAATGGAGTGGTAGTGTTGGTGCTGATAGTAATACAAGGTCAATAGATGGAACTGGTAATCATCAGGAGAATATGGGTTCTGCTGATATAGTATCAGCTGTTATACAAAAAGAAACGAATAGCACGGGTATGTTAAGGGTACAAATACTTAAAGATGGTCAAGTAATAAAAGAAGAAAGTACAACAGCAGAATATGGTGTTGTGTCTGTTTCAGCAAGTCTATAAGAAATTAATTTATTTATTTTTCTTTTTTATTCAGATAATCTGCTTTGAGATCAAGGAATATTTCATCCTTCTCCTCAACAGTCATATCTTCAAATTTTTTATCTGTTCTCATAATAGATCACTCTCCATATTACTAGTTTAATAGTTATTATAGTAACTACTAATATATAAACTTTAGTAGTAACTGGGGGCATTGGCTATATATTTAACGAGACAAATAATCAAACCATGAGGGGAAGTTCAACAAAAGTAGGATGGGCGAATAAGGAAAAATACACTTTAAAGACAACAATACCATCAGAAATAAGGGATTACCTTGAATTAAAACAAGGTGATGATCTACTCTGGACACTTGACAAGATAGATGGGAAATGGATCGCCGTGATAAAAAAAGTAGAAAGTGATTAGCTCTTCTTACTCTTCTTCTTTAGTCTTTCGCTCTGGGCTTTTCTAAAGGCTTCAATTTGTTTTCTTCTCTCATCAGTTGAAGGCATATTCCCCTCATTTTCATCTTCAGGGTTGTAAATATCTAACATATCCCAGATGGGGTTCATATCAGGTAATTCTAGTATGTATTCATAAGGTTGCTTCCATTCCAATGCTGCACCGGTAAACATCTTACGGTATCCATCTAAGGTTTCTTCGAGGGTTTCCTTTTTCCTTTTTTTGACTTTCCCTTATCAGCCGCCTTTTTTTCCAGTCTTCTCTGGAGCTTCTGATTAGGTGCAGATAGTTCAATCATAGCATAGGCTATCTGTAATAAGTAGTCTTGATCAATTTCAATATCCGGGAGTTGGTCTATGTAATCTGTTGCGGTGTTACTGGACTCGGCTTCTTTATAATCTTTATCATCCTTATAGAAGAATCTTTTAAGTCCACGTTGTCCAAGGACACTAGCGTATTCTTCCATTTCCTTGTTTATTCTATCAACTTCTACCTTACTATCTTCTAATTCCTGTAATTCTTCTTCTGTAAATTCGTTATCATCTAAACTTAATATACCATCTATAAATTCATTTTCTAGTTCATCCTCAGATATGGGTTCGTCGCCTGTAGCTTCCTTAGCTTTTTCTATTAGTTTCTGTTGTAAGTCCCTGAAGACTTTTAGTTTGTTGAATAGGGCAGGTAATTCATTTCTTAGACTTTGTAGTTTTGCGGCTATATCTATATCTGCTGGTCTGTATCCTCTGATTTCTATTTCGATTGGTTCTTCCTCTCCAGTGTCTATTTCGATGGTTCTGGTTCGGTATAGTTTTGGTATTTTTACAACCATTTTTTTATTCCTCTTTATATTTGATTAGTTCCTCAAATAATTGGTTATTTGTTTCACTGAGTGATTTAATTAAGTAATTTTTAGATAGCATATCACAGTACATCATATAGATGATAATAACTAAAATTAATATGGCTATTGCTAAAACAAGTTCTAACATTCTTTTAACACCTCCAAAAAATAAAATAAAAAGGGGAATAACCGCCCCCGATATTCCCCATAAACAAAATTAAATCAAAAAATAATAGTAAAGGGTCTTAAAAATAAATCCCTTTAATTAAGTTTCTTCCTTAGCTAGAATACGTAGCTCACTACCGATGCTCAGAGTTAAAGTCACGGTAGCATTATCCCCTACTTTTCCCTCTGGTAGGGATGGGGGTATTTGTACACTGTTAAGTATTATACGGCCCATTTCTTCCCGGTCGATAGGATCATCTGTTTCATCACCACTGTAAATAGGTATGAATCCTTTAAGGATTTGTGGGATGCTCCTCTGTTTATAAAGGACATATCCCGCTTCTACTCCGGTCTGGTCACTTTCCGCTTGGAATCCGAGTAGTATTTGTTTGAGGTCTGAGATTGCGACTTCAACTTCTATCTCTGATTTGATATTACCATACTTTGTATAGACTGTTCTGCTACCCATTCTCTCTAAGTCGTCTGTGTTTTGGTCTATTTTGGGTTTGATGGACTGTTGTGTGTATATGTCATTGTATGCATGATAGTCGAGTAATACATTGTCGGCGGTTTCTGATGCTGGTGCACTGGCTAGAACTACTGTGTTATATACTGTGTACCCTGTATCTTCGTCTTCTCCGGTTTCTATGGCTGATACTGTTACCTCTGTATCTACATCAGGGCTGCCTTCTTTTCGTGTGTAAGCGGTTATATCACTTATAACTGGTGCTTTGGTTTTCCCACCAGCAGGGTATATGGGGTATCTGGTTGTGAATTCTGTGTTTGCTGGGCTTCCCCCTATTTCACCACCTAATACTTCTTTTGTTACGGGAATACCGAGTGATAGCATGAAGTTTGAACTGTCTAATACTTCTAATGCTTTCTGGTCTAAGTTGACTATTCCTGCTATATCTTCATTAACCATATTCTTATTCCTCCTTTGATTCTTTTAATTCTTCATTTTCTTTAATTTTATTTTCAACCCTTCTATTTGGTTTTTTTACTTCTTCTTTTAGTTTATTTAAGTCTAATCCTTTGAATAAAGGCTTATAATTGTTGTAATAATTTAATGCTGTTTTGTTATCACTAGCCTTTAAGCATCTTTTGATTGTTTTTTCAACATCTCTCAGTGTTGGTTTGGTCAATATAATCCACCTCCAAAAATAGGTTCTATTAGATTCTCTGCCATGTGTAAATTGCAATTTTACCAGGTACATCCGCCATTTCTGCAGAGTACAGGAGTTTCAAGTAAGGATAATGGTGTTTCATGTAATCTGGAGTAATCTCTGGTTGTAGATGCTCTTCATGAGGGTTTTCATAGGTACCATGCTGTTTAAGTTGGAAGGGAACGCTCACTATTAAGTGGCTGGTTTTATGTCTATGGATCCATCCTTTGAGTAATTCTTGGGCATCCTCCAAGGTGAGGTGTTCCAGGACATCACCCAGGATGATCAGATCATAGTAGTCAAAATCAAAGTCCAGAATATCACTAATAAAGACGTTATTGTAATATTTGTCCAGTTTAAGCTCTTTAATACCAGATTCATAAACATCCACCCCATCAATATACTCATATCCCTGTTTTCTTAGTAATCTAGCGTATATAGCACATCCAAAACCAACATCCAGGATCTCCCCGTTCCGGGGGATGTGGCTTGTAATCCATGATACCGCCTCCGGTTTCCCTGTTGCTGTACTGAAGCCACGTCCGTAATCATTAAACTCTATCATACTTTTTTAGTCCTCTGGCCATGGCTGTGGTTGTGGCTCAATTTCTTTCCAGCTGTTCTCGTAGTGGTGTTTAGCATATTTCTGGGTTGTTAAATTATGATCTAATAAAAGTATATCCGGTTTTTTATAGAGTATTTGGCTTACAAATCCGGGGCCGGTACGGAAACAAACGTGGTGGCTTCTATTCTTTTTATAAAAACCTGGTAATTCTTCTATTAGTTTATTAACCGAGGGGTGGTTTGGTGTACATCCCATGAAAGCATTGTTTAAGTAGGGTATATGATATTTTGGATGGTTAAGCTTCCATATCTTCCTATCACATATAATAAAGAATCGCGAATCTTTAATTAAAGGTGAGATATTACTAAAACATTCATAATCAGTATCAACATAAACACCACCATACTTTTTAAGGATTTCTAACCGTGATATATCTGATTTCTCAGCATAGGTACGGGCTTTATTATATAATCGTTGATTAATCAGTTCTGGAAGGTTATCCTCATCCCAGGACATGAATTTCCACCCAGGATGAAACTGTTTCCAAGTTTTGATATATTCTTTGAACCGACTTGGTAATTCACTACCAAACCAGATGTGATGAAAAATACGAGGGATCCTCATTTATATATCAACTTTGAATTTTTGATTATCAATCAGGTACTGGATAAAAATAGCTGGGACGTATTGCCTTAACTCTCTCGAATTATCTAAATCGTCATTAAATAGAAATACAACATGTCCAGTAACATCAGCCATTAAAAGATTATTTCTACCCATTGCTACCTTTTTAAACCCGTTTACAGGGTCTTCTACTTCTATCTGTGCCATTGTGTTGAATGCTTTTTTAGGACGGAATAATCCTTTAAAGACATGTTTACTTTCAAATATTGGTATTGGTTGCTCTTCTTCATCTATACCATAGGTAAAATCTTCTACCGTTGCTTTGATGGTGTCTTCAAGCAGGCCCTGTAGGTTAATTGTTTCGGTCGGGGTGATCCATTGAATCTTAAGGTGGAAGTCTACTCGTGCCATTTGGTAGAACCCGTTTAATTCTGAAATTGGTAATCTGGCACCCCTCCAGCGGGTCTTTTCAATATCAACGGTACCTATTGTTTTCAGTGTCATTCCACGATCCATCCTGCAAATTCATTTATACGTTCATCCACATCACCATCAGCCGATATGTAGGCTTCTGATGGGTAATCATTTGGTTCTGTTCCAGGGTGGTAAACATGTTTGACCGGGTGTTCTGCTCCTTCCCAGTATAAGGCCTGAGCATTTACGGGGTATATGTCATGTGCCTCTGTTCCTTCTACTACCCAATCAAAGTGTCCTGATCCGCTGAAGATGAATCGTTCAAGTTGTCCGGTAGCTTCCCACATTGATAAGTCCGCTAGTTCGTGGGTTTCACCTAGTGGAGCTTCTCCTTCTAGATGTTCTTTATAGATTTCTGCTACGTCATCGAGCATTATAACGGCTTGTGGGATGAACTCATCTACCCTTGATTGGATGAATGGGGTGGCTTCGTCTTTGATTGAGAGGTCAATTGTTCCCATGATTAAAACCCTTGTTTCATTGGTACAACAGTGTTAATTAGATCTGGGAGGACTTTCACAATCTTAAACGTAAAATCAATCCCTTTAATAGTTACTTCTACTTTGCTTTCTTCTGTAAGATATTCTATATGCTTGTTTTGGAAGTAACCAACAGCATCTCCTGGTTTAAGTATTATATCGTCTATAATCTTTTCAGTTCCTTTAATAAGGTCTATTTGTGCTGTTATTGTGTGGGTGGTTTCATCATAGACCGGTTTGCTTTCTTCATCAATATCAATACATGTGGTAATGGTTATATCCCGGCCAACATGTTTTAAGAGCTTTTGGAAGGCCCGTTCATACTTATTCAATGAGATCACCTAGATTATTCCCAGGAAGATTTCATTCTTTGTGATACTGGCGATTTTGCTGTCTATTTTCTGTTTTGTGGATTTACTGTAACTGATTTGACTGTTCCCAGATTTGATTGAGGATATATCATCGTCTTCATCAAAGGACCCGTCAAGCTTTGCAAACACAATGTCCATGCAGATGTCCTTAGCTATGTTAATTATATCCGTGTTGTCCTCGCAAACAATGTAAGTAATGGAATAGTCGTATTCTCCTAGTGGGTCGGTGGTGAATGCTATCTTGCCGGTGCTGGTGTT
>MVQY01000004.1 GCA_002067325.1 Methanobacterium sp. PtaU1.Bin097
ATAGACCGTTCTGCTACCTAGTCTTTCTAGATCGTCTGTATTCTGGTCTATCTTTGGTTTAATGCTCTGCTGGACATATAAATCGTTATAAGCGTGGTAATCTAATAGTACAGCGTCATCAGTCTCTAATGGTGCTGTGGTAAGTTCAACGGTGTTATAGATTGTATATCCTGTTGGTACGTCGGTTCCGGTGCTTATTGCACTTACAGCGGCCTCCGTGTCAACATCAGGGCTACCTTCCACCCTTGTATATGCAGTTACATCGGCTGCGATTGGTGCTTTGGTTTTACCACTGGCTGGGAATATTGGGTATCGTGTTGTGAAGTCCTTATTGGCTGGACTTCCCCCAATGGTTCCGCTTAGTTCTTCTTTTACTACAGGAACTCCCAGGACGATCATGAAGTTGCTACTGTCTAGTACTTCTAATGCTTTAGCGTCTAGGTCGACTATTCCTGCTATATCTTCTCCTGTCATAATTATTCATCCTCCTTATCAATTATTTCTTCTTGTTTTTCTTCTTTTTCAATTTCAATCTTTACTTTTGGTTTGTTTTCGTTTCTAACTTCTTCTACTAGTTTATTCATGTCTAGCTTTGGAAATCTGTCTTTAAAGTTATCATAATAGTTTAATGCTGTAAATTCATCATCATGTCTTAAACAGTTCTTGATACTGTTTTCTATACTTTTTTGTGTTGGTTTTGACAAAATCTCACCTCTCATTACATTTTTTTGTATAAGTGTAAATTGCTATCCTCTTACCTGGTAGGTCGTCCATTTCATCTGAAAATAAAAGTTCTAAGTAGGGATAATATAGTGCCATGTACTCCTCGTTTATCTTGTCCTGTAAGTGTTCTTCGTGTTTGTTTTCTTCTGTTGGTTGTTGTTTTAACTCATAAGGAACAGATATTAGTATATGGCTAGTTTTGTCCTGTTTAATCCATCCTTCAAGTAATCGCTTACCATCATCAAGAGATAGGTGCTCCAGGACATCACCTAAAATAATGAGATCATAATAATCAAAATAGAAATCCAGAACATCACTAATAAAGATGTGATTATAATATTTGTCGAGTTTAAGCTCACGTATACCAGATTCATAGACATCCACGCCATCGATGTACTTATAACCTTCATGTCTTAGTAATCTGGCATATATTCCACATCCAAAACCAACGTCTAGTATTCTGGCATCTTTTGGAATGTTTTTTTTAATCCAGTTGATAGATTCTTGTTTACCGGTTCGGGTGCTGAATCCACGACCATATTGATTCCATGTCCAGTTAGGTATCATCGTTTCGGCCAGGGTCTTGGTTGTGGTTCGGTTTCCTTCCAACTATTAGCATAATGGTGCCTAAAGTATCCTTCTTTTCTTAGCTTGTAATTATCTAAAAGTAAAACATCACATTCTTTGTGTAGGGTTTGGCTTACAAATCCCGGACCGGTCCTGTAACAAACATGTTCATCTTTATTTTCTTCTACAAAACCTGGTAAACGATGTATTAAACGGTTAATTAATGGATGATCGGGAATACAACCTATTAGGGCATTGTTGAGGTATGGTATATTATATTTTGGGATACAACCCTTCCAGACTGGTTTATCCATCACGATGAAAAAGCTATGATAACCGATTAGTAATTCTATGTTTTGGTAACATTCAAAGTCCATATCAGCATATATCCCACCAAACCTTTTAAGAATCTCTAATCTAGCTATGTCGGATTGTTCTGCTGGTGTATTGGCTTTATCAAAGAGTTCATGGTTTTCAAGTTTAAAGAGATTATCCTCAGTCCATAATATGAACTTCCAATCCGGGTGATGTTTTCTCCATGTTTCCCGGTATTTTTTGAATTGTTTTGGTAATTTACTACCAAACCAGATACCATGAAGGACCTTCGGAATTTTCATTAAATGTCAACTTGGAATTTCTGATTATCGATGAGATACTGTATAAAAATAGCTGGGACGTACTGCCTTAAATCTCTAGAATCGTCTAACTCATCGTTAAACATGAAAACAACATGACCTGTTGCATTACCCATTAAAAGCTTATTTCTACCCATAGCTACTCTTTTAAACCCGTTCACGGGGTCTTCTACTTCAATCTGTGCCATAGTATTAAAGCTTTTTTTAGGCCTGAATAATCCCTTAAAGACGTATTTGCTCTCGAATATTTCTTCACCACTATAAATAAAAGCTTCAACAGTTGCTTTGATGGTGTCTTCAAGGAGGTTTTGGAGATTTAGGGTTTCGGTTGGTGGTATCCATTGCACATTTAGGGTGAAGTCCACACGTGCCATCTGGTAGAATCCGTTAAGTTCTGTGATTGGTAATCGTGCACCTTTCCACCGTGTCTTTTCAATATCAACGGTGCCTATGGTTGTAAGTGTCATTCTACTATCCACCCCGCAAACTCGTTTATAATATTATCAATTTCACTATCTGCTGACTCAAATGCTTCGGATGGGTAATCATTGGGTTCTGTTCCCGGATGGTAAACGTGTTTGACTGGATGATCCGCTTCAGGCCAGTATAACGCCTTTGCATTGACTGGGTAAATATCATGTGCTGCTGTTCCACCTACAACCCAATCAAAGTGTCCTGATCCGCTGAAAATAAATCGTTCTAATAATCCTAAAGGTTCCCACATACTAAGGTCTGCAAGTTCATGGGTTTCACCAACAGGGGCATCTGCTTCTAAATATCCTTTATAAGTGTCTGCCACGTTGTCCATCATGTTAACGGCCTGTGGGATGAAATCATTTACCTTGCCTTCTAGGAATGGTGTGGCTTCGTCTTTTATAGAGATGTCAACAGAACCCATAGTTAAAACCCTTGTTTCATTGGTACAACAATATTTATTATATCTGGAAGAACATTCATAACCTTAAACGTGAAATCAACCCCATTAATGGTTACTTCTGCCTTGCTTTCCTCTGTAAGGTATCCAATATGCTTGTTTTGGAAGTAACCCATAGCATCCCCTGGTTTAAGAATCATATCATCTATAATCTTCTCTGTTCCCTTCATAAGGTCTATCTGTGCAAGTAATGTGTGACTGGTTTCATCGTATACTGGCTTTCCTTCTTCATCAATATCTGTACACGTGGTAACCGTCACGTCCTTTCCGATTGTGTCACCAGTGGGTAACTCGGTTCGTAGGAATTGTAAGAATGGATCCATGTCCTATAACACTCCAACACTGATTTCATTCCGTTTAATACCTGCTATCCGATTATCGATAGTGGTCATAGGGTTTGGTTTACTATACGAGATTTGACTGTTCCCAGATTTGAATGATTGGACTTCTGGGGTGTCATCAGTCTTACCCTCGATTTTGAGGAAGGCCAGGTCCATGCAGATATCACGTGCCATGCTGATTATGTCCGTGTCGGTCTCGGATACGATGTAGGTGATAGTGTAACTGTATTCTTCTGTTGGGTCGGTGAGT
>MVQY01000005.1 GCA_002067325.1 Methanobacterium sp. PtaU1.Bin097
TCGGGGGCATTATCTTAAAAATAAGTATGGGTTAAGAACGGTGTAAATGACAACAAACCAGATTAAAGAAGACAGTACACGGCTTTTTAACCATATCGAAGCGTTATTCGCAAGTAACACACCAGTACCGGCGAATGAGGTTAAGCCGTTACTTGAATTGCAGAAACGTTTAAGGGTTTACTTGGAGGCGGTTAAATGAAATTATCTGAATTAATATGCAAACACAAAGGCATAGGGGGTTTAAGCTTTGTATCCAACACTTACTATCCATAAAATACTTAAACCAACCATAAAGGATGTAGAACCCACAGATGGATACTGTACTGTCTGTGGAGTAAAAATCAAGGAAGGGGTAAATAAAAATAAAGCTTTTAGTGGAAATTTTAATGACTGGAACAGTCTCAAACGTCCAGACCAAACCCATGTTTGCCCGGCGTGCAGGTATTCTTTACAGGAGGGATGGTTACGGAATTACCCATACATTGTAGGGAATAAAATCATTGTTTACATCTCTAAAGCAATCCCCAAAGCTTTAGAGGGTTTGGAGGTAGAATTCAGAGACCGTAGCAACTTACTTGATGATTTATTTAATATCAATTCCTTAAATGTAGGAACTCCTTTTATCGTCTGTATACCTTCATCTAGAAAACACATGGCATTTAAAGCCAAACTAAACACTGCAAACTGGTTTTATATGATTCAACATGGAGAAGACCGTTTTATATTCAATTCCAAAGAATTAAAACGAGTCAAGGAAATTTTACAGAAAATGTATAGTGAAGGTTTTAGCAAAGCAGAACTACGCACTGGGGAGTATCAACCACATAAACCAATTAGATATGGATTAAAAGAATTTTTAAAAGATAGTAAGGAATTAGAACAGTATAGGGGGCATAAAGTGTTTGACCTGCTCATAGACTTGTTATATAACTAAAGAAAAAGATGAGGTGAAAAAGAAATGTCCGAAATAGATATTGAAAAATTGTTAAATGAATCCTGTGAATTCAAACAGGATGAACCACTCCTGGAGGAGGCAGCAGCCCATACAGTCGAAGCAGTATGGAGTGGAATAAATTTTGAGGGAATGCAACCACGGAGATTGCAAAACATCTACAAAGAATACGGAAATAAACTGAAAAACGCAGCATACACCAATACCTATAGTGAGTTCATAACAAACCTAACAGAAGCGTTAGGGGTTGAATCACTCCCCAAAATCCAGAACAGACTAATATCCAGCATAGAAGAAGAATTAGTTAAACGTAAACTACAAAACGATTTCTTAGAATACATTGTTGAAAATTACAGGACCCTTGTAATTAAGTTCAGGGCTAAAAAGGATTCTGTGGAGGATGAAAAACAATGCAAACCAGTGTAGAAATATTTGAGGGCCGTGTGGTGGCAGTGTCAGAAGTCAGCCACATGGGAGAATCTGTGGGGACGGAACAGAAATTTAACCGCAAAAACATAACCTATAAAGGAAAAAACGTCCGTGTACCATGCATAAACGCTAACAGCATACGGGGAATACTGCGTAGGAAAGCAAGAGATATCTTCCTCGATGTCATCGGTAGAAAGAGAGAGAATTACGGTGCATATGTCCAGTATGTTCTTAGCAGTGCAGGGAAACAGGTAAAAGCAAAGATGGCGAAAGAGAAAGGAGTGCAGGGTGATGTTATAGACTATAAATACGAACAACATGTCCGTAAAATAATACCATACCTTAGCATGTTCGGTGTTGTAGTAGATCAGCACTTCTTTGAAGGTAGACTATCTGTATCTGACTTAATCCCCTACGCCTGCCAAACACAGTTCATGACTGGTGTGGAAAGTAACCTCAACGTGAACAGTGTTATAACCGAACGTAGTAACACCACCGTTGACGATAGCCTCGTTGAAGGTGAAAAAGGATTGGGAGAAGGAGATGATATACAAAAACAGCAGATGAGGTATGGACAGGAATTATTAAAAGCAGGTACACTGATGAGGTATAAATTTAAGTTCCGTCCAGATGCAACCAACCTAGACAAAGGGGCTTTCTGGTCTGCACTAAGACTATTCCTCCAAGACCCCATAGTGGGAGGGAATAACCGTATAGGATGTGGAGAACTCCATTTTCTGGATTTAAAAGTGAATGACCAGTTAGCTGATGAGTACGAAAAATATCTACATGAAACTAAGGATAAGGCACTGAGTTACTTGGATGATTTGAACAGGCGTTGGGGGTAAATTTTAATGGAATATCTCCCACAACTCCTTGAATACGCTGAAAGCATTAAAGACAAACCCATGTCATCCCTGCTAATTACTGCGGAGATGGAATCCGAATATATCCCAGATGAACTAGGTAACATACACTTTGACGGCCTACTATCCAAAGCAGTAGTATACAAAATTCCATGCAACTTCCAGGAGAAATACCAGTATTTTATACCCCTCCCATTACTCCTTTTAGGCCAACAAAGGCAGTATTACTGTTGTAGTGTTGCCCTACCAGGAGATTATGTTAAAGGACGTTTCTATTGGCGTAAAAGGTCAGAATTAAGAGTTCCACAAAAGATTAGAATGGGAGCCGGGGCATATAAAGCCTATAACGTAAGACATGATACCATACATACCAATACCCTTAAATTCCTTGCACACGGAATTAAAAAGGAAATAGAAGACTTGTTAGGTTATATTTCTAACGTTGGTAAGAAAAGGAACTATGGCAAAGGAGAAATACGAAAATGGACGGTTGAACCTATCGACAATCCTCCAGAAGATTGTATAATTCATGACAGCCAGGTTTTGAGACCCATACCAGTAACTGAAATTGAATCCACATCTCCACCCATAACAGCGGCTTATTACCCTCCATACTGGCATTACATGAATGAAACAGAGTGTTATGTACCGATATAAAGGGGTTGATCTGTTTTGGTTAAGATCTATGCACAAGGACCCGATGCAATCATGAAGGAAGCGGATCGGATTGTGGTTAATATCCTCCGCAATCCTGAAGCTAAGATGAAACGGTACCGGAAGCCAGCGATACTTGATAATGGAGGTTTCCAGGGAAAAACCGTTTCTCCTGCTAAGTTGATTGAGGTTACAGAGAAGTTAAAACCAGAACTGGTTATTGCCCCTGATGTACGGTTTGATCCCAAGCGGACGATGGAGTTACACAAAGAATATGCAGAACTTGCAGACACTAAAATCATGGATAAAACCGTAGCAGTATTCAGGCCAAAAATACAGGACATGTACCGGGATTTAAAGGAATATCAACGTTTAGGGTACAGTATAATCAGTAATCCTACTGGTGAAAACTATTCAGAAGGATACAGCAAATTCTGGAAGGAAGTAAGGGAAGACTATGGATTTAAAATCCACATCTTAGGAGCACAGGATGGTACCTATAACCTTATTAAAGAGTATTATTTTGACAGCATAGACCTAGTTTCACAGGATATACAAGAATTTAAGGATATAAAGCGAAACATTGAAATTGCAGAACTCAAATACTGGAGGCACCTATTATGAGGATACGTGTCGATCTCCAAGGACAACCAGGTCTTTTTATCCAGTTTAATTATAATCACATCCTTTCAAGTATAATCTATAACAAAATCTATGATCTTGACTACGCTGCAGAAATGCATATGAAACACGGATTTAAGTTCTTCACCTTCAGCCAATTCATAATACCAAAAAGAAAACAGATTAAAGAGGGTTTCAAATCAATTGACGGACACTTACACTTCTTTATATCCTCACCAGATGAAACCCTTATTAACAACCTTATACGTGGATTAAACCGACATCCAGATTTAACATTCCAAGGACAACACTTAAAGATACATAAGGTTAGTCTAGTTCCAAAACCTTACATAAAGGATAAGATGTACTTTAAAACGTTATCCCCCATCATAGTAAGGACTAAAAAGAATGGTAAGATTTGGGATTTAGCTCCAAGCGATAAACTATTCCATGAAGGCATTAAAAGGAATTTACTCAAAAAATATAAAGAATTCACAGGCAACAAGGATGTTGATGGAAATATAAATATTGATTTCGATGTGGATAGAACAATCCGTAAACGAATAAAAATCCCTAAACCGAATGGAACAACATTTAACAGGGCATACATGACTAGTTTCATGATGGAAGCCGATCATGCACTTCTAAGATTTGCATACGACTGCGGAGTCGGTGAAAAAAACAGCATGGGCTTTGGAATGGTAATGGTGATATGAAATAGAATGAAAAAGCGATTAAAGAAAAAAGACAGGATTTAATGATATAAAAAGGTGAAACCATGACATTTAAAGAAAAAATTGAAGAGATGAATCATGAAGAATTATTAAAGGTAATTACTGATTCTTATAATAAACAGATGCCACAAATAGCCACAATACCTTATATTGGAGTAGTGGAAGAGGCGAAATATGAATTTGACGAATTAACAGCATTATGTCCCATGACAGGACTACCAGACCACTATAAAATCATTATTACCATCTCTCCAAACAGCCTGTTGCCTGAATTAAAATCACTTAAAATGTATTATATAGCTTACCGCAACCTTCCTATTGCCCATGAACATCTTTTAAGCAAAATCTACACTGAGGTAAAAGAAATAATAGATCCTGAGTACATTGTTGTGGAATTAAATGTTAACATCCGTGGAGGTATTAAAACAATTGTTAGGAAGGATTCGCGTGAAAATGAATGTTAATCGTGAAAAGTTTTATGGGTTAGGGCTTAATGAACTTCCAAAGCTTTTCCTAGATAAATATTTAGATACGGAAGGTGAAAATGGAGAAGTTTTAAGTTATGATGAAGCCGAAATCTGGAAAAGGGTGCTAAATTACCGGGTTGCTAAACATCTAAAACCATATGTTATCCTAGAAACCCATGCAGGTAAAGGGGTTTCCACAGAGTTATACAGAATGGCACAAATCCTAAATATACTAACTGTTTATTCCAGATCTCTAAAAATTATATCGTGCCATGCCTGGGAGAAAGAGGTAGAATTAGTACCAGACCAAAGTTGTGACTTAATTGATATCGACCCCTTTGGGCAGCCATATGGGGCAATAGAAGCCACCCTTCCTAAACTAAAAGACGAAGGGGTGTTAATGGTCAGTAATGGTGAGATGATGAGTGTTGTAAGACATCTAAAGAACACCCAACATTTAAAGACAGATTATTATGGTAAAACCGCTTGGAAATGGGTAATTGAACAGTATCTACCTTACATTGAAGAAATAACGGGTTTGAAAGTGCAATTTTTCTATGCTTTCCCCACAACAGTTAGAGTAATTCTTTCTAAACAGGAATTACCCAATGATTTGTTTAGGGGTTGTAAACGGTGGATGTGGTGGCTTGAAAGATATGTGGGGACTACAAAATGATATCACAGCAAACTAAGAATGATATCATTCTTAAAATGGAAGCTGCACATAATAAAGTTCTACAAGAAGAATTAAAGGAATTAGAAGTTAATAATGATAAACAAATAATTAATTTCTTACAAAAATTTGAAAGAAGATATAACTGCCATCTTAATATTGAAAAATACCACATACTACCACCAACTCTTCTCACTAAAAAAGACATGATTTCATTCGCAGTTTGGTATCTTTCACATGTCCAGATAGCAGCTAGCACACGAGATATTGTTAATTATGCTAATGATCATAAGTTGATCAAGAGAAATCTCCGTTTTGAACCTTCTAGGCTAGGAATAAGAATGGCCCAGTCCGGACTTTTCAGATGGTACCGTAGAACTGGCAATACTGGTGGGGAAAGAGCATGGTATCTTAAAGATTATAGTGGGGGGGTCTGACTGAGAGAGCGTGAATGTCCTATTTGTGGGGAATGGTTCAAACCAGAACATCCTAATCAGAAGTATGATAAACAGAAATGTCGATTGATGGGCCATAAGAGATCAATAAGTGAACGGGTACAAAGACACCGTAACAATGGGAATGATAAACAAACAAAGAAGAGAAAGCTAATCAAAGAACTAAGACAGGAAGCTATAGGGATAGCATATAATCAATACGGTGATTATATAAACCAGCACCAAACAGGAAAAGGTACCACCTATTTCAGTCACAAACCATGCGAAAAAGTAGAGGATGAATATAGAGAGATAGAGAATGAATATAGAACACTAAAGTTAGGATTACCACCCCATTTAAGGAATGACAAATCCAAAACCGTTACACTTGAAGAGTGAGGGAAGATACTATAAAATTTCGGGGTGGAATGTGAATACAAAGAAACACTACAAGATACACAAACACCAAGAAGACCATGATTATTACTATGTTTATAATGAACAGTGGCTTAACAAGATAAAAGACGATAACAAGTGTCCAGAATGCGATGCTCCCATAAAAACCAGTGGATCTAGAATAAAGAAGAGAGAATGCTCATTTCTAAATACACACCTTGAAATTGTTGGAAATATCAAACCCCTTGCTTATGATAGAAAAGAAGTTATTATTTTACCCAAAATTGATTATACCTGTTGTCCTGAATGCGGACATACTAATATTATTGATGATGTTGACCGTGGAGAGAAGTTCTGCGGTAAATGCGGACTTGTTTTAAGTGGTACCGACCCAAAAGCTGTTTATGACTGGCATATCTACACTACAACAGGTTACGAACCCCCAGTGCCACGTAGTAATTATAACCCTTCTGATTATAATATTGAAGATTGAAGATTTAACACCAGAAAGAGTTAAGAGTCTATGCCACTAAAATGCCCCGATTGTTACACACCAATGAAACAAGATGTTTTAAGCGGTGAGAAGTGGCATTGTTGCCCGGATTGTGGTACTGGTTTTAGTGATGAAATATACCAGGAAACCAGCTATAAGATAGGTGAAAGGTGGGGTATGTGGACGGTGTATTTTACCTTTGAAGAAAACCAGGGATAAAAGAAAAGAATGGTAGCACACCAACAACTAAGAGGACATCCCATATACTACGATGGACAGGTATGGAGATACGAGGACGATAACACAATAGCAGATTACGAACGTCCATGTATCAAATGCAAACACTTACCAACGAAAGAAGGATATGACTATTGTTTAGGATACATTGAAGGTGCTAAACACGCCTGTTGCGGTCATGGAGTAGAGAACGCTTATACGAAATATTAAAAAAAACTAATGGAGATGAAAAAGAATGGCAGCAATACCAAACAAAGAAAGAATAATATCAGCCCTACTACTTGCCAGTGTAATAGGAATAGCAGGAGCAGAACCACAAATAACAGCTCTACTAGGAGAATACGGCTCAATAGCATCAGTAGCCGGTGTAATATTCTTCATAGCACTAAGAGAGTTCATCAAAGAACTAGGACTACAAAAAGGCGACCTAAACAACACCGAAAAATAAAATATCATTTAGAGAGGGGCGGGACGGATGGACCAACACGACTGCATACAAGAAAAACGCCTAGACCGAATAGAATCCGATCTAGAAAAAGAAGCAAAAAAACACGAAGACCTCCGAAAAACAATCAACGGTAAACTAGACCAAATATACAAAGCAATACAAACCGGAGACGACAAAAACCTTAAATACATATTCCTAGTCGTAGGAATGTTCCTAGGAGCATTAATAAGTGTAATTGGATTCTTCATAGCATACATAAAATAAACGATGATGGCACTAATAAAATATATTCTAAAATTTTTTATTTCTTCTCATTTCTTCACAATATTTTCCCATTTTTACCCATACATAAAAGGAGATTAAAAGATGGCTGGTAGGCCCGGAGCGGTTGAAAATAGTCCTTTCAGGAAAGAGATTGAAGAGATGCTCCGAGAAGGTAAACCAGATACTTTTATTGAAGCATGGCTTAAAGAGAAGGGTAGCCCTATATCGAGGAAGACGATTGGGAACTATAAGAATGAGAAGTTCAACATCACACTGGAAGCTCAAAAACAATACAATGATCAACAGAGTAAGCAACGTTTAAAGGACGCTGGAAAAGAGCAAGTTGACGACATTGAGAAGATTGATCAGTTCATAGGAGAGGTTAATCCTAAGATCATGAAGAGCATGGACCCGAAGGATCAGGCCCAGGCGGTTAATAGGTTTTTGAATACGAAGTATAAGATACTGGGAGTTATTGACGATAAACAGTCTGTTGAAGTGAATGTGAACAACAACCAGTTCAACCCCAATACTCAAAAAGAGATTATAGATGAGGAAGAGGGATCAGATTGAATGACCAATTACTCTTTAGAGGGCCTCGATCCCAGATTCCTAAATGACCTTTATTTATTTTATCAGTTTTTTGTTGCTAATGAGAAGTTTGGAGAGAACCGGAAACCAGCGAAACACATAAAAGAGCTAACCAGACATTTAATGAAATTAAAGCTCGGACTACTTGATAAGCATTTATGCGTTTCAATGCCCCCCAGACATTCCAAGAGTTCAGCG
>MVQY01000006.1 GCA_002067325.1 Methanobacterium sp. PtaU1.Bin097
AGTTTTAAAAGGGAAATTTGCATCTATGAAACGAATTACTGCACTGGATGTATGCGTTGCTCGGATGAGGATTTAATCAGTGAAGCGAATAGCAACTACATGAAAGAGGCGATCTAAGATGGAATGTAAACATTGTGGTGATCCTGTACCGCTAGGCAGGGACTTTTGTAATTCAATGTGTTACGTTTTTCACAGGATAGAAAAGCTTGAAAAGAAGACAGAAGACCTTGAAAACGAGATTAACAAACTTAGACTGGACACGGGGGTGTAGTGATGAAATGTAAAGATTGCGGTGATGAATTACAGAAAATCCCCGTATTTGGAAGTACTAAAGATTTCTACTACTACTGCAACACCTGTTTCGAGAACGGGGCGAAACTAAAGGATTGTTTCAGCCCCACATTCACGGAAAAGGAATCATGGAGAACTGGATTGAATGGGCATCGTGGCTTAGGAGGTGTACGTGGATGAATGAGATGTATGAGGAGATCATAACCTTCATCACCACAAACCCCGGCGTGGTGTTCTTCTTCCTCCTCATCCTCATTGGGATGTTGGCAATGCTCTACCTAGCAATAGCGAATACGCCCTATTACGCGAATGGGGGGCCTGTAATATGAATATTGTAAACAGTGAGGATTTAGAAGTCGCCCTCGCCCTGGGATTATTAGCCTTTTGCCTGGCTCTGGGTGGTGTGTTCGGAGCGTACACTGCTTATTTAATCTTCAAAGTACTAACGGGAGGTTTATAGGGTTAGAAAAGGTTTTAAAGGAACTGGATAGGATGTGGAGTATACTAAAGATAATAGCTTGAAAACTAATCAATTCAAACCCCTATGAATTCGACTTAGACTATATTTGTCTCACAGGTGCTCACATCCCTAGAATTTCTTTAAACAATAATATGAGGTGAAAAAAGATGGTTGAAACACAAAACGAACTACAAACAGCTGAAGCTGAAACAAAACTAAACGACTTAACTTTCCTGCAAGGAAAAGTAAACGAACTAGAAAAAGACTTAAAAGAAGCCCGGCGATGCTGGAGGGAAGAATTCGACAAAAGAAAAGCCACTGAGAAAAAATTAAACAGCCTTGGACAAGGTACAACCTTCAAAGACATTGAGAAGCTACGAGAAGACATCACAACTAAAAAAAGATTAATCTATGAAACACACGAACTTATCCGAACAAAAAAGGAATCCTTAGAGACTGAACGAGGCATTGATAACAGTAAAGTATTAGAGGAACGGGAAGGACTACGAACGCTTAAATCACAATGCGAACAGGCGTTTAAAGCACGTAAAAAAGAATTAGACGATAAATTAAAAGAAATCAGGCATGATTTAGAAGTGAATAATGAAGACGAACGTAAAGAATTAGGCATGACTAAGCCACAGTGGAAGGAAGATGTTAAACTACGAACACGAGAAGTAGAAGATGAATTTAACCAGGAACTCGCTGATTTGAAAGCCCAGCAGGAAAATAATATCGGCAAGATGGAGAACAATATTCAAGAACTGCAAGACGCTATCACTACAAAGTACGGGCAGTGTGAAGAGGAAATACGAAAACTACGACAATCAGTCGAACAGATGAAAATACGACTCAGCGACTTGGAGATGGCACGAATTAACCGTATAGCATATATTCACGCACTTGAAGAAACAACTGAGTATAAAGACGAAGGAATAACCACAAAAATAGGGGAATAATAAAATGGCACGTGAAGAAATAAAAGGAACCGGAGTAGACGGTAATTACTGGAAACCCAATCAGGAAGGTCAAGAAATAGAAGGAAAGATTATAGAGTTCATCTCAGGAGACTACGGCGAACAGATGACTATCAAAACGCCGGATGGCAACATGATAGACTTACCAGCACACTCTGACCTGCAAGATAAACAACGCTTCCTTAAAGAAGGCGATTACATCTACGTCACCCTTGAAAAACTAATCCCAAACAGCAATCCAAAATACAATGATAAGAAAGTCTACAAAGTCGAAAGGGAAGTCGAGGAACAGGAGAAATTAGATGACTAATAATGTACCTGCCAGAAGATCAACACAAAGACCCGCCCGGAAACCACGGGAACCTGCAATAGCACAAGAAGGAAGTTTCTATAAAGCTGGCGGCCGTGAAGTTCCAGACGCTCGGAAAGTACAACGAGAATCCAATGAAAAGAATATCCCTTATGAAATACTTCACACCAAACAAACAAAGGAATATGCGGAGGTAATAGTTAGAGCGTACGCTCCTAACGGTCAGTACATTGATGACGTAGTGCATCATGATTTTGATACAATAGGACAACTTAAAGCATTGGAAATGCTTAAAAAACAGGTTGCTGGAGATCCTATTTATCTGGACAATGAGGAAATAATTGTTTTTGAAGATTTAGGGAAACCATTCGACGAAAAAGGAAGGCCACTCCTTACAGGTCAGGGATACCTGAAACTATTAACGGAAATGGCACGTTTCAGGAATTTCTCTATACGTGATGCTGTGACAAAAGCAGCACGAAGGGCACAGTTAAAAGTCCTGAATAAGGAATGGAGAAATGAAGGGGAAATCAAAGCAGAGCAGGATGAAATAGACACGGTAAATCAGATAATCAGTGAAGAACAAAGCAAGCAGGGACCAAAAAAAGCAAGGGAACAGGTAGGTAAAAGAACTCCACGAAAACAACCTAAAGAATCTGAAGATGATAAAACTGTAGATGCTGAGTACAAAGTCAAAGAAAAACCAGAGAAACCAGAAACCCTTGACATGACTGGAGTAGACCTCGATGAGTTAAAGGGTATTAATAAGAACCTGGATAAGTGGATAAAAACCTGCATGGACCAGGATAAGCCTAAGACAGAGAAACAGGTCTGTGCCTGGTGCGAAGACCTCCTCGACGATAAGAAATTAACACTCGACGAGTTCAAACAAGTACGGAAAGCACTCGGACACGATGTTAAATAAGGGGTTCCCCTTCAAATATTTCTTTTTAAAAAAAACAAGGGGGTGAACTCTTTAAGCGACAAAACAGTCCAAACCATCGAATCTATCGACCTATCTGTGGACGAAAAAAAGAAAGAAATACTCTTTGAATTTTATACTAACCAAGGGGCTGGTAAAATAGCTTTTTGGGTAGATAGTCCTGGATTGTATATCTATGAAATAATAGTTGCAGATGAAAAAGGGGAAAAGGTTGTAACAAAATTCCCAGAAGCCAAACCTATAACTAAAATAGGTAAAAACAAAGGATGTCAACTATACACACGGATACGTAAAGTATTAGAAGAAAACACAATAATACCATTCCCAAACAGTAAAGAAAGCATCGACAAACGATATAACACATTAATGGGTGATATATACCTTGCAAGTCGTCAACTTAATAAGAACATTATAAAAACCTGGGAAAAAGAACTCACTAAAATATTAACTCCAAGTTGGTTTGAATATATAGGAGACTATGAAGATTACCCTATCCACATACGGACTAAAGCTAATGACCTGTTAATGCAGAATAATTTTGTAGAACATGTTTATGAGGTCATAAATAAGAAGGTTGTAGCTCAGAAAAGCAAAGCAATTTTATCATTCCTTATTGATCTTTCATCTGTTTTTGATAAAGCACTTCACAGCGTAGTAACTGCCAATCCGGGTAAAAGTAAATCCACAATAGTTGAAACAACCTTTGATCTATTCCCATTACACCGCCGCTTGGAATTTAACAAAAACACTACCGAGTCCGGATTAATGAACATGACCCGATTCAAAGAAGGACACCACATCTTATCCCATAAAGTCATCAAATTAGGAGATTTTGGGGATGTAAAAGAACAGGACGAAAGTAAAAACCTGATAAGCTTCTTTAAAGAGCTTATGAGTGAAGGAAAATATGATAAAATCCTTACAGATATGCAAGATGAATTTGGCCGGGCAATGGTACTCAGGATCCGAGGTTGTGGATCTGTAAATCTCCAGGTGGTAACTCCTAATGTTGAAAGCCAGTTCCAGAGCCGTAGTCTCGTTTGGAGTCCTGATGATAGCCGTGTGGTGCAAAGGAGTATTAAAGAGTTCCAGGAGAACGAGTTATCCCGTTATGAGATGGGATACCAATATACTGAGACTAGGGACGTTATAGCTTGTGCTATTGATAGCATTTTCCAATTTGTGGAGAAAATAGAAGATAAAGGAGCCAAATTTGATGTTCTTAACCCCTTCACTAAACATTTTAACACTCTTTTGAACGTTGATGAAAGCCCGAACGCCAACCGGGACAGATTAATGGTTCAAACCATCCCCAAACTGGTAACCATTGCAAACTGCCACAGGCGGGACTTGTTTTATAATTCAAGATATAATACTTATGCCCTTATTGTTAGTGCTAAAGATTATATTTATACTGTTAAAACATTAGGTAAGACTTTATCTTATTTTATTCACAAAAAAAGCGAAGCTTTACAAACATACATGGATATTATTGAAAATAAACTAGAAAAAGGCGTTTTAAGGGTTTTAGAATATGATGAGCTTCAAGGTCACTTTGAAAAAGGGAAGAGCACAAAGGACGTTAATGAAATAATAGATAGTACTGATTTTTACACATACGCAGATATCGCTAAGCATACAACAGCCCACCCCAAAACTGTTAGTAGATATATTAATGAGTTGGCCGATTATCGCATGCTTTATGTTGATAAAAGCCACAGTCCTCACCGGATTTATGTGTGCGCTGATTATAAAGAGAGGAAGAAGGAAGCGTTCTATAATGTTATTGATTTTGAACGTGAATATACTGAAAAAGAGCTTAAAAGAATGGACGTTAAGGTAATGTCCGAAGTTAGAGATGAATCCAAGATAGATGATTATTACCAAAAGTTTATAAGTAATGCTGAAGCTTATGGGTGGGTTAAATGTCCAATGTCCAATCTTGATAGTGAATTGGCGGGAGATACGGTTTAAATGAGCGTTAATATAGTTCGTATAAACATGAACCAAAACATCGAAGTCATCGAGGGTGGTCGACACATTCCTGTAATTGCATGTCCATCATCAACTAAGATGTTTTAGACAGTTAAATTGAATATAAATAAATTTAAGAAGGACGATTTAAGAATGTCCTTCTATTAAAACTTTTATATTGTGGTGTGTATGAATAAAGCAAAGTTAAAGTATAAAGCCAAAACGGTTGAGGATATAAAAGATCTGATTGAGGAAGGGTACGACCCAAATGATATGTTAGATTATTATTATGTCGAACTCACAAAGGATGCAAGACAAATCAAAAAGTACAGAGAACAATTTGTCTATTTACTTGAAAACTATGGAAATATAATCGAACTGAGAGGCAAAGAAGGCACCGTTTATAAAAATCAAGGATTATATGAATGGATAATAGATCACTTCTGGAGCAAGCATTTCCAGGATGATGAATATAGACCTGGCTTTGCAAATTCATATGGAATTATTTTAGACAAATTAAGCCATTACAAAAGACCAATTCCACAAACAATTATATTTTATACTTTTATTGCTATTCAAAGAGAATCAGAGCTTAATTCTGAATTAATAATTAACCAGCCAATATATCTTAGAAATTATGCTAAATATTTTTGGTTAGCAAGAGATGAATTTCCAGACTTATTTAAAGTTTCATGTAATCTATGGCCTGCTTTTATTAGAGATAGGGGAACATTATCCCTAAAAACTATTTTAAAAGCCGTTGACGATAGAATATACTTTGATGAATTACCAGATGACAAACCTAAAAAACCATATTCTCCACCACCCAAACCCCCCAAATATATCCCAGAAAGCCTAGAAGATTTAATATCCCACGTACATAAAGAATCAACCTTTTTAAACAACCAAATTTATTTTATTGTAGATGAGGAATGCAGATTTGTTAAGATAGGGATTTCTAGAAATCCAGAATCTAGAGTCAAAGATCTACAAAGTGGAAATCCCATTAGGTTAGAAGTTGCCTATCATTTTCCAGGAGATGGTGAGGGTGAAAAAGAGTTACATAGATATTTAAAAGATTATCGGACTATAGGGGAATGGTTTAGAGTTAAGGATGAATTAGAAGAGTTTTTAAACTCATTAGGATATGATGGACGCTCCCATGTTACAACAGGAATGAAACCACAACATGATTTTAATAGAAAATCGGAGCTGGATAAATTCTTTAAGTAAAGATTTTTTGATGAAACTTTTTCTAAAAGTTTCATAGGTTAAGTGTGAATTAAAAGAGGTGATTTAGGGTGGATTATAAGAAATTATGGGAAGGAATGAGGGATTTATATGAATGGAAAATGTGTATCGTGGTAGGTAATAAAGAACCTTCTTCAGAGAGGGAAATGGATAGATTACACTTTAAACATGTTCTAATTGAAATGGAAAGACTTGAAAAGGCTGAAAACGAAGGGAAACTATAAAATAGAGGAGTAAGGGGTTCTATGGATAAATGTTTTAATTGCGGTAGATTTCGGGTGTGGAGAATAAAATGCCCTTATTGTGGATGGAGCCGGGCACATGACACTCAAAGAATATTATGGGATAAAAAGGGAGAAAAGTATTATAAAATTCCAGAATGGGTTTATCAATACATTAGGGGATTAATTTTAGTAAGAGAAGAGGTGTAAACTTGAAAACTGAAAAACAAATCAAAGGTAGGATTTTTAAGTACAAACAAGAACTGGATAAACCGGATACAACCCTAGAACGTGAATTACTACTACTATGTATGATTAATACATTAAGATGGGTTTGCAGGTGAGATTTATATGATAGTTGAAAAAAGTTGTTGCTACTGCAAGCACAGAGAATCAAAACAGGAACTTACACAGGACAGGATAGACGTTGACATAGTACACTATTGTATGAAATTAGACGATAGATTATATCGAGATTTTGGTAGGACTTCTGACTGTCAAGAGTTTGAATTACACGACGAACTCAAAAACACAGCAGCATATCAAGGAGAGCAACTACGGGAAGCTTTAAGGGAATTATTAGACGCTCTGGTGGAGAATTTCTGGAAAATCTACACCCTGGCTTGGATAATCGGTTTGGTGTTAATAACGCTTTTGGTAATAGGGATGATATGAATGGGCTTACAGCAACTGAAACAGGAACTCTGGACGAAATCAAAGGATGAATTAATCGGTATCATAGTGAATCAGCATGATCTTGTCCGGGAAATACAGGAAGTCTTGAATAACTTCCCCGTGGATGGTGAGGAGCATACCCTAACCTTACGGTTGAAACGGAATGGTGTGCTTATTTATTTACGTGAAAAGAGTTTAGATGGAGAGGTGATATAAAAATGGATGGAGTAGAACTACTAAAAAAGAAGGACGAAATACAAGCAATTACTAATACTAAATCTTTGTCCAGTGACAACCTTAACCTTAGAATCGAAGGTAAAGACTGTAGTAAATGTGGAGAACATAAGCCATACACTGAATTTAGAAAAGATCACTATCAGAAAGATGGGTACCAAACGGCCTGTAAAAACTGCAATGACTTTAACCTTCCACAAACAGCCATTACATTATTTAAAGCAGAAATAAAACCGTTACTTAAAAAAGCAGGTAAACCATTACATATCGATGAAATTCACGAAGGGATAAACACTAGTTATAAAACAACTTACGTAAGTGTCTTACTGAGTAAATTCAAAAAGAAAGGATGGTTATATGGCTGGACCGTTGGGGGAGTTAAAGGTGGAAAAAAAGTATATTCTCTTATCAGTGAACAGGAATACTTAAGACAACATTACAACCCCGAAGAAAGCGGGGTTGCATGGATAGATGATGAAGAATTACTTAAACAATGTTCAAAGTGTGAGGATATTCTTCCTGAAAGTTATTTCAATAAATCCCAGATATGCCATATCTGTGAAAGTAAAAAAGTAAAGAAATCTAAGGAGCAAAATAATCTAGAAAAAGTAGAAATTAACACAACAACTGATCCAGAACCACCGACAGATGAAAACGAAATGTTAATCAAACTATTTCTTAATAGTAAGCGAATTGAAGGTTGCACAGAGAAAACACTAGATTTCTATGAAATATCTTGTAATAACTTGCTAAAAATTGGAAAAAACATCAAAGAAATAACAACAGAGGACTTAAGAAACTTCTTTGGAGAAATGAGCACACAAATGAAGAAGATAAGTATGGATAACCACCGACGAAACCTTAGTAGCTTTTTCAGATTCCTTGAAGAAGAAGAATACATAGATAAGAATCCTATACGGAGGATAAAACGGATAAAATATCCTAAACTCGTTAAAAACGCATTTACAAATGAAGAGTTATTTTTAATAAGAGAATCTTGTGAAAATAACAGAGACCGGGCCATCATAGAATTACTCTCCAGCAGCGGAATACGGGTAGGAGAACTGACTAATATTAAAATAGATGAAGTAAATTTCGACCATAAGGAAATAATTGTTTTTGGGAAAGGAGAAAAGGAAAGAATAGTCTATTTTAATGATACAACTAAAATGCACATACTAAAATACTTATCTGAACGAACAGACAATAACAAATACTTATTTGTCAGTTTGAATAAACCACACGAAAGATTAGGCATTGGTGGTGTTGAAACTTGTCTGCGAAAATTAGGTAAAAAGTTAGGATTCAGAGTTTACCCACACCGTTTCCGCCGAACAATGGCCACCAATGCAATTGATAAAGGAATGTCACTGGAACAGGTACAACAACTCTTAGGGCACGTTAACATGGATACCACTCTGGTTTATGCGAAGGTTAAGCAGTCTAATGTTAAATTCAGCCATGATAAGTACTTAGGGGGCTAAATATGGACGCTCCTACTGAGTTTAAGGATTTCCATCAGATCTTTCAAAACCTAATCAGAAAATACGATGCAAGCGTGGTTTACGATGACTTCATGGACTACATTATAAATGGATTCTCACTGGAACAGGACTTGCTATGGAATATGCAATACAGCTACGAGGAAAATCTGCTTTTCAGTGATATGTATGTTGAATGTGTGAAGGTACTGAATCAGAAAATTGTGATGGAAGGACTGCCTTGGTACGACTTTTTTGGGACATACTACGAAGCAGAAATTGTTAATAAATTTAATAAAGAAGGGAGAAAACAATTTTTCACACCCCCTCATGTAGCGGATTTATTAGCTGGACTAAACACAGAGGCAATAAGAGAAGGGGGTAGTTGTAATGATTCTGCTGCGGGTAGTGGCCGGTGTTTATTAGCTTTTAATAAACTACGCCCAGGTATACGGATGATCGCTCAGGATTTAGACTTATCCTGTATAAAAATGTGTATCTGTAACTTTTTATTCCATGGTATAAAAGGAGAGGTTTATTGGATGAATAGTTTAACTAATGAAATCTTTGGTGGCTGGTTTGTAAATGAGGCATTACACAGCACCCGTGGAGCCCCACATGTGATGAAATTAGATGTAAATGAGGTTAAGCTAGTTAGAATGGAAAAACAGGCAAGCTTAAGTAGTTTTGGCAAATAAGGAGTTATAAAAGGAGGACTGAAAATGCCCCGAATCGTTAGTGTGACTGTAGATTATAGTTTTAGCAATGAAAACATGTTTAAGGATAGATTACTCGAAATTGAAAAGGAGGACTGAAAAG
>MVQY01000007.1 GCA_002067325.1 Methanobacterium sp. PtaU1.Bin097
CACCGAGTAAGCCTGACAATCCTTATTAGTACAGCGACAAAGCCCCGTTGTGGTCTTGTTCCACACCCATTTTAGGGTGCCTTGTTCCTGGCAGGTGGGGCAAACAAGGATTGAAAGTTCCGCATCAAAATCAGAGTTAACCATCCTTATCACCTTTAACAGTTAATAATCCAGTCTTCCAAGTAATAAAGTGTAACATAGTCCTTTTATGCTCCCTGGAGATGTCAGACTTTAAAACATCGTTATACCAGTTTGCTATGATGTAGGTTTTCACCCATGCGATGGTTTCCTTGGGATAGACAAAAAATTCCCATAATCCCCATGGTTTTTTAAAAATCCATCTGACTGTTCTAAGCATGTTTTTATTCCCCCTTTAGTAGTTCAAAATCAATCACATATACACAAATATTATCAAATGAGCCATTGATGCTTTCCCAAACCTTCTCATATTCTTCTATTGAGTTATACCCCTCTTTCTGTGCGTCTTCAACAGTTAAACCATATAACATTTCTTTTCTAACATCTGTAACCTTTATTTTACAGTGATAGTCTTTACTGAGCATCTCTGTTTTGACTTTGTAAATTCCACCTGGTTTGACCATTCTACGCTTCCAGTTACGGCGTGTTTGGGTTTTTGTCCCATTTTTAATCATTTCCACATGCTCTGGTTTGAATAACATGATTTATTCCCCCTTTTCCAATAACTCCGGACTCTCTTCAACCCTACACATCCACTCCCTGGCAGGGTCTTGGATAATCTTTCCCTCTTTCACCAGTTCATCTCTTAACTCTGTAACAACATCTTGCATCCGAATCCCAATCCTCTCAGGGATGTATGCTTGTGTTGGAACCCAATCCCCCTTATGGTACAATCCTATCTTAAGCGCATTCACAAACTTCTTTTTAGCAGACTCACGACTAACTGGCTTAAACGATGCAGTAACACCATACTTATATTTGTTTATCAAATCCCCCTCGTAGATGTTGCCTATTACTTCAACACAAGTCCAAGGATAATGTTCTCCCTCATAACCATAGAAATTGGAACCGGCGATTACTTCCACTTCAAATCCAAGGGTGTACTCATCTGCTCTGTATTTGATGTATCCAATTCCTGTATTCCATTTGATTATGTCGCTTTCGTATATTTCCGTGCCGTTCCGGTCGTTTAACCCCGTGAACTCCAACAAATCCACGCCGAAAGTGGTTTCATCATCATTCACAATCACACACTTATCAATCCCGGTAAGATAACAGCCCGCTAGGTCTTCACCTTCGTGTATCCATTCTAGTGCGGTTACTTGTCTCATTTCTCCTTTGTAGAATGCTCGGTATTTTATAGACCTCATAAAAACCACAACCCCCCTCATGTACTTATCCTAACAGATTTCATTAATTTCCCAGATCTTAAAATCAATTTCCCCTGGAGATCAAACAAAGACTTCAAAACATCCCATAAATTAAACATTATGGCCTCCATAGCTAATATTGGATGTATAAGGTTTTCTTCAAGACAAATACTTATAACTTCATCTCTTTTGTTTTCAGGGTAACGTATAAAATGGTTTAAATACCATCTAGGCATTCCACACGGATTTAAAAGCTGATGCCATAATCTCAGTTCGATTTCTTCAGGATATTCATAAGGTCTTTCTTTCTCATCAAAAAAACCTCTACTAGTAGTTGAATTTAAAATAAATTCATGCAGTTCTTTCATTATTTATCCCCTCCAAAGTTTTTCAATACCCAATTTCAAAAACATAAATAAAACCATAACTCTCATAAACAAGGAAATCAGCCTCAGTCACAAAGCCCAAAGCCCTACGAACATCATCCACACCCACACCCTGCTTCCTAAGTTTATCCACATCCACATTCACCCCATAATCCTTGGCAAATTCGTATAATACCAGTTCAGGGTATTCTATTCCTGGTGAAAGCACCAGTTTACCACGCTTTTCATACACAGTCATACACACATCACCTCACCCACAAATCACTTAAATTCAACCAAAGACAACTGATTTAAAAACCGTAACCCCTCCTAATAAAATATAGTCCTTTCTTTAAGCAAATCTTCTTGCTTAGGAAATGTATTTGCCAAATCATCAATACTCCCGAACAACTTATCTGCCAAAGCCGATAAAGCTTCCTCATTATTTCCCAGTTCAGTTAATGCTTTTTCCCAATCTATTTTTTTCATGTTTTTCCCTCCAAATTATTACAATAATACATTTACTTTAAATTATAAGTCGCCCCATAGGGCGAAATGGCGAAACCTACCCCTTACTATGTGTCATCCTGTGTAGTTTCTACACGTCCAGTAATCTCGCCTTTTTCGCCTTTTTCGCCCACAGAAATCATGCTTTTACGGCCAGTTTCGGGGTTTTTGTAATAAGTCCAGGGATTATTCCGACTAACACTAAACTTAATATTACTGACACTAGGTTCACCCAAATCCTTGTCAAGTAATACAAACTTCTTAACCCACTCAATCCCTTTATCACCTAAGCCTGCATGAATACTCAAAACATCCTTAAAAAAACTCTCCAAATCCTCATCACAAAAAGGAATCTTAGCCCTTTGTTCTCCCTGACTCCTACTAATACCCATCATACGTTCATTAGTATTTTTATCATGAGCAACTAGAGTTAAAAGGCCCGCATCAATTAACTGATCACAATATACACTAATTTCCTTCCTGTCAAAATGTCTCTGAGTAGAACTAATCTTATTTTTAATGCTCTTCACAGTAAATATCGCATTGAAATCAGACTGGTAAGTTAAACTAATAGATGCATCCTCATATTCCCCATTAAAGTCATCTAAAATAGGGACACGGGGTTTACCATTACGGCCATCCTTTTGTATCCAGTCATAAAATTTCATAGCCTTTGCGGACACCCCTATATTCAGTCTAAAAAGGCGGTTAAACAAAAGAATATCCTTTTTAGACACAATATATATAACTTTATCTTCTTCAATGTGATACCGTTGATTTGGTGAATTATTAAAGAGTACAATAACCTTTAATAATGAATCTAATTGCTCACGTGCACGTTTAGGGTCAGGTAAACCCATAGTCCATTTAATCATCGTATCGTAATATGGGTTAATTATATCCACTTCCATTTCCTTGTAAATATAACTAAAATAGCGTATCATGTTCTGGATTAACTTAACCTCGCTATCTATCTTTTTCCTGGCCCTGTTCACCCATGTATCTGTTGAATTATACCGAGTATACTGATTATAGGCATGCATATCATCAACAGGAGTCAAACTAGTCGTACGGGAAACATGCTGGGTATTGGCTAATTCCTGAACTGTTGTAAAAAACAAACTACAATAACCTTTAAGCTCTTGAATTATTAACTCATTAGGCCCCCCTTTCTCTAATTTTTCCATTTTTTTACGGCTTCTTTGATACTTATCACTATATAACGCCTTAGCTAAATCAAATAAATCTTCATTACGCTCCATTTCCTTTTCACTACCAATATCCCCTACAGATATAATCTTACCATCTAAATAATATGGATCTGTTTCTGCCAGGGCATAGGTTGCAGCTAATGTTGATTCTCCCCTTTCAATTTTTTCCGGGGGGATCATTGCCAGAACTCCTTCTTCAATCTTTGACTTACCACTTCCTTGTCTTCCTGTAACTTGTACCCAGATTGGAAGAAAATGCCAAATTGTGGAAGTCAATGCTAATACTCCGGCAGCAATGTTATATTCTTCACTTGCAGCTAACCAGGTGGAAACATTGAGCAGATGCTCTATGGGTGTCATCTCTAAATCATTCAAAAGTTCTAAGTACTCATAGTACTTTTCTTCGGCCTCCAGTTTTAACCTATTTTCAAGTTCTTCACGTTCTTTTTGTTCTTTTTCTTCCTGTTCATCCACCCAATCATCATATTGTTCTTGTAACTTCTCTAAGGCCTCTTCAACTCGGAGTAAATATTTATCTGGACTTATATCGTTGTCCTCAAAATATCGGATTAATGTAGAATGGGCCTTTAGTTTACGTTTAAACTGGGTAAATGCAGTTGTACGTGGAGAGATAAGACTAATACTTTCTTGAGGTAATTTTTTCTTAGCAATAGTTGCCCCTACTTTTGATTCTTCAGTGCCAATGTAAACTTTACAGTAAATTAGGTTTGCAGGACTTTCGTAGGTTAGGCAGAAGTCGCTGTTTCCTATTCGGCTTATGAACTCCGTACAGATCACCTCCTATGTTATTTCTTTTAAAAAAAAGTGGATTGAACCAGGTTTTTTAGTCTGGTTCGTTTTTGTCCTGTAAAAAAGTTAGGAGGCTTCGGCGACTCTCTGCATCTATAACCCCTTCACCTATGAGGTCGGCACTGGTTTCCAAAATATTCTTCTTATTAATCTTTGTCCCGTTTTTGGTGAGTGTGGCTATTACAATG
>MVQY01000008.1 GCA_002067325.1 Methanobacterium sp. PtaU1.Bin097
GACTGAAAAAGATATGAAATTAATAATCGCTCATCACTGTAAACGATGTAAAACCGTCCTAAATTACTCAGATTTTAGGCATATGTATCATAATTGGGATTGGAAGACAAAAAACGGTGATCTAAAGTGAGCATTGCACAAGACCAGATACGAAATGAAATACCCCATAGCTACCCCATCCACCACGACAAAGGGGTGTTAATGAAGCGGTGCTGCGACTGTGGAAAAACCAAACCAATAACCGAGTACAACCTGACAATCACTGGTAAAAGACACCAGGCACAATGCAAGGACTGTGAAACCATCCAATACCAGCCACGACAACAACCACGAATAATAGGCCGGGCTAAGGGAAAACCACCCCTGGCAACTAACGACTACAAAGAAAAAGGCGAACTATACGACAACTTCTCAGAAAACTTCAACAAACTCAAAGAGATGGGCGACACATGGTTACGAAATGAAATACTCCGTAAAAACTATGGAGAAGTAAAACCCGTTGAACAAAACACATATAAGCAGGTGATGGGTAAGTGTAAAGTCTGCAGTGGGGAAATAAACCATGAACTATTACATCACGGCCTATGCCCCAACTGCTGGACGCTTAAGAAGAAAATGGGACAGGAAGAACGGCTCAAAAAAATACTAACAATCATAGAAAAACTAACACAAACCACGGGCCGGGAATGGTTCACCGCCCCCAGTCTAGCGAAATACCAGCACAAAACCTATGAATGGGCATATAACAACCTGGTACGGATGGAAAAGCATGGGATGGTTACGGGGTTGAAGGATGAAGGCCGGAAATACTGGAAGGTGTTGAAACCTTTAAAAAAGGTTTCATCCAAATGAATGGGGTTTTAAAATGAATCTGGAATTAAATAAGAAAAAAGCAAGTGAAATGTTTGGTGTAAGTGGTAAAAACGTACAGCACTTTAAAATGGATACTCCTGATAAAAACCATGTTGAAGGATGGATATGTAAAAGCAGACAATCAAATATGGGATCACTTATAATAGACACCGTAAACTTCGTTAAAACATGGCAGTTTGTCAGGGGCATGCCAAAATTACAATATCTTGACAATGATAAGGACAATCCTCAGGATGTGAATATTTTACACAAAGAAGACGGTACAAATATTGTAATGTTCCCCTTACTCTTTAATGAAGGTGAATATGCTGAAACACTGTTTAAAACACGATTAATGCCATACTGTAATGATAATTGGTTAGACAAAGTTAATAAAGTAATTACTGATAACCACTTTAAAGCCGTTGAAAAAGAACGTTTATCATTCAGTTATGAACTTTATGGTATCCAAAATAAGCACGAAGTACAATATCAATATCAAGATATTCCAGAACTCAATCTAGACTTATTAACTATTTTAATGCAAGGTAAATCCCTACGTTATGATGAAATGATGTGTATAGCAAATAAATACAAGCTTAAAACTGTTTTAAAAGCTTTTGATGTTAATATTGATGATAATTTAGAGGGAATAATGAAATATTGGGGTGATCCAACAGATGGTTTATGTGATAGAACTTATGATTACCTCCCAGATGTTGAACCACATGGAAAAACCTTAACAGAGCTATACCACGATGTTGAATCATTCTTTGAAAAAATGAACATGAAATTTCAGGACAAACACCAAGGAGGTATAATAACAGAAGGAAGTGTCTGGCACTATGGGCTTGAAGAAAACCACATGAAAAAATGTAAAGCCATGAGCGTGAGAGAAGGACACATCAAACAGGCCTGTGGAATACCACACCACGATATACGGAAAGCACTCATTAAGGTAGATGAAAATACCGATAAAGACCTATCAGAAACCAAGATTGAATATATACTAACCAATGTAAAAGATGAGCTTTCAGAGGAATATGATAAAATAATGATAGATGATAAGCGAACAGAGGATAAAATCAAATCAGTATTGGGTAAATACCTACGAAAAGTCCATATTGATGCTGAAATGGAACAGATAATCCAAAGAATCCACAATGAAATAGACCCAGATTCCAGTCCGGCCGATAAAATGAGAGTATTTGCACAATTATACCCAAACATGAGGAAACAATCTAAAACTGTTTATCAGGCATTAGTATCAATGTAAATTAATCAATCAATAATGGTGGCTTAATACCTATGGGACGGAAAAAACAAATAAAAAAGAAAGGAAAGGGTATCTATATGGTAATAGACCCTACCTTATACAGAAAATCCAAGGCAATAATAGAAAACCGAACCAAAGACTATGAAAATTACCTGGCAAGGAAGATACACACAAACAACAGAGCAGAGATGATAAAACTCGAAATAGAAGAATTAGACCAGAAAAGAGAAGCTCTCATGAAAGAATACGATATAGAGATAGGGATAGAAGCCAACGAAGACCATATGGAAGACGAAACAATTAATAAGATAACCTATGCCACCAACACCATAATGAAAATCGTTAATAATCAAGGGGGTATTGGATGGGATAAGATAGAGGAAATAGCAGATTTTCAGGGCATTAGTTTGGCTGAATTGAAACTACACCTCCCAGAATCAATTAAAGACAAAATAGTAGAGCATAATGTTACTTTAGAAACTGTTGAGGGGAGATCAGATTATGGACTTAGTAGGTAAAAAAGTATCGATCTTGTATAATCTGTTTTCATTATATATATTATATAATTATATATATTATATAATTTATTTAATAGACTCTTGTTTTAATTATTCAATAGCTTATTTTAGATCTAATTTTTATAAGGAGATGTTAAACTATGAAAGACGTACTAGAATTCTTAGATAAGGAAATAAGCAATAGTGAACGACTGATGAAGGAATCTGAGGGTAAAGGTGAGGGGCATTTGCATAGTTACTGGATGGGACGGACTGATGCCTTTTACA
>MVQY01000009.1 GCA_002067325.1 Methanobacterium sp. PtaU1.Bin097
AGACCGCCGGTGGCATTGGTGCCGTTGATCTGAACAGTTACGTTTTCACTCTGTATGGTGACTGAGTTATTATCAGATGTGGCGTTGGCCGGAGCCATGAAATAACCATAGTTGGTTGAGTTATTAGTGGAGAAATCCCAGCTTCCAAAGTAGGACCACCAGGTAGCTTTACCTACCATGTCCACACTGGTAACCAGTAAATCTGGGTTGACATTGTCTGGATGGGTGTATTGAAGGATTTTCTGGGCCTGTTCAGCGGTAAATCCATACTGGGTTGTCAGTATATTTTGGGCCGTTGCTTTATCCTCAGGCAGGATTTTATCCAGGATTTCCACAGTCTTACCTGTATCGTGGGTGTGATTTTCCAGAGCTATATATCCATCATCCCCACTGGAAGACAGCATCCTTAGTATTCCTGCAGAAAGATTTTCATTGCTGGTGTAAAGAGCCTTAGCAACCCAATAAGCACGCCCATTGTTCTGTGTACTTCCATCAAAGGTCACTGGACGATCGGCTTTGGCTGTAAAGAGGTGTCCGAAATCCCACCATGAAGTTATCACCGTATTTTGTGGGGTGTTATTTTTTATCCATGAAAGAGTATTAACCATTCCATCATCAGTACCCGGTACAATGGAGTTAGCTACAGTATTTGCAGAGCTTACTGGCATGTAGCACACCAATACCAATACTACTGCCATGGCTATTATGTGATAGCTTGGTTTCTTGATGTGATTTTTCAGGTAATCTGAAATGAATCCCACAAAAATACCGGCACACAATGCAACGGGGATTGCAAACATTTCCACAAACCTTACACCCTTAGTGAATGCATATGCTGTAATCAAAAGCCATAATGAAAACAGTATAGCATAATACAGATAATTACCCCTTTTTCCAGGCCCTAAAATCCTATTTTTATTCTCCTCTATTTCAGGTGCTTCTTCCTGTCCTATCTTTTTTCGGGCGTTCCTTCTCTTTCTTGCTTTTTTTCTCCTGGATTTTTCCCCTCTTCTTGGTTTTTCAGCTTTAAGAGCTTTCTGTTTTTCGTTTCCTTTAGTTTTTTTGGTTCCAATATACCAGAAAAGCATGAGAAGACCCAGTATTCCTATGGCAAATGGTATGATTCCACCGACATTAACTACCACCGAATCCTCAGGAGATTCGAAGCTGTAAAATGGTGGTATCCTCAATTCTCCCACGGATACATAGACGTTGGGGTAGGCTGCAGATGTTGTGGATGATTGCAACGAAACCGCTGTGAATGGCCCCATAAGTGATGAAAAAAAGGCACCTCCCCAGAAGACGATCATGAGCAGTGAACTCAACACCACAAATATGAGTAATGGTAGAATCACCGGTTGTTCACGCAGCCACTGCACTTTGCTTGTGTATTTTGACCATGATTTGAAGGTTTCCACATTGAAAATGAACTTGGCAACCAGCGCATATACTACAACCGCAACTATAGCTAGATAAAATATGTACCACCAGCCCTCCCATGACAGAGAGAACACCAGCATCGAAATAGCTGAAAAAACACCGTAAAGTATTTTCTTTTTCTCTTCGGTTGCGGTGATGCTTTCACTCAGGAACCATATTACCAGAATGGATATGAGGACGTTGAACATGTCGGTGTCAAAGAATCCTGCAAAGGTGTGGGAAAAATAGAATGTGGACACTCCCACCAGCACTGCAGCAGCAATTCCCCCATAATCATTGGTGAGTCTCCTAATGAAGAAATAAGCAGGTATAACACATAGTGAAGCTATAATCGCCGATGTCCAGAAACTAACCAACAACAGAGGGAAATCACCGAACAAATTGGCCACTTTGTAGAAAAATACCGTTATCCAACTAATCATCGGGCTGTATCCCTCTACAGATTTTCCAGGAGGGTAAAAGGAATGCAGATCCATTTCAGTGCCATTTACTCTGGTATCACCCACATAACCATGATCAAGTAAGTTTTCAGTTAAACGGTAGTTGTAGTACGAATCCATCTCACTAAAGTAGGGAATACCACTATCCTCCTGGTAGTAATATTTCATCTGGTCTGGTACTCCTGAAATATTCGCAGTTTCCGCTCGAAGGAAGAATACAAAGGAAAATATTAAAATAACGATTAAGATGGGTTTCAGTTTATTCAGAATGTTCTTTGCTTTCTTTGTTTCCATATCAATAGCCACCATCGACTTTTAGTTTAACACTGCCCGATTTATAATAAATACAGCCGTTTACAGAGAGAAAAATGAAGATATAATGCTTAATAATACGATTTCCTCAATTCAATAAAGATTCCTCATAAAAGTTAATCCACGTATCAACCATATAAATATTTCCATTTTAATTGAATTATTATCAAGTAATGTTGATTCAATAAATACAGATTTTAAATCTCATCACTACAATTGATTAAGCACAGAAAAACCTACTAAAAATATCCAAAAACCCCAATTTAGGATAAAGCCATAAAAATATGCAAATTCAACTAAAAATATAGAAAAAGGTAAAACAAAAGTACCTACTTAATAAAAATGATATTGACTTTATTTCCTTTCATGGTGTTCTTTGTATTTTTAACAGATTTGACAGTCACCAAAGCGTACCTATTAGAAGTTAACTCATTCCTAGAAAGCGTTGAATTACGCCCTTCATTGTAAACACCATAAATGGTACTTTTAGAAATCTTGTTATAGGTTATTTGTGCGTTTCTGGCATGACTAGATATGTTTAATCCAATTTTATTGGACTTTAAAGTGTTAGATTTTATGATGTTACCGTATCCTGCATCCAACAAACCATATGAAAAGTTGCTAACTGTATTTCCCCGAATAGAATTGGATTTAGCAGTTCTATCCATGTAGATCCCGTAACCAACACCTAAACCTGTCAGGCCGTTGTTGTGGATCTTGTTTTTCCATCCAGTATTATAGATTCCATAACTTCTAACAGACTTGAGTGTGTTCTTACTGATACTTATTGAGTTAGCGTTATTTACAACACCCACATTTCCGCCACTGATTGTGTTAAAAAGTAACTGTGTGTTTTTTGCAGAATTAGACACACTTAATCCAACATCATTCAATGTTAACGTGTTGTATTTTAAAGTGTTACTGTATCCTGCATCCAACAATCCACAAGAAAGTTTATTAATCTTGTTTCTCTGTACCAAGTTAGATTTAGTGTTTTTATCCAAATAAATCCCATAACCTTTATTTAAGCCGGTTAAATTGTTGTTGTAGATATTGTTCTTCGATCCGGCGGTATTTAATATTCCATAAATTTTAACCGACTTGATGATGTTGTGACTGATAGTTGTTGTGCTGGCATTATTTGAAACACCTGTGTTTCCACCAGTGATGGTATTGGAACTGATGGTGGAGTTTGAACCAAGGTTATAAATACCGTGATTATTTTTTTGCAGTGTGTTACTTTTTATCCTGGATTTAGAGCCAGTATTGTAGATTCCTGATTTGGATGTGTTGTAAATCTTGTTGTAATTTACATCCCCGGACGAGGCATAATTTATCACACCGTATTCTCCACCACTTATGGTGTTATACATTATATCCACGTTGTTACCATTGTTGGTGATCCCTACATTGTTGCTTGCCAGTTTAAATCCTCTAAATGTCAGGCTGTTACCATAATTATAGATAGCAGAACCTTTATTGGATTTGAAGATATTAGTCGTGCTTATTTTAATTCCAGAACCACTGCCATAATTAATGATACCATCCATATTACCAATAAACGTATTATTCGTTATACTGAGATTATTCGCCATATTCAAAATGCCACTGCTATAATTTCGTATTGTCAAACCTCGAATACTAGAGTTACTGAAAAGGAAGAATGCTGAAGTGGAAGAATCACCTCCAATATTTATCACGCCATTATCTTTGATGTGGGAGGAATTACCTATGATGGTTACCAAACCATTACCTCTAATGTTTACCGGTTTAAAAATAGTTAAAGAGAGTTTTTTGTACTGTCCACTTGAAAAGAATATGTAACTGTTACTTTTACAGTTGTTTATAATGTACTGTATCTGAGTATTAGTCATATTACTATGTACAGTCCAGCTGGTTCCAGCGTAGTTTATCTGGTTAAATGTGTTTTTCGCTTCTGAGTTCTGGTAGTTTCCTACACCTTTATAGGTGGTGGTGATATTATACTGGCCAACATTAAGATCGGTGACCCATTTAAGAGAAGCCATTCCATTAACCACACTTACCGAGCCAATTGTTTTATTACCTACTGAGAATTTAACAGTACCACCATTAACAGGTTTACCACTAGTCATCTCCTTAACGGTAGCAGTCAAATTGATTATATCCCCATATTTAGCAGAAGACTTAGATAATTTAACACTGGTTGTGGTATTAATAGGGGTTGCAGCCAAAGTCGCGTAGTTATTTGATGTGGATCCAGTATTAGGATCGTCACCATTAACAGACAAAATATCCTGACTTTCAGGACTTGCAGCACTAACCATGTTTATAAAAAGAAAACATAACAACATAACACTTAAAAACATAATCTTCCCCATTCAACCTGCCTCCATCTACCATTTCTTTTAATAATTGTAAAATAAATTTGAATCACGTTTAAAACCTTTTTATGATCTTTGTGTAGGTTTTATTTCCTTTCATGGTGTTGCTGGTGTATTTAACCGGTTTAAGTTTTGCCTGTGGTGAAGGTGTAGGTTTTAACCGCTACAGGGTTACCCGCCTTATCGGTAACTGCTCCAGTGTGAATAACAAGTTTGTATTTAGTGTTCGCCACTAACTTAGCATGATTAATGGTCAGCACTTTACCACTGATCGACTTAGTTATCTTCACCGATTTACCTTTGCTGTCAATCAATTCAATCCAGTAGTTGCTACCCTCCTTGATGTTCTCATTGAAAGTCACCTTAATAACCTTACTACGGGCTACTTTAGTCGCACCGTTTTTAGGGTCAACCTTAGACACGGTAGGCGCTGTTCCCACACTGAATTTGGTTGATTTCACTGCTACGGGGTTTCCTGCTAGGTCAGTCACCGCCCCGGTGTGAATGCATAATGTGTAAAGGGATTCAGCCAGGTTACTGGTAGGAGTGATGGTTAAAACCTTACCACTAATGGAATAATTGAACGGGACAGCTTTACCACTACTGTTTTTAAGCTCAAACCAATTATTACCCTTTTTAATATTCTCATTGAACGTGACCTTGATAGTCTTACTGGATGCGATTTTAGTCGCACCATTCTTTGGATCAACCTTAGACACGGTAGGAGCTGTTCCCACACTGAATTTACAGGTTGTAAATGATATAGGACTACCCACCATGTTGGTTACCGCTCCGGTGTGAATAATTAGAGTGTAAAGAGATTCAACCAGATAACTCTCTGGTTTAATGGTTAAAACCTTACCACTAATAGAGGAAGTAAAAGACACTGCCTTTTTACTGCTGTTTAAAAATTCCACCCAGAAATTACTGCCTTTCTTAATGTTTTCACTGAAGGTTACCTTGATGGTCTTATTTGGTGTTACCTTGGTCGTGCCGTTTACCGGATCGATTGAAGTGACGTTAAAATTGGAAACAATAAGGGTACTGGCGGTGGTTGTACTACCATACCAGCTATTTGCATAGAAATTACTAACAACTAGATAATCTCCAATATCCAAAGTAATTAAGAAATGAGCTATGCCTTTACTATCTGTTTTTGCCGTATAAGTTGTTTTAAATTTCTGACTATTAACCGAAACATTCTTATCAATAACCGTAACACTCACAGATTCTCCTACCAATGCCCGATCATAGATATCAGTCAATATAACATCATAAACACCGTTGAAATTCGAAATCACAGAATCAGTCCTTAATTTAGTGTTCACTTTACTGATGGTCAAGGTACCGTTGACTGAGCTTGGCCCATATAAACTGCCACCAGCGTACTTGGCTGTTACGTTGTAAAGTCCAGGGTAAAGGTTTATCATCAAACCGGTAATACCATTTTCATCTGTTTTAAGATTAAACGTTTGATTAACGTCAGCCTGAGATATCGTGAAAGCAACAGCTTCATTTCTAATCACGTTACCTTTACCATCCCGTAACTCAATAACGAAGGGATTTCCCCTGCCATATAAAACACTGGTTAAAAGCTTCAAAACAGACTTCGTTGGATACACCGTAAAACTAGATGTGCTGCTACTGGATCCATACCAACTATTACCCGCATAACTCACCTTAACAGTATACTTACCCTGAGCAAAATCAGCAGTAGATAAACCAGCACGACCACTATTATCAGTGACGCTGGTGTAAGTCTTGGATTGCTTACCATTAAAAATAATGAAAACTAATTTCTGGCCAGGTACTCCTTTACCATTAACATCATACAAAGTCGCATAATAGGTGTTCTCTTTACCATAAAATGTCTCATTATAACTAATTATCTTAGTTATCGCGGTTAAAACCTGTATAGTTGCATTAGCATTAGATCCCTGGAAATATCCGTCACCACCATAAACAACAGATACACGATAAACACCCACTGGATCATCAATAGTAAGAGTAGCCATACCATTTCCATCGGTAATTAACGTGTATACCTGTGACTTACCACTTTGATCAGTGATGGTAACCTTCAAAGTCTGATTAGACATCAAATAACCATTAACATTACGCAAAACCATCCTGTAAACGTTGCCTTTACCATAAAAAGCAGCATTAGAAACATCAATAATGGTACTGGTATTTCTAACCATTAAATCCACAGTCTGATTATCGATAGTGGCATTAACCCTGAAATCCTTATCAGAACCCGACATAATCGTTGCCGAAGCTTGATTATTGACTAAATCTGTCTTTTTCGGTGAAATATCAACCTCACCACCAAAGAACACTTCTCTGGGAGGTAAAATCCCACCCAAATCCTGGATAATACCATTAGAATCAGTTACCTTATTTAAAGAAGCCTTTAAAACATCCCCATTAGCCGTTAAAGTCATTATAACCCAATTATACACATACACATCCCCTAAAAACCGGTAAACCTTCTCACCAGCAGGTCCGCTGTTGGAACCCCACCAATTTTTAAGTAGATAAGCAATGCCCATACGATTATACACTTCATCACCAAGATATTTGGCAGTATTGTTAACAAAAACAGAATAAGAAACCACCAAATCACCAGCATTATAAATAGCTCCACCGTAGGGGGCAGAATTATTCAAAAACATGCACTGAGTAACGGTCGAATTACCGCCAGTGAAAACAATGCCGTAACCAGTGTAATCTTCATAATTAGCCACTGTAATTGTATTTGAATTGTTAATAAATGTGGAGTTAGAAATGTCACCGCCGGTTTTAACAATCGACCCATCTCTAGTATTATCCATGAAAAGAGAGTTATTGATGGTGCTGGCTTGTACATAAAGCCCTGTATTGTTAACAAACGTGCAGTTTTCAACGGTAGCAGCGAACACTGCTCCAATATTGTTGATAAATTTTGAGCCAGAGATCAAAGATCCTCCAGATATGAGAGTGGTTAGTTTGTTGTTAATAAAAGTTGAATTAGTAACTGTTAAATTACCACTTGATCCAATGAATTTTTTACCATATATTGTACTGGAACTATTACTAAAAGTTGAATTGATAACAGTTAAATCACCATAAGATCGGATGATTTCATCGTTGTAGTTACTAGCAGGTGTAGGGGTAATGTTAGTGAAAGAAGAATTAACAATCAATATATTTGTAGAGTAGATGGTGGGTCCAATTATTTTATAAAATTTAGAGTTATATACCTTGGTCAGTCCATCACCACCTATACATCCAGTGGAATTGGCTACTGTACAATCATCTAAAACCAAAACTCCATTGTTATTAATTAAAAGCGCGTTATAAGACATTTCTGAGTATATATTTAGGTTGTTTAAGTTTAGTTGTCCGAATTCAGTGATGTTGAAGAGGTTGAGGTTGGAGTGCCTGTAGAGTGATACTCCACCGTTGAAAGAATTAAAAGTAAGGTACTTGTTTATATATAAACCGGTGTTGTAGTATCCAGTATAATTTCCAGCGAAAAGATAAATTTTATTCCCATTTAAAGCCACACTTACCGCTTTTTGCAATGTCTTATAAGGATTATTCTTAGATCCATCACCGTAGTAATCATCTCCATCATTGGAAACATAGATAGAGTAGTCAGTCCATCCCGTACCCACAACTAATCTCAGTTTTTGATTATCTATAGCAGCATAAATCCATGTATCCTCCGTATTATTCAAATAATTGGTGGAATAAGATTTATTCACTAAATAACCTCCTGATGAGGAGAATAATCCATTGTCGGTTTCAAAACTCACGTAACGTGAAGGTAGATACATATCACCACCCAAACTATAAACATTCGTACCATCAGTATACTTATTAAGAGCAGCAGTAACAACAACATCAGTCTTAGAAGGAATAGGAGACTGATTACTAGTAAAAGTCATGATAATCCAATAATCAACAAGTATGTTCGGTGAATAAAAATCAGGTTTTTTGTTAGATCCCCACCAATTATAGGACGCTTGAGCAGTACTATTATCGTAAGCATAAATACCCCTTAATACAGAATAGCTGATGTTAAGAGTGCTATTATAATAAAGGAATAGATATGAGCCAAATGATGATCCAATAATAGTAGCATTACTACTATAAAAATTAACTGAAGATGAACTTAATGAAGAGTTATACATATAGAAAGTACTATTTGTAATTGCCAGCGCTGCATTTTCAAAGGATGAATTTAGGACAGTTAATGAATTTTTAGTGTCATCGAAGTTATCACAACGAACCGCGTTTGAAATAAAATTAGATGAGTTTACAGTCGTATTTCCCGTATTAAGTACAGCACCACCAATATTATCGGTGAATTGGCCGTTCTGGATATTGGCTGTTCCGAAGTTAGTAATTCCCCCTGCATAATTGAAGCTACTAATTCCTCCAACATAATTGATGGCATTGTTTGATTTAAAGGCGGAATTTAATACAGACAAATTACCGTAATTTAAAACAGCACCCGCAAAAAATCCATTATTGTTGTTAAAGCTAGAATTGATAATGGTTAACTGCCCATAGTTACGTACGGCTCCAGCTGTGAAAATTCCATTATTAAAATCATCAGTATCATTCCCATTTATTAGTTTTAATCCATTTAGTGTTAGATTACCCCTGGTAGTTACATCGAAAAAGTTGTAACTGTTTTCACCATCCAGTGTAACTAAACCATCCCAAGATGAAATGATTAAAGTTTTATCGATTGTTAATTTACTATTCTTTAAGCCAGAGTATGTGCCTTTAAATATGTAAATGGTTGAACCATTACTGGCAACATTTACCGCGGATTTTAAACTCTGGTAAGGATTATCTACAGTACCATTTCCATCTTCATCACTACCATTAACCGCCACATAAACTCCAGAATCATTCGAAGCAGCATTAACCGCACCCATAGACACCAATGATACTAATAAAACGAGTACCGTTAGTATCCGTATTCTACCAAACATATAAAACTCTCTCCCTCTACCACCATTTTTTCAAAGCTCTTTATCCTGATCTCCTGTTACGTAGATAACCTGCAGCTATCAGCACCATGAAGAATAAAACCGCAATCAAACCCATTAAAAGGTCTGAATCCTCCACACCCCTGCTATTTTTTTCTTCATCCAATTCATAAGCCTTACCTGAACTGCCACCTCTACTCCCGGAACTACCAGACTCACCAGCCTGAGCATAACCTAAAGCAGCCGTAATACCAATAGTACCTACATCATTCCAAACAGCAGTACTATTAGTATCACCGCCTGGAACAGGAGAATTACCAGAATTACCAGGAATCAAACCACCCCCACCAGAACCTGTGCCACTACCGCCAGTACCGGAACCAGTGCCACTGCCACCAGAACCACTACCAGAACCAGAACCACCAGAACCAGAACCACTGCCACTACCAATTAAACTAGGACCAGTGCCAGTGCCAAAACCAAAACCACTGCCAGTACCCGGACCCCAACCTGGCCCAGAACCAGAACCCGGCTCATCGTCATCATCAGGAACAGGCTCAGGCTCAGGAACAGGCTCACCATCATCATCCCAATTAGATCTATCCTTTAACCAGTCCCTAAATAATATGTTGTTCGTATTCCATACAGAATCATCAGGCCCACCCAAACCCCAATAATTATCTCGGACATCTATATTTATATTGTAATTAGGAGCATAGATAGTCGAATAAGTCGGTGCGAAATTATTGACGATGTTAGAATTAGAGATCTTCACATTAGCATCTGCAAATCCAAAAGCACCTCCTCGTACCATGGCAACATTATTCTCCAAATCACAATTAATGATGGTCAGTTGATACAGAATATGGCCCCATTCAACTTCTCCTTCATAATAAAGGCCAGCATAATACGCAGCTGTATTATTGCTTATCACTGAATTAGTAATCTTAATATCACCACCTGAAAGCATGAGAGCACCGCCTGATGTGGCAGTGTTCCTGTTAAATACAGACCAGTCAATAACACCCTCATCCATTGACGCAGAAACAGCACCACCATTATTGCTGGCTTCATTATAACAGAAAGTTGAATTTAAAAGGGTGAATTTAATACTATCACTAAAAATGGCACCACCATTTTTGGCACTGTTCAATTTAAATAAAGACTTAGATACTTTCAAGTCGCCATAATTATCAATAACACCACCGTTATCTGTAACAGAATTATGCTCAAACGATGAATTGAAAATATTTAAAGAACCTGTTTCATTATTGTAAATAACTCCACCACGAACTGCTGAATTATAATTCATTTTACATCCAGAAATGGATAAATTCCCATAATTTGATATGGATCCACCAGTATATGCACTGTTATACGAGAAAATAGAACCAATTAAAGACAGATCACCATAATTAAGTATAGCCCCTCCCTCATCAGTGGCTGTGTTATGAGATATGTTTGAGTTATTGATTGTTAGTTTACCGTGATTTACGAATGCAATTCCGCTCTTAGTTATGTTTAAACCATTTATGGTCAAATTCCCAATAAGGGCAATATAAAACATCTGTTTTCCATCACCGTTCAAGATCGCCTCACCATCTAAAGCAGAAATGGTGATTGTCTTATCAATATTTAAGCCATTCTCATGATAGGTTCCCTGTAAAAGGTAGATAACCGCCCGGTTATAAGCCTGTGATATTGCATAAGCAATTGACTTAAAAGGTTTCAATTTCGAACCATCACCCGTAGTATCACTGCCTTTAGGTGAGACAAAAATATAGACCGGAGTATTATTACTCACCACATCAAAAAGCGCGTAAACCGCACGATCAGCCGTTTTACCACCGTTATCACTGATCAAATAATTATCAACCACCACATTAAAACCAATAACATTGCCCGCAATGTAAACTGCGTAATCACCACCCTGAACATAAACAGAAACAATATAATTATCAATCACCCGGTTACTCGATGAACCACCAGAGTAGTACACCCCCGTTTGACCTGTAGAAATCTTATCACCCTTAAATTTACCAATACCATTAACCAGTATGGTGTTGCTTTCAATTAGATCTCCACTACTTTCAAATCCAGCATAACCATAAGAAACGGTAGATTTAGAAGTGAGCATGTTACCTTTAACTATGTTGTTAAGGGCTCCAATCGACTCTATCAAATAAACCAGACCACCGGTACCATTAATCGTATTATTAACAATTTGAGTGTTGTTAGTCTGTAGTGTGCCGAAGCTAAGATAACTACTAGAGTACTCAATTAAAACGCCGATTATTCTCTCAGAAACCACTGTAATTTTATTCCTTAATATTAACGTGTTATCAGCCATAGCCACATAAATCCCGTTGGCATAATAGCTTGAATTAATATTAATGGTGTTATCTGAAATTGAATTAGATTTGGAACTTCTACCATACCTGTTTTGATAATGATTTGACACGCTAATCCCACGTAACGAGGAACCACCAGTCATATCAATTATATTACCTTGAATCTTGTTAGAAATGCTGTTAACAGCAATTAGGATGGCGGTAACATTTGAACCAGCATTGCTCGAAATTTGAATTGTGTTATTAGCAACGATGACATTAGAAGTATCGACTAAGGTAATGGCTGTTTTACCATTCAAATCAAATATCAGATTACTAACAGTTGAGTTAGATGCTCCGGACTTCAAAATTAAACTGGCATTAACAACGTTACTACCCATATAAGAAGTTAAAGTCAGGGGAATATCAAAAATCAGACTAAAATACTTCTTTAAATCAGCAAAGAGTAAAGTATCCTTAGCCTGAACTAACCCCCCACCCAGTAAAACACCATCTGACCTGCTGGTGAAATAATTCAGCAAATTCTCATCATCGAGGACATACGAGTTCCGAGCCAGGGTAACATTTAATGCTTTATCAAAGATCATCTGTTTTACTGCGTTGGTATAAATCGTGTTAAGCAAAATATTAATGTTAGAGGCATCAGCCGTCAAGTAGATAGCAGCGTTACCTTTACCCAGCACGTCCAGACTACCTGGATCGGTAAAACTCAGATCACCACCTGTCGTATGAATCCGGTTAGACTTGATAGTCACGTTGTTGGTCCGGTAAGCACTGATACCATAGACGCCGCTGCCTGTACCAGAAAGATAATTATCCGCTACAGAAATGTTGTTGCTCATATGTAACTCAATCAAATAAACCATGCCACGCGCATTAACCAACACAGTATTGCCAGCGATATTCAAGTCATGTAAAGAACCTATCACATTGGCTGTGGCAATACCATACCCATAAGACCCACCAACGATGTTTATGGTGTTATTAGTGATGTTAGTGTAGATCAAAGAATCGGTGTATATGCCCTCAGCCAGTTTGTCTCCTATTAGAATTATACTGTTTTTTGCTATGGTGAAGTACTTGGAAAAGTCGGTGGCGAAACGTGAAGTGGTTTGATCATAGGAAACAACGTTGATACCATAGATATAACCTTTAGGGCTGTTTATGAAGATGTTATTTTTGAGGATGTTAACGTATTCACAGGGACCATATACCAAAATACCCGACAGGGAGCCTTTATAACTTGCATCGGAAAGGAGGGTTATATTGTTACCGCTGATGGTGATGTTATTCGTTCCCGGTGCTAAAATTATGGCGTTCAAATTCGTGTTGTAGAAACTGAAATCCTTGATTATGGAACCACTGGCATCAGGATACAACGTAATAGTCACATCCCACAATAAATTAGGTAGATAATTACTAAGCAACGTGACTTTACGCTTAAATTTCAACTTTTTATTAGTTAAATGAGTTAAAATGATCACTGCATCTTTCTTAAAGGAATTATATTGAAGATTTCCATCCTCATCAAAGTAATCATAGAAATTAGAATCGTCCACCGTGATAGCAGTGGCATCATGGATAACATCATTAATCGTATTATCCGAACTATCATCACCAAATTCATCAGTTATATCCTTGAAAATACCCACAGAAGCATTAGTACGGATAACATTCCTAGAAATAGTAGTGTTATAAATCAAACCCCTCAAATAAATCCCATAAAGATTACTGACAATGTTATTATCGATAACAGAATTAAAATAAATCTTCACAGTTGGAGAAACAATATAAATACCGTAAGACTTAGTCGTTACCTTATTTCCCTTTATTTCGGTGTTGTTACCGTTTATTTCAATAGCAGTGTCCGTATTAGTATTAACTGTGTTGTTGGTTATTGAACCACTACCAAAAATACCAACACCATAATTCAAGAGATTAATAATATTACCATACACATTACAAGAATTATCCGAAACTATACCATAACTACAACCCTCACTAAACGTTATGGTATTGTTCCTAATTGTAACTGAGCCCCTGGAAGAACCTACACCTCCTATCCCTACGAAAGCGGATTTAACATCGATCACATTATCTGCTATTAAAACATTAGAGCCGACTGCTGATATGGCATGATCATATGAATCATCTATAAAACTGTTCCCCTGAATTACAGTATTGTTACCCGCTAAAACTATTCCATTAAAGAAATGTGAAATAGTGTTATTAATAATAGTGGTATTATCATGACTGTTATACGTTAACATCATACCAATAATCATTTCACTAATAACTGCAGAATGTAAATAGTTGTTTGATATATAATTACCCACACATAAGCCAGATCCATAGTTAGCATGTCCATAGGGGTTGAAATAAATGATATTACCAACCACCCCCCACTTTGCACCTCTCACTTCTAAATGATTATAGGATATATTATTGTAATGAGATTCGCTCATGGGCATGCAAACTGTCAAGCCGCTGGAAAGCCGGTTGTATACTATGGTATTGTGATTTGACCAGTCCATGGGCATGACGTATGCACCCTCTAAATAGGATAGTTCCACGTCATTGTAGGAAATTGTATTGTAACTGGAATTAGTCAAGCGAATACCATCTAAAATCAAGCCTGAAATGCCATTGACCGTATAAACTACCTTATTATTCCTTATTTTAAGTCCTGTAATAATAGAACCATCACTACCAGCTATTAAGCGTATCACACCGTTGGTTATCTGATCACCGTCACTAATCGTGGTTATTGTAAGCCTACGATCAATAATAAAAGCCTTATCCGTAACGTTACCAATCCTTAAAGTGTCACCAGGAATGATATCCGCAGAAGACAATATTTGACCAGTGTAAACGTTGAAGTAATCAGAATAATTTTTCTCAGTGATCTTAATTTCCTTAACATCACGGGAAATACTATTAGTAGTAGTGGCTGTAACAGACTTCACCACTGAATTACCATCGACACTTGAATTACTGGTGAGAGTAGTATTTGAAGATGTATTATCAGTTGTACTTACAGCATTTACAGTACTAACTGAACAGATAAGGATTAAAATAGAAAGCAGAATTATATGTCTTTTGTCCATTTTTATCAACTTAATACACCTATGGTTTGCAATTAAAGGGAGATTTAAAGCTTATCATTTACTGAATTAGAAAAATAAATAAAAAGGGATTTTATGTTTTTCTGATGGTGAATTTGCTGGTGAATGCTGTTTTTAGTGTGTTGCCTGCTGTGTCAGTGATGCTACCTGTGGGTAAGGTGATGGTGTAAGTTAATCCATTTATATAGTAACCATTACGTGTCAGGGTTAGAGTTTTACCGTTTATTACTTTGTATAATGGTTTTACCGATACTCCGTCAGGGTTGGTGACTTTGATACTAGTAAACGCACTACCAGCCTTGATATTCTCACTAAAAGTGATCACCAATACTTTATTGGCCACGTTAATTACCTTGTTGTTGGCTGGGTTAACACTGGTTATGGTGGGTTTGGTGGTGTCCACTTTGAATTTGCTGGTGTAGGTGTTGATGGTGTTGCCTGCTGTGTCAGTGATGCTACCTGTGGGTAGAGTGATGGTGTAAGTCAGTCCATTTATATAGTAACCATTACGTGTCAGGGTTAGAGTTTTACCGTTTATTACTTTGTATAATGGTTTTACCGATACTCCGTCAGGGTTGGTGACTTTGATACTAGTAAACACACTACCAGCCTTGATATTCTCACTAAAAGTGATCACTATCGCCTTATTAGCCGTATTGATCACCTTGTTGTTGGCCGGGTTGGTACTGGTTATGGTAGGTGGGTTTCCTACGCTGAATTTGGTTGACATCACTGCTACTGGGTTACCAGCCAGATCAGTCACCGCACCAGTATGAATACATAAGGTGTAAAGTGACTCAGCCAGGTTACTCTTCGGATCGATGGTTAAAACCTTACCACTAATGGAATAATTGAACGGCACCGCTTTACCGCTGCTATTTTTAAGATCCACCCAGAAGTTACTGCCTGCTTTGATGGTTTCACTGAAGGTGACCTTAATGATTTTACTTGCAGATACTTTAGTTGTACCATTGGCTGGGTCAATTGAAGTGATGGTGGGTTTAGCAGTGTCTATGGTGTAAGCCTCAGTCTGCACTGGACTAACATTACCCGCACTATCCACGGCAATGAACTTCAATATAGTTGTTTTACTAATACTAATAGAACCTTTATAAAATGTACTTTCAGTGGTGGGTGTGGTGCCATCAGTGGTATAGTAGATTTTAGGACTGGAATCCTGATTATCAGTAGCAGTTAAAGTCACCTTTTTCGTGGTATTATACAAACCACTTTTTACATCTGCATTAGGCACCGGAGCAACCGCGTCCAACAGGAAAACTGCATAGTTATCCGATGGTAGGTAAGCTTCAGATCCAAGATACCGGGCATTAATCTCATACTCACCACTATCACCATCAACAACCCACTCCTTAACAGCCTTACCATCTACAACCTGAACCTTACCTATAGACGTGTTTCCAATAAAGAACTCAACCTCACCATCATTTATAGGATCACCATTTTCATCCTTAACATCCACAGTAATGACCACCTTATTTCCCACTTTACCCGTGGAATTCGATAAATTAACCGTGGTAGTACTATTCACCTGGAACAACTCAAAAACACAACTCACAGTCTGATTATCAACAGTCGCATTCACCGTGTAATTACCATAACTACTCGCATTAAACACCGCATTCACAACACTATCGGTCAAATTACCAGATACAGGATTAATAGTTCCATTAGAAACACTAAATAAATATTCCCTTACCGGTAAATAACCATCAAAGGCATAATTAATCACACCATCAGTATA
>MVQY01000010.1 GCA_002067325.1 Methanobacterium sp. PtaU1.Bin097
GTTGAGGGCTTCCTGGGAGATATCAATCCCGATCGTTTGAAAATAGGGGCTGGAAGGGTGGCAAAAATAACCTTCGCCACATCCGATATCCAGAAATGTTTTGGCAGCTGGTGTAGTTTTGCTGAAATATTTAATCCATCGTTTATAAAGGATGGGTTTATCACCCCGGGGAATAAACCTTCCCTGGTGGTATCGTTCATAATAAGCTTTATCGTAAGAACAATTATTATTCGTTGTAATCATTATCTATTTAGCAGAGATTCCAAAATATGGGAAATTATAACATGGATAAATACTGAACGATTTTATTGCCCATTCATCATGTATATCCTCGCAAAGGGCTTGATAACAGGGTGAGGATAGATTAGTTTTCTTTTTCCGGTCTAGACTGAGAAGATGCGTAAATCTTGGCCGTCGCAATACTCATTCCTAAAATCAGCCAGAGGTTTTTATCCAGCCAGCCATCCAGGAAAAAGTTTTGGATTATCAGACTGAATAAAACCGCCAGGGTAGAAAGGTAAATGTATAATTGTGTAACATTATCCGGGCTGATTTTGGTGATAACCCTGGAAAGGTGGCGATATGCGCTGCTAATCAATAGAATAAAAATGAAAAGAGCGATAAAACCGTTGTCGGCAGCAAAGGATATATACATGTTATGGGCGCCTTTTTCGGTGTTTTCTAATAATTTAATGATTCCAAATGGGTCATAATCTTTGGCTACAGCAGAACTGTTGCCAATGCCGACTCCTAAAAAAGGGTTGTGCAGGGCTGTGTTGGCACTGGCTGTCCAGGTTAATACTCTTTCAGAACCTAACTGCCATACTTCCCCTTTTTTAGCCAATTGAATCTCAGACCCGATCCTCTCCCGGAAAGAGGAGAACAGGATTATCCCGCCCATCAAAAGGATAACAAAGAAGAAAATTAAACATTTATGGGCACGTTGTATTCTTTTGCTGCGGAGAATGATAAAGAAAAATAAGGCGCCTACCCCAATCATTGCACCAATGGAATAAGTTGTGAGCAGGCCGAAAAGGAAAATGAAAAACATGCAGCTGGCAATAAGCTTAATTGCCAGCGACTTTGAAGAATAAAGCAAAACTCCCAGGGCAAATCCCAACCCGACTGATAATTGCATGGCGAAGTAATTAGGATCCGCTGCCGTTCCGGTTTCCCTGCTCAGCGCCATATATCCATATACTTGCTCTCCTGTGAACTTGAAAGGCAAAAGGTCTGTTTTATCAATAAGCACAATAGAAGCTGCGAAAGCATTGCTTAACAAAACAACCCAGCCCAGCTGTTCCAGTTTTGCAGGCGTATCAATTAAATTGATAATCAAAAAGGTGAAGATAAACAGCTGCAGCATGGTTTTCATATACCAGGCGCTGTTGGCAGTATCCAGACCAGCAATGGAGCTGGCTGTCATTAATATGGCCAGCAAAAATAGATGCCAGTATTCCCTGGCAGGCGTAATAGTTGTATTCTTGAGTAAATAACTGATTGTCCACAGAAGGCCCAGGAGCATCCCCAGAATGGGCAGAACGGTCAAATAAGTGATAATCCGTGAAAAAAAGCCCAAAGGAATGACCCCTGCCATGATATAAAGCAGGTAATGGGGTCGGTTTACGATAAAAGGTAAGCATCCGATAAATATGATAAATCCGAGGAATCCGGCCATTAATGAAGGCTTGCTCAACAGGATAGTGATTATTGTTGTGGATAATAACAAGATCGCTAAGAAAAGGAGCGGAATGTATTTCCTTAGCTGATTGAACATATGGTTTTCTGCTTGATTCTCATTCGATTTCATGTTCATATGTTTGCAAACTACTATGGGCATAACTTGGTGAATTCTGCTGCTAATTGCCGGGAAAGCTCTCTCCGGTTAAATCGGGAGATAAACTCCTTATCTGGATGATAGACATTTTGGTTGTTTTTATGGGCAACGTACATTTTGTAGATTTTATCAGAAATGCCTGGAATATTAGTAGGCAGCACCGATTCCCCCATATTGCCTTTCCTGATGATTTCAGTCGCTTCGCCAGGATTTACTAATCCCAGAATTGGCCGCTGGGTGAGCATATATTCGAATAGCTTTGCTGGGATAAACAAATGTTCGTTTTTTTCTTCACTGCCCCCGATTAAAACCAAAACGCTGGATTGTTTTAAATAAGATAAAGTTTGTTTATGGCTGATGACTCCTGCCAACTCTATATTATTCTGTAATCCTAGTTGAGCAATCAGGATAGATAGTTCAGGGGGAATATTCCCAATAAATCTTACCAAGATATCTGAAGGTGGAATTTCCGGGTGTGTATCCAGCATTAAGCGAAGGGCTTTTAACAGGTAATCAGGTTTTCGCGGTCCATAAAACCAGCCCGCGTGGGTGAGTATGAATTTATTGCCTGAGGTCTCGGCTATATTTAGATTTTCAAATAAATCAGGGTCATAACCATTCGTAATAGTGACAAATTTCTCTGCCGGGATAGCAGGATAACAATCCCGGTACAGTTTTTCGATGCTTTGTGTTGTTACGATGACTCTGTCGCAAGCGTTAACTGTCTTGGATTCCAGTCTCTCATTCAATTTCTGATGGTAATGGGGACCTTTCCAGTAGGGGTTATGTGCCCAGGGATCCCTGAAATCCACAACCCAGGGCAACCGGGTATGTTTTTTCAGCCTGTATCCAATCTCCATGCTGGAAAAGGGACCTCCGGTAGTATATATCGCATCCCATTGCCCCTTAGCCAGGATTCTTTGAGTTTCTTTACAGGCATAGGGCACCCAGCCGACATATTCATCGGGGAAAGCAATATGCCGAATAACTGTCTTTATTGCCGGAACCAGACACTTTTTTATCAGGGAAGGTTTTTTCTGCAGGTTTCCTGCCGGAGTTCCGGAATGGGAATATTTTCGCCCTATCATATCGGTGCGATATATTTGGACTTCGGGAGGGATAACGCTTAATAACTCATTATCAATAGCCTGGTAATATTGGGGCTTTGCTGTCAGAAGAGTTGGTTTCCATCCGAACTCAGTAAGAAAACGGGCAAAACCGGCTATTCGATGAGTGGCGACAGCATTAGCCGGGGGAGCGAAAAAAGATATCATTAAGACATTTTTCATGGGATTATTTTAATATTACCTTCAAATTAGTGATGATGATTTATAGAATTATCCTGTTTTTAAAAGTGCACATCATAACATTATGATTTCTGAGGGATTAAATCGAACCAATCATAAACGTCAGGAACTGGTTCCCCATCCGAAGTTGCAGAGGGCCCCTTTTACTTTTTCCAAATCCCCCTGGTATCAAGGATAAAACAATTGGGATTCTGTTTTAATAAAGATTCAGGGTCAATGATTTTATAGATAGAATGATTTACCAGCAAAATAACCGCTTGAACTTTATTGAAAATGGTATCCAAAGGGATTGAAGTAAAGCCCAGTTTTTCAATATGGGCGTGAGGTTCATTGATCTTAACATTATATCCTTGAGCGATAAGTTTTTGGGTGATATGCAAAGCGGGGCTTTCTCTCAGGTCATCCACATCGGCTTTGTAAGTGAGGCCTAAAACCGCAATGGTCACATCTTCGGGTTTATCCTGTTTAAATCGATTGTTGATTAATCCTGTTATATAATCCGGCATCGAATCATTTACATTTCTGGCCGCTGTGATAAGCGGGGTAAGGGTTGGGTTGATTTGGACAATAAACCAGGGATCCACGGCGATGCAATGCCCTCCTACGCCGGGGCCGGGATTTAAGATATTGACCCTAGGATGCCGATTGGCCAGAGAAATCACTTCCCAAACATCAATTCCCATATAATCACATATTTTCCGGAGCTCATTGGCAAAAGCAATGTTAACATCCCGGTAGGAATTCTCGACTAATTTTGACATCTCGGCTGTCGTGGCATCGGTCAGGAAAATATTCCCTTCCACAAAAGATGAATATATCTCCTTGGCTTTTTCGGCGGAAATGGGGTTTATTCCTCCAACAATCCGGTCATTGCTGACTAATTCAATTAAGATCCTGCCGGGAAGGACTCTTTCGGGGCAAAATGCAACATAAATATCTTCCCCAACTTTTAATCCGCTCCTGGAGATGACTTTTGCCAGCAAACCGGCAGTTGTGCCGGGAGGCACGGTGGATTCCAATATGACTAGGTCCCCTTTTTTTAAGTAGGGTAAAATGCTTTCTCCTGCCTTCTCCACAAAAGATAAATCCGCCTCTTTATTGTCCAGAAAAGGAGTCGGGACACAGATGATGAAGGCATCTGCTGGGGATGGGGTCTTGTGAACCGTGAGATTTCCGCTGTTGACCGCGGCTTTGATAAGCAGGTCTAAATCGGGTTCACAGACAGGAGAATGGCCATTTTTTACACAGTTAATAATATTATCGTTGACATCAACCCCAATTATTTGATGCCCCTTGGTCGCTAAAATACTGGCCGTTGGTAACCCTATGTATCCTAATCCAACAATACAAATAGTCTTTTTTAATACCATGAATTATTCTCCACATATATTTTTAAAATATTGCTTTATGATTTATAAATATTTATGTAAATATTACTAGTATATTAATATCAGAATATTTTATTTTAATGAGTTACTCAATTTTATAAATTGTTCTGCAGCTTTTTTCGATGCTATTGGTAAAGGAATTTTTAATTTATCCTTATTACGAAAAATATTAACTAATAAGTTATAAATGTCTTTAGGGGAATCTTGATCAGCGTAATAGTAATTTAAAATAGTTGAATTGTATTCAGCCTCTTTATTTTTATAGCCTAAGAATATTATCGGTACGCCTAAAGATAGGTATTCATAAAATTTCCCCGGAATTGTTAAAGCCGAAATAGGTTCTTTATGTTGAATAACCAATGCTGCATCAGCGTTATATATCTCTTCTATCATTTTATTTGTATCTAACATTCCAAGAAATGAGACCATTTTATTATTACTTATTTCCTTATAAATACTATCATTTATCCAACCTGCTAAGTTAATCTGGATATTATCTTGGAAATTATAATCTTGAATAACTTTTAATAATACTGCAATGTTTCTTGTCCCAGTTAATGATCCTGTATGAATTAAAACTAATTTTGATGTGGTAATTTTCCTGATTGATGCTCTCTCTCTTTTGCTTTTAATATTTGATCCTGGATAAATATAATAAACTTTGTTCGTGTTTAACCTTTTTTTATAATAATCCCTACATGCTTTTGTTAGGCAAATAATGGCATCAGCATTTTTTAATAATTCTTCCGTATAAGACAGCATTTTGTAATCGTGTCTAGATAATAAATAACTAGGAGGACAAAGACCTTCAAAAATTAGGGGATCTTGGAGTTCTGCTATCCACTTGACTTTGTATTTGTTAGCTATTTCGTAAGCTGCTATATGAACTACTGGGGAGCCTCCTGTACTATATATAAAATCGAAATTATTCAAATTTACTTTTGATTTAATTAAATATTTATATACTAAATAGTGCCATTTCCAGTAGGCTGATTTGTTATGAAATGTGTGATAAAGCTGTATATACTTTAAAATGATTCTTTCGATTTTATTAAATATTGATGTTAATAATGTATTAATTAAAGAATTTAAAACTATGATATCGATGCTTTTATTAATATCTTTTTGTGATTGATATTGGGTAATAATTGTTATATCATGCCCTGCTAAAATTAATTCATTTACTCTTGTTTCGATAAAGGCTGAAGAAGAAGAACCTGGTTGTCCATACCTAATAGTCAAGATTAAGTAACGCATATTTATTGTTTTTTTAAAAGAATAAATACTTTTAAATATCCTTGGTATGCAAAAAAGTTATCCAGTTTCATTATTATGCTTTTAAAAGGTCTTGGTAAATTACTGTATATAAGTGATTTAGATAATATTATTGTGTCAATTAATTCTATAGAGGAATTTATGATAGATAATTCCGAATTAATATCTCTAATACGATATTCTTTAGGATAAGGCCATTGTTTCCTTACTAATTTATAAAGATATCCCAATCGATAAGGAAAAGAGTAATGATTTGGTATACCAATTATAATTAACCCCCCTTTTTTTGTTATGCGAACCATATTTTCAATAAAAGCTATTCTTTGTTTAAAATTAAAATGCTCTATTACTCCAGCATTGAAAGTAATGTCGAAAAATGAATTATTATCTTTATATAAAAAGAAATCACTTTCTATAAAAGTAGCTTTTATTTTATGAGAATCGAAAAATATCTTTGATAATCTAAGAGCCTGTCCATTATTATCTAGCAAGTATTTAGTAAAGTTGCAGGGAAGTAAGGCTGTTGTTATACCAAAAGATGATCCGACTTCAATAATATTAGGATCTTCCATGCAGTATTTTTTACTATATTGAATTATGCAATTTATTAAATCTTTTTGGAAAATACTAGGATTATTATAATTTTTAAACAATTGCTCTATTGTGGTTTGGTTACTAATAGAAAACCATTTATTTTTATCAGTATTCATATTTTTTTATCTGTTATTCTTGAAATCTATAAGTAATGTTTTTATTATAAAAGGATTGATGATTCTTAAATAAAATAAGATCAATAATGAAGTAAAGAAAATGATAAAACGTAAAATAATATCATATATTATATTAGGTAAAGGAGTAATGACATAGTTTAACACAAGAACACTAACCGCGATAATAATCAAGTACATAGATTTATAATTAAAATATTGAATAGGATAATATTTATTTGAAAATAAATAAGTTAAAAAGAACAAAATACCGTTTGAAATAATTGATGTTACAGCTGCACCTACAAGTCCGTACTTGGATATCAATATGTAATTTAGTAAAATGTTGATCGCTGAAACCAATAAAATAATATTTGATGTTATATATACTTTATTCTTAAGCCATAAGCCTGTTACTATAATAGTTTGTAATCCCAGAAAAATATTGGAGATGATTATAAACGGAATTAATTTATATGATTCATGAAAAGCAGAGGAAGCGATGATTGAAACAATGCTATTTGAGAAAAGAGATATTGCTAAACCAACAAGAATTAATATCAATAAATAGGCTTGGAATATTTTACTATATAAAAGTTTGTTATCTTCCCTGTTTGACAGTTTAAATAAAATAGGAGGCCAAGCAATTTGAAATGGATTAACCAAAAGAATACCAATAATCATGCCTAGTTTATTGCCAAAAGCATAAATACCTGTTTGGCTTAAATTTAAGAAATGATTAATGAAATATCTGTTTGAGTTACCTATTATCCAAGTGCAAATACCACCAGGAATAAAAGGAAGTCCAAAATATAATAATTTATAAAGATGCTTTTTTGAGAAATAACACCCGTATAACTTAAACATATATGGAATAAAAAGAACGTCAACAGATAATGCCGATATTAAATTGGACAATATTACTCCTAATACACCTAATTTTACTATGATTATGAAGTAGATACATAGCAGGATATTTAGTAATAATTTTGAAAATGAAATCATAATGTAATGGTAAGGTTTTTCTTTTGCCCGATAAACTGAAAGAGGGATTGTATTCAGTACATCAAACATTAAACTTAGGGATGCAAGAAATACAATTTGAGAATATTGGCGGTCATTGAGTAATAAGATGGATAAATAATTGGCGAAAAATTGGATTATAAAAAAGAACAAAAAACTGACTGACATTAAAAATATTAACGCTGTACTGACTGTTAATTTTCTTTCTTCTTCGGTATTACAATCTTTATAATAAACCTTGAATAATGCTGTTCCAATTCCAGCCGAAATAATAATTCCTAAAATACTATTGAATGATGTCAATAAATCTAAAACGCCATAATCTTTTGGTGTTAAGATTCTTGTATATACCGGTAAGAGTATAAAATTGATAGCACTGGAGGCGACAGATCCTAATCCGTAGATGAATGTTTGTTTTCCCAGTTGTTTTATTTCATTAAACATAAAATAGTATGTTCTGGTATCAAGTTGGAGTTGATTATTGGGAAGTCAGCTGTTTAAGGCGATTTAATGCATCTATATCATTGGGGTTTTTCTTTAACAAATCTTTCAGCAGGCTCTGGGCTTTTTGTTTGTCATTACCCTTATTCCTATGGATATAGGCGGTTGCCAAATCCCGGATATAATACTGGTTTTGCGGGGCTAATTCATGGGCTTTATCCAGCCAGCCAACAGCTTTATCCCAGTTTTTATTAGTGATTTCAATCAAACCCAGCCGGTAATAAGAATCATCGTGTTTGGGATTGATTTCGATGACCTTAGTAAAATCTTTAACTGCTTGGCTGTTGTTATCCAGGGAAAGATAGCAAAGCCCTTTCTCATAATAGGAATTCCAGTCTGACGGGGTAATCGCAACGGCTTTCTCGTAATTAGGAATAGCTTTCTTCCATTGGCGCTGGGTGGAATAGACCCTGGCCATCCCGCTGAATCCCTGGCTGGCCTGGGGTGCGATTTCTGCCAGTTTTTCCCAGCATACCAAGGCATTGGAATAATCAGATTTATTGTAGTAACTCCATGCTAAAAGATTCCACAAATCTTGGTTTTTGGGTTCTATTTTTAAAATCACAGAAAAAACACCAATGGCTTTATCAAATTGATTATTCTTCTGATAAGCCATACCTAAACTTTTATTATAATTTAAATCGTTAGGTTTTAACTCAATTGCTTTATTAAAATATGCAATTGCTTGATGATAATTCCCTTCTCGATAATATTGGTCTCCTTGCAGGAAATAGCTGTGTGGATCCTTGGACACCAGGTTCTTCAGGTAAGAAGGCCCCATAAAAATGGCAACGAGGAAACCTGTAAAAACGATTCCCCAGATGATGAACAGTTTGATATAGTCGGATTTTGGTTGATTCATATTCATATATACCTGAAATATTACTTTTCATATAAAAGAATACTGTTTTTTCCAATATTAATCAAATCTAAATAATTTTGCTGTAAAGCAAAGGATCTTTTTGCCTGGGTGTAATAAATTATTGTTATTATTACTCGTTTAATATTATACCTTCACTCTTGTGATTCCTTTCTAATTAATAGTTGACATTCCTTACTGTTTTTTTAATGCCAGACTCATTTTATTGAATAAATTTAGTAAAAGGAGGTGATTCTTTTGAAAATTGAACTGGCATTAATCAGAGTACCGGTTGATGGATATGCAAGATTCAGCGAGTTAAGAATGACTGAGTCCCTGGATATCTTGAAAGAAAGTATCAAGAATTTGGGGATGCTGGAACCAGTCCGGGTTAAGAAAATTCATGGCAATCCCCCCTATTCTTATGAGTTGATTCTGTATCGCTACCGGCTTTGGAACCAAAATTCATCTCATGCTGTTGCCTTACCTGTTGTTCCTGAATCATTTTGTGTCGAAACGGGGTTTTATTAGGGAAATCCGCTGAAGAAATCAGAGATATACTATCTCTTTCTGGCCTAGACCTTGATTTGAAAGGTAAAGTCTTATCCGGAGACCATAGCTTTTGTGAGGCATGGGCAATTCAAGCTGAGCGTAATATTAGCTCTCCTAAAAAGAAGAGATCTCAACCTCGGAAACAATTATATTGCCAATTGCTTGATATCCAGCAGAAAGCCCCTTTCTTAACTAATATTCTCTCGGCTAAATTAGGTCTGCAAAGTAATGCCCAATCTAAAGTTAATCTTGCTCAACTTCAGGCTTCAACTCTCAGAAGGCTGATAAACGATACCCGGACTTTAATCGGGTATCTGAGCCAATGGCATTACAAATTTGAAAAAGCTTTAAAAAAACTTAGAGCTTGAACGAATATGCTTATTTATTCATCCCGGGCTGTGAATTCACATGGCCCGGTTTTTTTATGCTGCTAATATCAATGTCTGTTATTGTGATTTTTTATAATACAATGTCATTCTTTTCTATAAACTTACTGACACCCCTCTTTTCAACAAGAATGACAAAGTGTTGACTGTCAAACTTAATTAGAAGAAAGGCAGTCAGCCATGAAAGTGAACCTGAATCAAATCTATGTTCCCGATACCCGCATCAGGAGAAATATGAACTCTTTAGAGTCGCTCAAACTCAGCCTGCAATCAGCAGGCATGCTGGAGCCGGTATTGGTTAAAGCTACTCCAGAAAATCTTTCTTATCCTTATGAACTCCTTGCCGGCTATCGGCGGTATAAGGCTGCCTCAGAGCTGGGCTGGGCCGAAATCCCGGTGATTCTGCATACACCAGAAAACACTCTCCAGGCTTTAGATATGGCCATCCATGAGAATATGGAACGCATCAATTACAGCCCCCTGGAACTTTCAGAATTGGTATTACAGCGGAAAATTGCTTGGGAAACATTGCATGGGAAACTGGAGAATAATACCCTCTCTGAGGAGTTTTATAAGGAGACCGGTAGGCTGCTGCAGAAACACCCTACCGATATTCACCGGTTTCTGCAGCTTACTGGGCTGGATGAGGATCTAAAAAACCAAGTTAAATCAGGGGAACTCTATTATCGGGAGGCATTATCCCAACAGTCAGAACGGAATAACCTGGTTAAATCTAAGAGCTCTTCTTCTACTCGAAAGATGGCTTCGGTAAAAACCACTGCTTTTAATTTCCCCAAACCCAGCCCTTTTATGCTGGATATCGGGAAACTGCCAGAACCTCATCGGTCTATAGTCTTAAAGGTTATCTCGATGCAGCCCCAGTTGGAAAAGATGACCACGGAAAATCAAATCAACCCTTCTTTTCTGGGGGATAATACCCTGCAGATTCTCTCTGAGCTTGCTCTGAATGTCTCCCAATACCTCGCTGAGTTGGCATCCCGGTTTCAGGAAGAGATGGTGAAGAGGACCGAGGCAGAAACAGAGAATGGGGAAGAAACCCCTGTTGATGAAGCTGGTTCAGAGAACGATGCCGTTAACCCTGAACCGGAGGATTCTGTTTCTGATAGGGATGCAACCCTTAAAAACGATAACCCTTTGACAGCTGTCAAAGGGCCTCCGTAAATTTGAAAGGGTGGGTTCTTTTGCTTCTTTTTACCACGAACCCGCCTTCGCCTGCTCTCATGCTTCTGAGAGCAAGCAGATTTAATGGTTTTTTAAAGAATAGAGAACACGGACTTACCAAGATGGTTCTTTTGGATAGACTTGCCTGTAGTTTACAGGAGCTCCCTAACCAATCGATAAAACATGATTGGTTTATGAGAATTGAAAATCACTAATTCTCAAGGGAAAAATGCAGGGGGATGACAGACTTTAGGTTGGTTCCCCTCCCTAGCTTCCCTACAGAGTTTTGACAGCTGTCAAAACTCAAAAAGCTCCATCTTATGGAGATTAATTGACTGGTTGTCAAAGGGAACCATAAACAGGGCGTAGTGTCGGGGGCCATTATACTTTTATATTGGGGACCGAAAATACTAAAAACACTGGCAGATAGAAGCAGGCGATATAAAGGGATATAATATTTATGGTTATCAGGGAGAGAGCTTCTTTCTCTCCTGTTATTTTTTATCCGGAAGAATCAATGAATTCATGACTTGGCAAGATATCCTGAATATCCTGATTTTGTTTCCTATTCTTGGCGCTGGATTATGGATTGGGCATAAGGCAAACCCTGACGCAACCTGGGTGAAAGGTTCACGCTGGCTGGGGCTTATCGGGTTATTTGCTTTGATATTTGTTTTAGGGCTGAAAATAGGCAGCTCTCCCAAAGTCATGGGGAATCTGAAATCCATCGGGTTCAAGGGATTAACCTTTGCCTTACTGACAACTTTAGGCAGCGCGCTGGGTGGGTATGCCGTCATGCGAAGACTCCCCGGGAAGGGCCGGAAATGAAAGATATCCTGATTACCCTGGAGATATTGGTTTGTATTGTCAGCGGTATTTTCCTGGGAGCGTCAGGCATGGTTTCAATTGAAGTAATCTCCCGCGCTGATTCTCTTGCCTGGTGGCTGTTGGAGTTGTTGATTTTTTTAGTCGGCATTGATTTGGGGATTAACCATATCTGGAAACGGTTAAAAACCGTTGGGTTTCAGATGCTGGCGTTACCGATAGCGGTGGTTATCGGTTCTTTTCTCGGGGGGATTATGGCGACTCTCCTGTTAAGGTTCCCTTTCATGAAAGGTATGTGCCTGACAGGGGGACTGGGCTGGTATTCCTTGACCTCGGTGTTGATGGATAAATGGATGGGGCCGGAAATGGGAGCTTTAGCTTTCCTCTCTAATGTTATCAGGGAAATGTTGACCATGCTTTGTTTCCCGTTATTGCATCGGCTGAAGTTAACTGTTCCCGGGATTGCCATGGGGGGGGCGACTACCATGGATTCTACTTTGATTCTGATTAACCGGGTGGGGGGAGCTGAGTACGCTTTTATCGCTTTTTTTCAGGGATTAATTATCACGTTGATTGTTCCCTTTCTTGTTCCGTTCCTCGCCATGTTCTGTAAATAAAAAGTATTCCGGCAGGGAATGATTTCTTGCTGCTCCCAAATACGTTAAAATAATTGAATTACCAAACGGTTGAGACAATCCAAATGATTTAGGAAAGAGGTCGTATTGTGAGTTTTTTTCAAAATCCACATAAGCGTTATAATCCCCTGACCGGCGATTGGGTTCTGGTGAGCCCCCATCGGCTGCAGCGCCCCTGGCAGGGGAAGGTGGAAAGTCGGGCTCCGGAAAATCGCCCTGCTTATGACCCCCAATGTTATCTTTGCCCTGGAAACCAGCGGGCAGGGGGTAAGCAAAATCCCGCCTACACAGACAATTTCATTTTCCAAAATGATTTTGCCGCTCTGCTGACCGATACGCCCACCGAGAAATTTGATGAATCCGGTCTCCTGGTGGCGCAGAGTGAAAAAGGTATTTGCCGGGTGATTTGTTATTCTCCCCGGCATGATTTGACCATGGCAGAAATGGATGAGGCTGACATCCGCCGTGTCATTGGTTTATGGACAGAACAATACCGGGAACTGGGTGCCCGGGAAGATATTTCTTATGTCCAGATTTTCGAGAATAAAGGCGCCATGATGGGGTGCAGTAATCCCCATCCCCATGGCCAGGTTTGGGCAACGCAGACAATCCCTCTTGAGCCGGAAAAAGAATTAATCCATCAAAAAGAGTATTATGATTCTCATCAATGCCAGTGCCTTTTATGCCAGTATCTGCAGGCAGAATTAAAGCAGAAAGACCGCATT
>MVQY01000011.1 GCA_002067325.1 Methanobacterium sp. PtaU1.Bin097
CTGGAGGAATTTCTTTGAAAATATGTTTAATGGGATTCGGTTCCGTGGGACAGGGAGTGGCCCGTGTATTCCAGATGAAAAGGGATGAGATAAAGGAAGAATATGGACTGAACCTGGAACTAGTCGCCGCCCTGGACCGGAGTGGTGCGGCCATCAATCCAGAAGGACTGGACTTAAAACTGCTCCTGGAGACAAAAAAACTCACAGGCAAAGTCTCAAAATATCCCGAGTACGGTGAAGAAGGAGTATCTGGACTGGAAGTTCTGGATATGGTGGAATACAATTGCCTGATAGAGGTAACCCCTACCAACATAGAAGACGGAGAACCAGCACTATCACACATCCTGAAGGCCATGGGTGATGGTAAAGATGTGGTAACATCCAATAAAGGTCCTTTGGCACTGAAGTTCAGCGAACTTGCCCGGACAGCCAGGGATAACGGTGTCAAGTTTAAGTATGAGGCATCTGTTGGAGGGGCCATGCCCATTATAAACTTTGCCCATGAAACACTCTCTGGATGTAAAATAGAATCAATCTACGGGATATTAAACGGTACCACTAATTATATCCTCTCCAGAATGGCCAATGAAGGATCATCCTATGAACAGACTTTAAATGAAGCCCAGGAGATGGGAATAGCAGAAACCGACCCTACCCAGGATGTTGAAGGAGAAGACGCTGCCTGTAAAGTAGTGATACTTGCAAATTCCATTCTCAAGATGGACGTTACCTATGTAGATGTGGAAGTGAAGGGCATATCACAGATAACCCCCGAGTCAATTTCCCTGGCAAAAAAAGAGGGGTATCTGATCAAGCTCATCGGTGAAGTCTCACCAGATTCCCTGGAAGTATCACCTCGGCTGGTGAAGGAAGGTTCTCCATTTGCTGTGGAGGGAACACTCAATGTGGCAACCCTTAAAACCGACCTGGCCGATGAGGTGACCGTGGTGGGTAAAGGAGCCGGTTCCATAGAAACGGCCTCCGCTATTTTAAGTGATGTGATAAGCATCTGGAAAACTAAATAAGAAGACTTCAATTATCTGGAATCTAAATGAAAAAGTTCAAGTTAACTATAGATAACTTACTTCTTTATTCTTAGGGAACTATTTTATTATTATGAACTTACCTGGTGAATTAGAAAAATGAAATACGTAGTAGTAATAGGGGATGGAATGGCTGACTACCCCCTGGAAGAGTTAAAGGGTAAAACACCTTTACAAACAGCCCAAATCCCCAATATGGATTACATAGCATCTAATGGTGTAAATGGTCTCCTGAAGACCATCCCGGATAGTATGGAGCCTGGTTCTGATGTGGCCAACATGTCCATCATGGGCTACGATCCAAAGAAGTATTACACCGGCCGGGGCCCTCTGGAAGCGGCCAGTATCGGAGCAGAACTGGGGGATGGTGATGTGGCCTTCCGCTGCAACTTCATCTACCAGGAAGATGGACTGCTTTCCAACTTCAACGCAGACCACGTATCCACCGAAGAGTCCTCAGAACTGGTGGAAACCCTGAACCAGTCCTTCTATGAATATGGGAAGTTTTATCTGGGTGTCAGTTACCGGAACCTCTTCGTAAGTGAAGATCATCAGATGGCCTCCCTGGAAGCCGTTCCGCCCCATGATATTGTGGGAGAACCAATTAAGGAACATCTCATCCAGTCCGGTGATGAAAGCCCAGCGAGTCGTGAAAGGGCCAAACTGATTAACCGGATAATGGACGAGTCCCGGGAGATACTCCAGAACCATCCAGTCAACCTTAAAAGGATGGAAGAAGGTAAAAAACCAGCCAACATGATCTGGTTATGGGGCCAGGGCCCTAAACCACAGCTGGACCCATTTGTAGATAGATATGGCCTTAAAGGAGCTACCATCACTGGAGTGGATCTCATCAAGGGCCTGGGTGTTTATATGGGACTGACCAATATCTATGTACCGGGAGCCACCGGTTACTACGATACTGATTACTGTGGTAAGGCGAAGTACGCTCTTAAGTCCCTGGAAGACCATGACCTGGTCTTCATCCATGTGGAAGCCCCTGATGAAGCGGCACACGCCGGTGATGTGGAGGAGAAGATAAAGGCCATAGAGAGGATAGATGAAAGGATCCTGGGGAAACTCCTGGACAAACTGCCAGAATATGATGATGATTATTCTCTTTCCATTTTACCAGACCACCCCACACCAATCACCCTCAAAACCCACATCAAAGACCCCGTACCCTACGCCATGTATTCTACTAAAGGTGTAAGCGATGACGTTACATCATACGATGAATTAAGGGGTAAACAGGGTTCCCAGGGTTTAAGGGATGGATACAGGTTTATGGATAACCTGCTTGAATATTCTAATCCCTAATCAACGTGATTGAATATTCTAATCAACCTATTAGAATATTCTAATCCCTAATCTTTTTTTTAATAATTCGATATCTTTTTATAGTAAAAAAAGTTATAATGATAACTTTATTTAAAACGAGTTTTTTAACTTTAAAATTTACATTGTTTATCCTTATTTGAATCTAGTTAAATAGAATAGTATTTATTGATAATAT
>MVQY01000012.1 GCA_002067325.1 Methanobacterium sp. PtaU1.Bin097
AGTTCCCGGACTTACAAACACGTAATTCCAGACGAAGTCCAAGATCTGAGTCCACAAATCAGGGGATGCATCACCATTTATACTCTCATTTACAGCTACCAAAGATGCTGAAGTCCCATCGTTAAGGTTGCTTTGGATGATAGAAGTGTCACCTGTTTCTAACCAACGCGTCCAGCTTTCACTGCCCTGATTGTAACCATTCTGCATCCTGGTGTTTAGATCCAAACTGTTATTGTAGGTGGCGACTGGTACCAGTTTCTTGGCCCGGTTTTCATAGCGGGAATGGTCCGAGGAATCCTCTTTACTTACACAATGCGGGGCGGCGAAGGAGTCTGAGATGTAATGGGTGGCCACACCATAGTCGAAGCTTGCCTCATCATAGTCTCCCCGGTCGTAGGCAATTTTACCCTTGTCCAACCAGGACTTAGCTTTCTGGTAGCTGTTCGGGTAGCTGTGGTGTCTGTAATCCTTAAATACCTCGTCGGGCTCATTGGATGCGTTTTTCATGATCTCCAGGTTTAAATTCTTCTGGACATCTGGTGGCAGTCCCCAGTATACGGCCTCCGCTATATCAGCGTGGGTTTTCCATGTCCAAGCCACGGCAGAGGGAAGCGTGGATAGGATTAGCACCATGATAATTATTGTAATTTGTAAATGCCTTCGAGTTAACAAGGATATCCCCTACATATAATTGTATAATATTGATTCTAAGCTTCAAGCTTAAAGACTTTATCTGACTGTGGGTTTGCGGGAAGTATTAAATTTGAGAATCAACAGAATATAAACGGTGTTTAGTTGAGTGAAATCAAATGTCCTAACTGTGGAGAATCAAACCCTGAAAACGCCCAGGTTTGCCAGAAATGTGGAGCCTCATTATTAGATGAGGTAGAAGCTTGTCTTGACATAACAAATCCAGACACAAGTTGCCAGACCACTGAAAAAGGTCCTAAAAGGATTTTACTAATTAGTATTGTGATAATAGTTATCTTGCTTCTTATTATAACTTTTATTTTATCGTTCGCTCCAAGTGCGTACTGGGGTTAAACCTAGGCCAGATTAAAGAACACACTGTGTATAACCTTATCCTTAACAGTTAGTGATGAACCGACCAGTTTATCTCCAGTGAACCGGTGGTCGCAGCCGTGCCCCACTGATTTATGCCTGCTTTCCTCTGTCTTCTTCGTTTTATCCATGAACTCCTTAGCTTCCTGGACAGCATCTTTTCCATCTTTCTCCTTTTCAGGGGATAACAAAGCATCCAGTGCATAGCTTCTAATCAGCTTATCATGCAGTAATTTATATGCTTTCTCTGATGATAACACTTCTAAACCGGCTATTTCACCATTTATAAGGACCAGGACACCCTTCTGGTCTTCCACATGTGGGAATGCTTCCATATACTTGGATAGATCTGTTTCCCGGGATGTGTAGACATCTTTCATGGCCTGGGTGCTGCTGTGAACTTCAGCATCCACGGACAAGCAGTATATCTCATTCCATACTTCCCTCTGGTCTGATCGGAACTGGCCTTCACGCCGAAGTGAATCCTTTACAGATGCTGATTTGCTTCTTCTCACCCGGTGTGCAGCTACATCGTCAGAGTCACTGAATCTTCTTGATTTATAAGCCCATCTGCCCTGTTCGGTGCAGCTTACCGGGATTGGAATTTCTTCCCCAGGACCTACCAGTATGGTGGTATTCAATACCCTGTTCTGCTTGGCTTCGATGATTTCCTCCCCGTCCAAGAGGAGAACGGGTATATCTGCCAGGTTCTTCACCAGTAATTCACCGACACTACCTTCCTCATCTACTTCGGTGATGAGTAGAAGGTCCTTTTCCATGGCCTCCCTCAGGGTCATGTAGTTTGGTCCGGTTATTGGGGAGAAGATGGGTATAACCGTCATATCGTCATATTCGGTTACTGGGCCTAAATCCAGGTTTGATATATATTCTTCCATTACTTTATCCATAATATTCAGTCCTCCTATAAATTATTAGTTTCAGGTGTCAGTATTTGCCTGGTCTTATCGAGAAGTTCGTCATCTGTGAAGGGTTTGTACAGGAAATCGTAGGTAACCTGCAGGGTGGATATTTCATCCTGGCCAATCTCGCACTCACTCTGGCTGGTGAGAAATATGATGGGAATTTGAACCTCCTCGATCTGGTCCAGGGAGATGAAGTCCATATCAATTATCACCAGATCCATTTCATAATCCGCCTCTAACATCTCCTTGAGGGTGTTGGTGATAAACGGGACCAGATATCCATTACTTTCCAGGTTTTTCTTGATCACCATGGCGATGATGACATTATCTACTACTAAAACGATATTTTTCACTGATTAATCCCCCTTATTGAAAAAAGAAATAAAAAATTAAAAATTTAGTTTAAGTTTTGTGTAGTTTTGTAGATGGCATCTGATTCATCGCCACCACCAAAGGGAGAATCAAAGATTAATAAGTCAAATTTTGCTGGTGTACTACCCTCTGGTATAAATGACATTGCATCAAACTTAATGGATTCTCCTGCTTTAGCATCGTTGGTATTCCATGCCAATGATGATCGTTCGATGACGTTACCTTCTGCATCATACCATTTAAGT
>MVQY01000013.1 GCA_002067325.1 Methanobacterium sp. PtaU1.Bin097
CCGGTTTTACTTGTTTCACCTTGTAATAAGGGAGGAATAGAAACAGCGGCTATCGATCTTATCAGTCACGTGAAGATGCTGGATAAACTCGGGGTTAAAACTAAGGGTGTTATTTTAAACAAGGTTTACGACGATGAAATAGCAGAAAACGCCCGGAAATACATAGCTAACAATATCGTTGTGGATTATGTGGAGTTAATCCCCCGGATAAGAATAGAAGCACGGGGCAACATCCCTGAGGTGGAGATGAAGCTGGAAGAATTCTGCCTCCACGCCATGAAAACAGTTCTGGATAATATGGATGTCCAGAAGATAATGGAGATAGCTGAAAAACCAGTTTTCAGTGATTATTTGTCATTTGAGGATATTTTAAAATCATACTCCTGAAATAAGAACTCCTGAAATAAGAATTTTTAATTTGTAATCCTAAAATTAGAATTAAATTTTAACCCTGTTTAACAGCGTCCAGTTCCTTCAAGGCGTTTTTAAACTCGAGTTCTGTTATTTCATCCCGGTCCTGCATGGATTTTAATTCAACGGCCACGTTTTGTAATGTGATTTCTTTTGCTTTTCCCCGGATATTGGCGTAGGCTATGCGTATCACCGCGTTTTTATCGGCCAGATCTTCCAGGCTGGATGGCCTACGTCTGGTTGTTTCATCTGTTAGTTGCGCGCTGATAACTGCCAGGTTAACGTATTTTGCATGGGGATTTAGTGGACTCACCGCCTTAACCGTGACTGAGGATACGTTATCGTTAACTGCGTCACGGAAGGTGTTGAAGTTCACCGAGTAACTGTCCTGCACATTTAAGGGGTCGTTGTTTATCACATGATTTAAGGTATCAATGAAAGTATAAACCCTCCCCCCTTTTTCTCCGTATATATTACCTGTTTCTGGGTAATAAGAGGTTACCAGGCTGCAAATCCATTTCCTCTGGTCGTCGTTGTCAGTTAGGATCACGTAGAATTGGTACGATTCTGATCTTTCAATGGAAGTTTTCTTGATTTCCCCAATATATATTTCCCCGGAAATTTCTTCACCAGGAATCAGCTCATTTAAAAACTTAGTTTCGTAATCATCACTTTTTCGACCAATTATACCAATATCCAACATATTACCAACTCACCTATGGTAATATATGTTTTCGGAAGTTTTTATTATTTTCTACCAGTTAAAGATACATATAAAAAAATAGGGGGTTAGTATTAAATTAAAAGAAAAAGAATTATTTAGAATTAATAAATTCTTTATAGGCTTCCACCACTTCTGCACCGCTTAAAAATACCAGGTTGTGTTTTTCTGCGTATTTTTCAACTTTATCAGTGGTCATGGAGCCCCTGGTTTCATCGTCCATCATTTCACAGCAGACGGCTACCGGGGTGGTGCCAGCCATTTCAGCAAGGGCGATGCTAAGTTCGGTGTGGCCTCTCCTTTTAAGGACATGACCCTCGGCAGCTCTCAGCAGTGTAACATGTCCTGGGGAACGGAAATACTTCCCTAAATCTGCATAGTCCCCATTTTTACAGAGTAAAGCCAGTTCTTTTATAGTGCAGGCACGGTCACTATCGGTTATCCCGGTGAATGTTTTCCTATGGTTTATGGTTATGGAAAAAGCTGATTTTTCATCGTATGGTATATCGGTCGGTGATAATTCTGCCAGGACTGGAAATTTTTGGCTTGCTTCCCCCATTATATCAGTCATGAAAGGTATGCTCAGTTTATTGGAAACTTCCGCAGATAAAGGTACGCATACCAGACCTCCGGCATCATTCCTGATGGTAGTCATATGTTCGGGTGTCATGTGCTCGGCAGCTATTATCATGTCTGTTTCCCTTTCCCGGTTGTCATCGTCGAATATTAGGACTATTTCACCGTTTTTAAATGCTTCGATTGCCTTGTCTATCATTCTATCACTTACGTGTCTGAAATTAAAGATTCTCCTGTTTATCTTAATAAGATCGATAAAAGAAAATTTGATTGTAAGGAATATTACACTATCTCATAATAAAAATACTTTATCCTTCACCCTTGATTACCTTGATATCCAGTTCAACCAGTTCACCGTCTTCGAGGTTTAACTGTTCTCTGAGATTTGTACTGGCTATAAATTCCAGTATATCCTGTGGATGTTGAGTTTTAACTGGAAACACTATAGCTCCGTTTACCTGGTCATTTAAACTGGCCTTTATATATTTCACATCACCGAAATCTTCATTACCTTTTATGGTTCCTATTTCCTCTTTGGGAATCTTGGCTATCCGTTCCAGGTTTCCTTCCTGGATCTGGATGTTCAAAGTCCCAGGGAATGGTTTAAAACCCAGTTTTTCCTCGAACTGTTCATTGTAAAATTTTTGGGATATGAAATAGCCGCCCTTTCTGGTTCCAGAAATTACAAATCCTAATATCTTCATATCAAACACTTTTACCATTTATTATATCTTTAAATACCTTTGTTGCCAGTATATGAGCTTGCCGTATTGGTTCGGGTGTTTTATAGATACTTGCCGTTTTTACAAGTTCTAAAGCTGTCTTAAGGGTGATTTTATGTCCAATACTCACATAATATCTGTTCATGTATGCGCCGATTATTTCTTTCTCCCGGACAACCATTTGGACTGGGGACTTACTCCTATTAAATGATGATGTATCCTTTTTTATATAGTTACCGGCAATTAACCTTTTAGCCAGGCCTA
>MVQY01000014.1 GCA_002067325.1 Methanobacterium sp. PtaU1.Bin097
CTGAACTTCCGGAAAGAATGTTCATAAGTACTCCGGATATGGTGGGGATGATGGCTAGCATGATGGAATATCCCAGCATAATGGCAATCATCAACGTGAAACGAACCTTGTAACGGGTGAGATAACCTAGAAGTCTCTTTAAATTGGTCATCATGCCTTTAGGTTTTGCTTCTTTGTTATTGTTGTTCATTACCACCCCCTGTCCCTGAACTTCAACACCAAACTGAGAAGCATATATATCATGATAGAGTTTGTTAGACTCTAAAAGTTCTTCATGACTTCCTACGGCAGTTATTTCACCGTTATCCATTAACACTATTTTGTCTGCGGTGATAACTGCACTTATACGCTGGGCCACTATGATCTGGGTTGTGCCCTTCATTAAGTCCCGTATAGAGTCCTGGATGCGGGCTTCGGTGGCCACATCAACGGCACTGGTAGAATCATCTAAGATAAGAATTTTAGGATTTATCATAAGGGTCCTGGCTATGGAAAGTCTTTGACGCTGTCCACCAGATAAGTCTGCGCCTCCTCGAGCTATAACGCTATCATATTTTTGAGGCATGGCGTTTACAAATTCATGGGCATCTGCAGCTTCAGCTGCCCGTACCATGGCATCATAACTGGAATCTATAGGTCCTGGAAATAGATTGTCACGATTGATATGGACACCAAAATCTAGAGCAGCCTGTGCCACGGCATCGACATCCATAACTCCTGAAATTAAATTGTCACGGATGGTACCCGAGAAGAAGTTACTGCCCTGGAGGCAAACAGCGGCAACGTAACGGAGGGTTTCCAGTGGCATTTCACGCACATCAATCCCATCTATTGTTATTTCACCCTCGGTTACATCATAAAAACGTGGTATAAGATTCACCAGTGTTGATTTTCCAGAACCGGTTGCCCCTAAAATTCCAACAACCTCTCCTGGTTCGATGTTAAGATTTATATTTTTTAAGGCCATGGTGGGTTGATTTTCATCTTTAACAGGATATCTAAAACTCACGTTTTTGAAGGTTACACCACCCTTTACTTATCGGTGTCAACTGGGTTTACGTTTTCTACGTTTACAATATCAGTTTCTTCATTTATTATTTCGTAAACACGTCCTAGAGAAGATATGGCAGCGGTGAGGAAGGGGATCATGTATCCTAAAGTTGTAATGGGAATTAATGCCATGATTAAATATGTCATGGCAGCGGTTACACCACCCAGGGTTAAACCAGTGCCTTGAAGCAATCCTGTTCCTCCAATATATAATATTCCCGCTGAACCCAGGTAAACCAGCATCATAAGGGTGGGTGTAATGAAAGCATAGTAATATTGAGGTTTTAAGGCAGATTCACGAAGTTCCTCTGATGCTTGTTGGAAACGCTGATTTTCAAGATCCTGTCTTACAAAGGCCTTCACCACTCTTACACCAGACATACTTTCCCTCAGAACCTCATTGAGCCTGTCATATTTAACCTGTTTTTTTTCATAAGCTTTAGTGGAAAACCATAAGTATACTACCAGTATTAGACATTCTACAACAACTAAAATCGCAGCTACCCACATAAGCCCGGGAGCTGTAATATAAAGGAAAAACAGTGACACTATTAAGAGTAGAGGGGACTTGAACACGTTGAGTAATGTCTGCTGGATCCCGATTTTTATGTTCTGGATATCGGTGGTTAAACGTACCAGAAGATCACTGGAACTGTATTTATCCAGACCACCGAAGGAGAATGATTGAATATGGGCAAATGCTCCACTTCGCAGTCCATGGCAGCTTCTCTCTGAAAAGGAAACGGCAATAGCTACATTTAAAAATTCACAGATCCCTACGATAACCGCCATGATAAGCATATAAATACCATACCTTACCATGACATCACTGTTCCCCGCTGTTATACCATCATTTATCAAAAAGGAACTGAAGTAAGGTATTAAAAGTGTTCCAGAGACACTTATCACCACTAAAAACAATGAAAAAACCAGCCACCTATAGGAACCCTTCCAATCCCTGAATAATAATTTCACTACTTCTAAGCTTTCCACGGAAATATTCCCCTATTATCAATATTATTAATTTTTACTCCCAACAATTGTAAGCTTGCTTAAGACACCTATATTTTTTCTAAATTATGATTTGGATTTTTTCAGAGAGCTAATAAATTTTAGAAAGTTAAATAAACCGGCCCTCTTTTTCAAATTTTATCCGGTGGTCGTGGGCATGTTTTAGGAGGAATTCTTCCACCTGCTCATTTCCCAGGATGTATCCCCCATATATATCGCTATTAGGCTGTTCAGGTACTATTATCCGCCCGTGACCTTCACTAACCTTATCAAGACTGTAAGCTACTGCTTCATCCACAGGATATGCTCCTTCCGGGATTTCCGCACCACCACCCTCACTACCAACTATCTTACTGAATATGGGGGTGGCGATGTCACCAGGGCATATCACGGAAAAACTGATCCCTTTCTCAGCATACTCGTATCGTAAACTTTCAGAAAGACCTACCACAGCATACTTAGTAGCGTCGTAGATAACCTGCATGGGATAAGGAACTAAACCCGCAAGTGATGATGTGTTAACTATATGGCCAGATCCCTGTTTGAGCATGATGGGTAAAGCAGCGTGCACACCGTAGATAACACTCCACAGGTTGGTGTCTATCATGAACTTCCAGTCTTCCAGGGTGGCAGTTTCAAAGAGCATGGGCTTGAAGATCCCTGCATTGTTGAATAAGAAGTCCAG
>MVQY01000015.1 GCA_002067325.1 Methanobacterium sp. PtaU1.Bin097
TTTAGGGGCTGAAATAGATCTATCCCAGATACCTGGTGCAGAGGGCTTGAACGATTTTGAATCATTATTCTCAGAATCCCATGGAAGGTTCCTAGTAACTGTTAAAGAAGAAGTTGCAGATGAAATCCTGGGAAAACTTGACGTCCCGGCAGCTGTGATTGGGACAGTCAGTGGTGATTCACTGGTTATTAACGATTCAGTAAACATTCCAGTATCTGAGCTTAAAAACTCTTATCATGACGTTATAGAGAAATTCATGGCCTGATGGTTATGAAAGAGCTACTTCGGCAGAAAGAGCTACTTAGACAGTTAATTCATGCCTCGGGTGTTTTCATTGTGGTTTTGAGTTATTTCCTTAAACCGGATGCCCTGATAATTATCGCCATTTTAGTCCTTCTTTTTGTGGTTCTCCTGTTCAGATTAGATAAAAGGTATAATATGCCCTTTTTTTCATTTATTTTCAGACATTGCAAGAGAGAAGACGATGAACGAGGCTTCATTTACTTCTTCGTAGGCATTATCCTTACCTTAGTCCTATTCCAGTTCAACATGCCGGTGGCCAACGCCGCTATACTGATTCTGCTTTTCGGCGACTCGGCTTCCACCATAATCGGGCGGAAATGGGGTGAACATAAGCTCCCTTTTAACCCTAAAAAAACCCTGGAGGGTAGTATATCTTTCTTCGTGGTTGGGTTGTTCCTGGCATTAACCCAGGTATCCCTCTTACCCGCTCTTTTAGGGGTGTTTTTCGGGGCTTTAACCGAGGCATACAGTCCAGTGGACGATAACATTCCTATTCCACTGGTGTCTGCACTGGTTATGAGTCTGGTTATTTATCTGATCTAAAATAACTATTTTTAACTAAAATAACTCCCAAATCTATCCCTTTTTTAATTTGACTCATATTTTCAATCACTAAAGCCTGATGGCCCTTTCATGCCTGAAGTATCGCACCGATAAAACAAACACGGCCGTAGAAACTAAAATGGTGGGAATGGTTGAGAGTAAGAGCCAGGGATCTACCACGGGAGTAGATGATATTTTAACCAGCAGCACGGTGGGTATGAAGTTAAGTACGGCTTCGAAGTAAGGGACCTTGGTAAAAAGGGGAAAGAAGAGTATGAAAGTGGCAAATACCAGGGCCAGGGTTATGGCTGAGTTTGCCTCTTTGGTACTGTCCACCAGCATGGATATTATAATGCCCACACCGATGAACCCTAACCCCACAAAGAGTAGGATGAGGAATATTATGGCCGGATTGTAGATGGGCACCTTCAGCAGGTCTAAAAGTAAAATCCAGGCCATGCTTTGCAGTACAGAAAATGACAAAATAGGAATTGTCTTCCCAATTATCACCATGGAACTGGTGAGGGGTGCCATCAGGAGAACTTCAAATGTTTTTCTCTCCCTTTCCCCCACCACACTATCGGTTACGATGTTACTGGCCATGAAGAAGGGCAGTAGGAGTACGAATGGTACGATGAACCCGTACATCACCTCCACAAAGTAACTGCTGTCTATGGCAATGGGTGATTTTTCATCCTCATTAACTGTTATCTCGGTTAATATAATCGAGTTCTGGACAATGTTAATGGTGGACTGGTTCAACCCGGCTGCTTCTAATTTTTTGGCCTGTTCATATTTAGTTAATGAATCGTTGATTTTCTGATTTACCACCGGGTAGAATGCGTTGGTGTTATCTATATGTACCGTTACCTCACCCTGGGATGAGTTCTCCACTACCGCTACCAGGTCTTTGCCCAAATCTTTGGTTGCATTTTCACTGTTGTAAACTATCAGGGTGAATCCCTGCTCTTTCAAATATCCAGCCATCTCTGACCTGCTTATGTCCGGGTCTACCCCGACTTTAAGGTTGGATGTGATGCCATATGAATCAAAGAGGGCCGGATCTGCGGCTACAGCAGTTATAATGGCCATGGCGAAGGCTCCCAAAATGATGAATACCTGTACGAATATTATCAACAGGTAGATCTTATTGTTAAGTATGTCCTGAGCCTCTTTTCTTGAAAGAGCAAGTATCTTCATATGATGCTTTATGTTTCCATCACTTCATATAATGTTCCCATCACGCATTTCAATTATCTCATCAGTAAATTCAGCAGCCAAGGGATTGTGGGTTACTATGATTATAGTAACGCCTTCCTTTTTGTTAAGGTCCTGCAGGATACCCATTATTACCTCGGCATTTTTAGTGTCCAGTTCACCGGTGGGTTCGTCAGCCAGGATTAATGAGGGGTCGTTAATCAGGGCCCGGGCGATGGACACCCTCTGCTGCTCTCCACCGGAAAGCTGGCTGGGCCGCTTGTTATGCTTCCCTTCTAAACCCATTTTATCCAGTAATTCCTTGGCTTTCTCTAAATCTGGTTTTATCATGGGTAATAAAACATTTTCCAGGGCTGAAAGTTGTGGCATGAGATTGAACCTTTGGAAAACAAATCCAATCTCATTCCTGCGGAATGTGGCCTGTTCCTTTCCAGATAGTGTGCTGGTGTCCTTGCCGTTCATGAGTAAGGTGCCCTTGGTGGGCATGTCCAGTATCCCGCCCACGTGGAGCAGGGTTGATTTCCCTGAACCGGATGGTCCCATTATAGAAGTGAAGGAACTTTTTTGTATGTTCAGGTTAACACCAGCCAGTGCGTTGATCTTTTCATCTCCCATCTGGTATATTTTCCAGACGTCTTTAAATTCCAGGACGTTGTTGTTTTGATCATTCATTTCTAAGCGCCTCCAC
>MVQY01000016.1 GCA_002067325.1 Methanobacterium sp. PtaU1.Bin097
TGGCAACCCTTTCATTTTTACTATTGCCATTCACCAATTTATTTCCATCAAACATGGATTTCCGGGTATTGACAGCTATTTCACTAATCATATTAACTTTAGGAATAATAGAAGTAGTGAAAAATCCGTTAGATAAAGAATCAGCAACTAAATTTTGCACCATCAACGTGTTTGCCCTGTTTTTGATGTCTATTCTAATCGATGCCTATTTTCTATATCTAGTAAGGTAAGATACCGAATGAAATTTGATATAATATCATCCGGATATTTTTGTTTAAAGTTTTTATACCTTGGCCAATTAAATTTATAATAATCTTGGATTCTTATATTGAAAATAAAAATCACATTCATAATCTTTAAATATATCCTACCCCTAGTTTGGTGTGCCATATGAATCTTTTAGAAAAGTCAGAATTAATTAAAACTAATGAAATAACAGCTTCAGAAAACCTGGAGCAATACATTCAGGAAATAGAGAAAAAGAACTCCAGTTTAAACGTTTACCTGGAGACGGATTATGATAAAGCCCGTGAAACCGCTGAAAATATAGATTCCCGTATAAAGAGGGGAGAAAAAGTAGGTAGACTGGCTGGACTGGTTATAGGGGTGAAGAGCAACATAAACGTGGAGGACTTCCACATCACCGCAGCTTCCCGGACCCTGGAAAATTATCTGGGAAGCTACAACGCCACAGTTGTTAACCGGATTCAGGATGAAGGTGGTGTAATAGTTGGAATGACCAACATGGACGAGTTTGCAGCGGGGAGTTCCACAGAAACATCTTACTTTGGACATACCCAGAACCCAGCAGCAGAAGGCCGTATTCCCGGGGGGAGTAGCGGTGGAAGCGCAGCGGCGATTGCAGCTGGGCTTTGTGATCTGAGCATAGGATCAGATACCGGGGGGTCCATCAGAAACCCCGCATCACACTGTGGGGTGATGGGATTTAAACCCACATACGGTGCTGTTTCCAGGCAGGGACTCCTGGATCTGGCCATGAGCCTGGACCAGATCGGTCCCTTTGCCGGTGATGCCACTGGCATAGCCATGATGCTCGATACCATAGCAGGGTTCGATGAAAGGGAATGTACCACCATAGACTGGAATGTACCGGATTTCACCAAGCTTACCGGTGAAGGTGCACAGGATACACTTAAAGGTATGAAGCTGGGTGTGGTAAAACAGTTCCTGGATGTATCAGATGACTCCATCGTTGATATAATTCAGGGGAGCATCGATAAAATGGGGGAGGCCGGGGCCGAAGTGGTGGAATTAAGCTTCGATCATATCGATTTATGCCTGCCCACCTACTATCTCATAAACTATGTGGAATTCTTCTCAGCCACCCGTAAATATGATGGAAGAAAATACGGCTATAAAATAGAAGATGTCTGCGGCGAAGAAGTGCTTAGAAGAATATATATAGGCTCATATATCAGTCAGAAAGAATACAGTGGTAAATATTATAAAAAAGCCCTCCAGGCAAGGTCGCTCATCAGGAAAGAAATTACCGGACTCCTGGAAGGTGTGGATTCCATAGTGGGGCCCACCGTACCGAAATTACCTCATAAATTAGGCACTGACCTGGAACCCATGGAGATGTACGCCTATGATGTCCTGACCGTCATAGCCAACCTGGCCGGCATACCCGCAGCGAGCATAAAGGCTGGTGAAGTAAACGGAATCCCAGTGGGACTGCAGTTCCAGGCCAAGCCCCTGGAAGATGCCAAGATAGTGCAGCTGATGGCTGCCTTTGAAGGGTTATAACTTTAATTAATTTTTTGTAAATCTAATAACTTAAAAATCCGAGAACGAGAAGATGAAAATAGGTATCCTCTACGTGAAAGGTGCGCTGCCTTTATTTGAAGATTTCGGACACTTACCCACCCACACCGTAAATAAAAACGGCCTGGTGAACGGTGTAAAAGCACATAAAGCACTGGATGGTCTGATAATACCTGGTGGGAGTATCGTTGAATCCATAACCATAAGTTCAGACCTTAAAACCGAAATCCGGAAGATAGCAGAGCAGGGCTCCTTTGTACTGGGCATGTGCTCCGGGTTCCAGGTCCTGGCCAACAGCACCAACATCGGGAGAAAATCTCCCTGTCCCATCATCAAGGAGGGGATTGGTCTCTTAGACGTTAATTTCAGCCCCCTGATCAGCAACGACCGGGTGGAGGCAGAGATAGTCGATAACTCCTTTCTGACCAAGGGAATGATCGATGAACGTATAACCGCTTTTCACTGCCACACATATGGTGATATAAAGGGAAATGCCCCTCCACTATGTTATTCCCTGCTTAAGAGGATGAATTATTCTGATCGAACACAAAAAGTACTCTCCGGTGTAAGAAACGACGACGGCAACGTGGTAGGTGTCATGCTACACGCTTCCCTGGATGAAAACCCCCAGATAACACAGAACATACTGGACTATATGGGTGCTGGTGAAGAGGATGTCCTGGATATCCACAGGCAGAACCAGGAATATGTAAAGAAGATCAGAAGGGAAATCGGTGTTAATACCAATATATTCGCTGATTATAGGGATAAATCACCAGATCCAAGAAAAGAAACCTCAACTGAATACCCACCCATGATAATGGTGGCCAGCACTGGCTCTGATTCAGGTAAAACCTTCCTGACTACAGGTATAGTGGGAAACCTTCGGAAAAAGGGATACAAAGTTGCTGTGTTGAAGGTGGGACCGGATATAAGGGATATAGTACCCTCCCTGTACCTTAACAAGGAGAAGATGGAGGAATTTTCCTCGATAAAGATCGG
>MVQY01000017.1 GCA_002067325.1 Methanobacterium sp. PtaU1.Bin097
CCCCTGGATGTGGAAAGAGACCCCGGAAAGATGGATATTTCCATAATATCCACCGGGGGGACGGTGGCATCCATAATTGATTATAAGACTGGGGCAGTACATCCTGCCTTCACTGCAGATGATCTCCTGAGGGCCAATCCGGAACTGGTGGAACAGGCCAACATCCAGGGAAAGGCTGTGCTGAACATCCTGAGCGAGAACATGACCCCGGAGTACTGGGTTAAAACAGCCCGTTCCATAGCCCAAGAGATAAATCAGGGAGCTGATGGGGTGGTACTGGCCCATGGAACCGACACCATGCATTACACCTCAGCAGCGCTGAGTTTCATCATGGACACGCCGGTCCCGGTGATAGTCACTGGGGCCCAGAGAAGTTCCGACCGGCCGTCATCCGATGCCTTTTTAAACCTCACAAGCTCGGTAACTGCGGCTAAGTCAGATATCGCTGAGGTCCTGGTCTGCATGCACGCCACCATGGATGACACCTACACCCACCTTCACCTGGGTACCAAAGTCCGGAAGATGCACACATCCCGCAGAGACACCTTCCGATCAGTGAACACCGAGCCCCTGGCCCGAATTCTGGAAGGGAAACTGGAAATTCTGGACGAAACATTCAGCTACAATCACAGGAGTGAAGGAGAAGTAGAACTAAAGGATTCCCTGGAAGAGAAAGTGGCGTTTATAAAGAGCTACCCTGGTATTGGGGCCGATACAATAGATTACTACATAGACCGGGGATTTAAAGGAATGGTAATAGAGGGAACTGGACTGGGGCACTGCCCTGAAGAACTCATACCAACACTTGCACGGGCTAGAGATGAAGAAATCCCAGTGGTAATGTCTTCCCAGTGCTTATACGGAAGAATCAATATGAATGTGTACAGCACCGGTCGTAAACTCTTAGAAGCCGGCGTGATCCCTGCCCAGGACATGCTACCCGAGACGGCCTATGTAAAACTGGTATGGGTTCTGGGCCAGACACAGAACCTTGATGAAGTTACCGGTATGATGCAGACTAATTTAAAGGGAGAAATTCGCACCATCAGTTCCCAGAAATACTTCCTGATATAAATTGCAATTAAATAATGTTCCAATACAATAAAATCACAATTAAACGGTGAAATAATATGGATTATGAAAAACTGGGCCTTAAAATGGGTCTGGAAGTACATCAGCAACTTGATACCAATCAGAAATTATTCAGCCCCTGTAAGTGCCAGCTCACTGATAAAAAACCAGAGCTCAAGATAATCAGAAAATTAAGGCCCACACAAAGTGAATTGGGTAAGATAGACCGGGCTGCCTTTGAAGAATCCCGTAGAAAACTCCAGTTTATATACGAATCATACGATTACGACACCTGTCTGGTGGAGGCAGATGAAGAACCACCGCACCCCCTGAATCTGGAAGCACTGGATGTATCGCTCGTAATTTCAACACTCCTTAACATGCAGGTAGTGGACGAATTCCACACCATGAGAAAACAGGTCATAGATGGAAGTAACACGGGAGGTTTCCAGAGAACAGGCCTGGTAGCCACCGACGGATATGTAGATACACCTCATGGTATAGTGGCCATAGAAAACCTCTGTCTGGAAGAAGACGCAGCCAGGAGAATAGGCGAAAGAAAGGGACGGGCTATTTTCCGGTTGGACCGTTTAGGAATTCCTTTGGTGGAGATAACAACTGATCCCAGTATCAAAAAACCAGAGCAGGTAAAAGATGTCGCCTACCAGTTAGGTCAGATCCTGAGAAGCACCAGGGTCAAAAGGGGACTGGGAACCATCCGCCAGGATCTGAACATATCCATCAGGGAAGGGGCCCGGGTAGAAATTAAAGGAGTCCAGGACCTGGATTTGATGCCCACCATGGTGGAAAACGAGGTTAAAAGACAGATAAACCTCCTTGAAATCAAAGATGAACTCGAGAAGAGAAATGCACAGGTTTACGATGAAATATATGATGTGAGTGAGATCTTCCAGAAGTCAGAGTCCAAGATCATCGAGAGAGCCCTCTCCCAGAAAGGGGTGATCATGGCCGTTAAACTCGGCGGATTCATCGGCCTGATCGGTAGGGAAATCCAGCCAGGAAGACGTCTAGGAACTGAACTTGCAGGATACGCCAAGAAGATGGGTGTATCAGGCATCTTCCACACAGACGAACTTCCCTCCTATGGAATAAGCCAGGAAGAGGTTGAGGCCGTATTAAAATTCATGGACGCATCAGAAGGTGATGCATTTATCTTAGTGGCAGACCAGGAAGAGAAGGCAAGAAACGCCCTTATAGAAGTGCAGAGAAGGGCAAAAACAGCCCTAAATGGGGTCCCTGAGGAGACCAGGAAGGCACTGGATGATGGAAACACAGAGTATCTACGCCCACTACCCACAGCCAGTAGAATGTACGTGGAGACAGATATACCCACCACCAGGATACCCCGAGAATATCTGGAGAAAATAAAATCCAACCTGCCTGAACTTCCAGATGCCAAAAAGAAGAGGATAATGGAGACATATAACCTGACAGATGATATCGCCACCAGCTTGGTTAAACAGGATAGGACCGGTGATTTCGAGAAGATAATGGAAGAGGTTAAAGACATAAACCCGGTGGTCCCTGCATCCAACCTGGCCTACACCTTCAAGGAACTTCGAAGGGAAGGCTGTGATATTGGGAAGGTGGACTTAGATGTTTTAATTGAGATTTACAGCTACGTGGAGGATGATACCATACCCGCTCAATCAACCCCCACCATAATAAGGGATGCCTGTATTGGAATAACACCCGCTGAATCAATAAAGAAACACGGACTTAAGAAACTGGGTGAAGAGAAAGTCGAAGGTATCATCGATGATTTAATCAGTTCTAATAAGACTTTAATCACTGAAAGGGGAATGGCAGCTATGGGTTCCCTCATGGGAATGGCCATGAAG
>MVQY01000018.1 GCA_002067325.1 Methanobacterium sp. PtaU1.Bin097
GGTATTAATAAAAACCTTATCAGGGGATGGGCTATGTCCCATGATAAATAGAAAAGTTTTTTACTTAAGAATGAAAAAATCAGTATTGGGAGTCTGTATAAAGGCTTATGCTTTTTCTGTAAATCTATCAGATACCCTTTTTTTGCAGAAAGCATACTTCCTAAAATCCATGTATATTTATCTTTTTTCTTCTTCAAGTTATTACAAATAATTACCGTTACATCAGGTTTGTTTTTATTAATCTCTTTCCTGATGTTATTCAGTCGAATAAATCGTTCTTTCAGAGATATTATTGTAAATGCTGGATAAGTGATACTGATATCTTGGATATTGGGGATCGTTATATCCTGGAATATATTGATTATTTCACTGCCTTTGAGTTGTTCTTTTAAAAAAGCAGAGAAATATGTAGAAAAGCCTTGTCCTAAAGGGTTGATTAATACGATTTTGCCTGGTGCTTGGAGTTTCTTTAGAAAAAAATCTTTTTCAGCCATCCATCCTGTGTCAGAAGTCAGGTTTATGGTTCCATGGAAGAATTTATAATTACCAGGATGCCATTGAACCGGGCCAAAATGATTATCAATCCTGTAATAACGAACTTCGTTGCTTTGGTTTATGCCATTGGCAGCCAGTTTAAAAGAGCTGTAATTGAAATTATCTAAACCTTTAAAATATACTAAGGGAGACCCTTTTGTCCCCATACTGAGGTACATGCCTTCCTTTTCCGGATATTCAGCCCACAAGTATACGTTACCATTCTGTTCAAGGGCAGGGAAAATTCCTGAGGTGAGTGAGTTGAAATAATACCAATAGGAAGGATTACAGGCTAAACCAGTATAAGCAAACTCAACTTCAATTAGTTTGCTTAGGGATAACTCTATATCAATCTCCAGGCAGTTTTCTACTGTTTGTGTGATTTTCCAGGTCTGTACTAACAGGTTATCTGTATTAGTACCTTTAATCAGAAGGATCCTGGGTGTTTGTTCTAATATCTTCCATTGAAAATTTTCTGGTGAGAGAGAAAAGTCTTTGGTTTGGATATGGGTATAAAGATAACCCATTATCCTCTGTATATCACTTGTACTGGTTATCTCAACCTTACCTGGTTCTATATATTTATAATTCATATTCATTAGTATTAATGAATCTCAAGACTCAAATAATGGAACATAATATTGTTCAACAATACTATCCCAATTATAGAGGCTTTCAACCCTCTTTCGAGCGTTCTTGCCTAATTGAATTCGTAAAGACTCGTTATCGAGAAGTTCTTCAATTTTATTCTGAAGCATTTTGGGGTCACCGGGAGTAACATGAATACCGCTAAGCCCATTTTCGATTGTATGGTGTAACCCCCCGGTATCAGATGCAATCACTGGTAATCCTGATGCCATGGATTCCAATGCTGTTATTCCAAAAGCTTCTCGCCAATAGGAGGGTACCAGGCTTATGTCACATGAACGATAAAGTTCTGGTAATTCTTCGGGTTTAAGCCATCCTGTTTTTTGCATGAATGGTTCAGTGACAAAAAAAGAGTGATCAGTTGTGATGAGTAATTGGAAATCTTGCCTTTTTTTCCATAGTTCCCTTAAGGCATCCCTCACAACATTTAAGCCTTTAACAGGGTCATTAATTCTGCCTGATAAGAGAATTTTCTTTATTCCTGGATTGGCATAGTTTTCCTTAGGTTGGAATCTGTTGATATCAATCCCTGAAGGTGTTATCTGAATGTGTTGATTATAGGGCCTGATAATATCAGCTAAATGCTGGTTATAGACAATGATTTGATGAGCAGCTTTTAAAGCTTTTTTTACTTTACTGGGATAATCTGGAAAAAAGGCCATTGACGCAAGATATTCTTGGGCAAAATGCATTTGCAAAGGATATAGGTTAAATTCAAAGAAAAGCTTGATGAAATTTGTCGGTGTTCGCAGGTTCCAGTTAACACAGCCCCAGCATATAAAAGGATTTTTAAAGATATTCCAATTACAATTCCGTTTGAGCTGAGGCTGAAAGTGGTTATTCATACCGCAAATGATTTCATAAGCATAAAATCTGAGGATTACTTTATATTTTTGAGCAATCCGGTTCACAAGAAAAGGTTTTAGAAAATAACCATCGCAGATGACTACATAATCCGGATTATATTCTTCCAGAGCTTTCATAAACCTTTCCGGAACGGAATACCGGTTGAAACTATATCTGCTGAAATTAATATGTTTTACTTGGAAAGGAAGAGATACCTTAATGACTCCTCTATTTGTATATCTCGTGAAGTCAGGAAGGAATAAACAAATATCATGCCCGTGTTTTTGAAGACGTGAAGCTATCTCATACTCATCAACCCAGGATCCACCATCAGGGGGGTAATTAAATAATAAATCAACAAAAGCGATTTTCTTAGGCATAAATTCCTTGTTTCCTATTGGTTTTTCCGGGCTCGGCGTTTCCGGCGAGCCTCCAGGGCAAACTGGTAATCATGGTATTCCTGGTGAATGAAAAAGAGGAAATCAGCCGGGATGATATCCCACCGGGCCTGTTTCAAATCCTGTTTCAGGAACATTCTGAAATATTGCAGGTTTACTTTCAATTTCTCCCATAATCCCCTTTTAGAATCTGGCCGGGGGCGATGCAGATAAAACCATCGCCAGTAAGTTCTGAAAAGTGAGTAAAGGCTATCGGTTCTAAGATGATAGACAATCGAATGCGGGTCATAAGCGATATGATACCCATGTTCTAATAGCTGCCGGGAGATATAGTAATCCTCATTATTGGTTCTATATTCGGGGGTGTCTTTGTAAAACCCTACTTCCTTTAATGCCGGCCGCAGGAAGATAGTATTATTCCCAAACAGGTGCATGGGATCGATGATGATTTCTTCACCGTCCCAGAATTGTTTCATGTGGGCAGCGCGCCAGCGGTCAGCCATTTTCTTTTGATTCTTTTCTATCAGTTTTCCGCTGACTCCGGCCATTTTATCTTTATCAAATAGAGGCATCAGCCTTTCCAGCCAGTCAGGCTGGGGAACACAATCAGCATCAAGGGAGGCGATATAATCGGTTTGGGCATTCTGGACACCGGTATTCCGGACCGCCGCCAATCCTCGGTTCTGGGGATGCTGGATAACTCTGACAGGGGTTACCCCTTCTTTATTATGGGATTCATATCCTTTGGCTATTTCCAGGGTCCGGTCTTTAGACCCATCATCAATAACCAGGATTTCTTTCGCCGGATAAGACTGTTTCCGAATCCCTTCAATACAGGAATCCAGGAAGGGTTCTACATTATATGCAGGAATATAGACAGTAACTTCACGAATC
>MVQY01000019.1 GCA_002067325.1 Methanobacterium sp. PtaU1.Bin097
CTCATCTTTGAAGCCCTCCATGCCGGATAAAATCCCCCCAGAATACCAAGGATTATGGTAATGAGAAAAACCCCTACCACTAAATCTAAGGTAACGGGTAGATTAAGGGAAATTTTAGCCAAGTCGTTCAGCACATTTACCAAAACAATACCCAGTATAATACCAATGGTACCACCAAGGATACTGATGGTGAAGGATTCCTTCAAGATAAGTGATAGGATCTTTCTTCTTTTCCATCCAATTGCTCGTAATACACCAATTTCTCGTGTTCTTTCCATTACAGACATGATCATGGTATTCATAACCACTATACTTCCCACGAAGATGGCGATTAATGCTATGAGTGAAGAAATACCACTGATCAACTGAAGATCTTCCTGCTGGGATGCCACTTCTGAATCTTTAAGGGCCAGAAGCTGAGGATACTGATTTTCTATCTGGGTTTGTATCTCATCAACCTGATCAAGATTTTCAACCTTGACTTGCAACATAGAAACCTGATCTCCCAGGTCAAAAAGGGACTGAGCCTCACTTAAAGGAACCACAACACCACCATCCTCAGTAGAAACTCCAGTTTCGTAAATGCCAATTACCTCAAATGATCTATCCTTCACAGTCAACGTATCCCCTATCTTCAAACCCTCCTGGGTGGCCATAATCCGTCCAATTATAACTTTTCCAGCATCACCTGATTGTAGGGTTTTTCCCTCAACGATATGAAACTGTCCAATAGACCTTTCATCAAGCTCCACACCCATCACATAGGCAAAAGGCCTATCACCTATATTAGCTGTAGAAATAACCATCCCTGAAACCCAGGAAATACCATCCATATTCTCCAAATCATTCCCTACAGACGCATTTACCCGACTTGCAGAAAGATCAGATGAATTTTCGATTACCACAAAATCAGCGCCTGATCCTCCGCTTAACTGCTGAAATTGAGTATTCAATCCATTAGCCACCATTAAAAGGGCAGTCACTAACATAATACCAACAACTATGCTAAGAATGGTTAACACACTTCTTGTTTTCCTTCTAAAGACGCCTTTAAATGTCATTCCAAAGAATCGATTGTTCATCATATTACCTTCCTGTATAGTCCTCTAAGTTCATTGATTATACATCATTTTTCCAGTATGGCAGACAGTGATTTGTCCCATGTCTCGCGAACTTCTGATTTATTGAATCCCATTATCAATTGCATTGCTATGTCCGTGTAAAGCGCTGTTACAAGCCGAGCCAAAATACGTGGATCAACGTCATCTCTGATCATTCCCTTGTTCTGTAAATTCTCTAGAAACACCTGAAATACATCCATTTTTTCATCATAGATGTTTTTACCTATTTCTCTGATATTTTTATCATGCGAGGATAGTGATAATATCTCAAAATTTAGATGCAGAGATCCCTGGAATTCTTCCATTTTATTGTAAAGTTCTTCAAACGGTTCCAGTGAATCCTGTCCTTCTAACGGTTTTTGAAAAATTTCAGTTAGACGCTGACTGGTTGATATGGAGATCATCTTGAGCAGATCTTCTTTGCTTTCGAAATAGGAGTATAAAGTTGCTTTACTCACCCCCACTTCACTGGCGATTTCATCCATTTTAGATGGATGATACCCCTTTTTAGAAAAAACTTGGTAGGCAACTTGGATAATTTTCAATTTAGCCATTTTTTTATATTCAGGAACCACTTTAGGCATAGGATCACCCTGTTAAGTTAAATTTTTAACTAGACTTTAAGTCATTTTATTGACTTCAAGTTTAATTTTGTTAGGTATTCCTAAATCTTTCTTGATATATAAAACTTTCTAATCAAGCTAGCATCCATAAATAGTTATATATTAATATCTAACAATCTAGTATTAACAGATTTAGAGGTGATAATATGGCATTTAAATGCGGACAAAAACCAGGCTCCGGACGATATGTTTGTATCAATTGTGGTGAAGATTTGAATCTTGACGATGATACCGATCCGTTACCTCCATGCGCTAAATGTGAGAAATGTGAGTTTGAGAAGGGTTAAGAGACAGTTCTCCTTTTAGAATTAAAGTTACTGTTAAATGTTTCAAAAAACATATTAAATTACGGTCTCTATGAAGGATGGAATACTCTATGTCAATGGGGTTGAACCAAACTCCTCATCTCAAACTCTTGCAGGTGAAATTAAGGACTTATTTTTAAAATCCACCAATAATTTAGAGTGGCTATCCCCGGGAGATGTAGTTCTGCTTAAACCTGCCTTGAACTCGCCCCATCCCTACCCATCCACCACACACCCCCTGGCCATGGCAGTTATCTCAAAAATACTCAAAGAAAAAGGAGCAAAGGTGGTTATAGGGGATCAATCCGGTATAAGAAGCGTCCTCAACCATCCCGGAGGTGTAAGCCGGGGGAAAACCAGAGATAACTATATAAAATCAGGTATGGGTACTGAGGAGGATAATTTCAAGAGCTTCGAAGAGGAGGGATGGGACGAAGGTTTCTACCACTACCAATCTACCAAAACCCCTTCATGGCGGAACGGTTTCTATCTAACCCGCTGGATAGAGAAGGCGGATCATATTATCAACCTGCCCCGGTTGAGCACCCATAGCCAGGCAGGGGCTACATTAGGCTTTAAAAATATGGTGGGCTGCCTGCGAGAAGACAGCAGGATGGAATTCCATGCCAACGGCCCCTATAATTTCTTTATCAAAGTCGATGCCCTGGGCAGTTCCCTTAAATCGGTAAATGATCACACCGGCACATTCATAGAAAAAATCGTGGAAATAAACGACGCAGTAAGGGATAAACTCAGATCAACCCTTTTTGTGGCCACCAAAGCCCAGACCACATTCGGTCCTGATTCACAGGTACTGGGAATTGGTAGACTGAAATTCGCCAAGGCGAACGTTGTTAGCCTTGAACCGGGACTGGTATTTGCCAGTCGTGACCCGGTAGCTGCGGAATCCTTGGCACTGGCCATAATAAAACATCTAAGAAAATCTTTACCGGCATTGCCCAGGATATACGAGAGGCTAATACTCTTTCTGAGTAACAACGCGGTTAAAGTGGATAAACTCCCAATTAAAGAACACCCCTATATAAAACATTCAATGGATATAGGATTGGGTGAAGTAGCTTCCCAGATAGAATATAAGAATGTTCCTGTTGATTTGGGGAGATCTTTTAATGATCTGCTAAATTAACAATGGTCTAACTAAACTTCCTTTTTATACAGGTCAATGGAATGATTTATAGCATCTATCGCTGCACTTTTATCTTCCCATCCTAAAACTTCAGTCTCTTTTCCTTCCAATTTTTTATAAATCCTGAAAAATTCTGCTATCTCATTCAACACGGCCTTTGGGAGATCATCGATATCATTCACCTCCTTATATCTAGGATCGTTGACAGGGACACTTAGTATTTTATCATCACTATCGCCGCCATCTATCATCTTCATCACTCCAACAGGCCGAGATTCAATTACACATCCCGGAAATGTTGGCTGTTCCATCAATACGATGATATCCATGGGGTCTCCATCATCCCACAACGTTTGGGGTATTATACCATATTCTGCAGGATAATGGACCGGGGAGTGAAGAACTCTATCCAGTGCAAACGCTTCCAATTCCTTATCGTATTCGTATTTGTTCCTGGAACCTTTTGGTATTTCAATTACTGCATATATTACCTCTGGGAC
>MVQY01000020.1 GCA_002067325.1 Methanobacterium sp. PtaU1.Bin097
TGTTTCTAAAATGGTGGCTTAATACCCTTTCATTTTTTTATGTAAGAAAAAGTTTCATATAGTAACTGTGTAAAACTCCCCCATTCCTTTTATACTTTCCAGGGTTTATATACTTTAACCCATGTGATTATATTATTTACTAACACTTATGATTTGTGCTTACATTTATATTATACCCCTGTGAAATATTTATATAACTAAAAGAAATTTGTGGTGGCTTAATACCTTGAATACTAATCTAGTCAGTATTAGATTTCCAGTTTTGAAATGATATTAGGCCGGCCTATCAAAGAAATGAAAAACTGAGGTGAAAAAGATGAAAGTACAGATAGAAAAAGACTTAAAGGACATGAAAGGATGGACAATACTATTTGGAGACGATTAAATGAGTGGAGGATACTGGGCTTATAAAGATATTGAAATGGTTGAAATATTAAAAGAAATAGGGGATAGTATAAAAAATGATTATCCTATACTTTCAGCAATGTTAACAGGATTAGCAAAAGAATTAGAAGATATAACCCATAGAATGGACTGGGATTATTCATGTGACACTTCAATAGAAGATAAAGTGGCATTTGAAATAGAATCGGTGCATAGAATATTAAATGCGGTGGATATACAGGACATAATTAAAAATAAAGACGGTTATTCGGGTTAAAAAGATAATGGTGTGTTGAGGAATGATACTAAAATCAATTCAGAAGGAAATCATCTCTGAAATGAAACATACACACAAAATAGTTCTAGAAAAAGAAATTATGGAATTAAAAACCTCTGATGAAAAAGAACTACCCAAATTCTTCAGATCATTCGAGAAAAAATACGGAATACACCTTAATGTAGAAGAATATCAGATATTCCCCCCCAATGTTAGTAAAAAATCAGATATGGTTCTATTGGCCACGTGGTACTTGTCACACATTGAAACAAAAGCCAAAAGCCGCCAAATATGTGATTATGCATATGAAAACAATCTAGTTAAGGGAAACTTAGATTTAAGACCAAATAGACTCGTTGGTAGGATGTACAGATCAGGACTATTCGGATGGTATAAAACGACCGGTCCAACAGGAACTGAAAGATTATGGTATCTTAAAGAGAATGAAAAAGAGGTGTAAAGAGAAATGAATGAAAATATGTATCCTACACACCAAATCCACAAAACAATAAAGCCCAATGTAAAAAACACAGAACTACCAATAGATGAATACTGTATGGTCTGCGGGGTAAAACATACAGAAGGAGTTCCTAGAAACAAAGCCTTTAGTGGAAACTTCAACGACTGGAGCAGCCTAAAAAATCCAGATGGAACACATGTATGCCCCGCTTGTAGATATGCGTTACAGGAAGGATGGCTACGAAACTACCCATACATCATAGGAGATAAATTAATAATTTACATCTCCAAGGCAGTTCCAAAAGGGTTAGAAGGAACAGGCGTGGTTTTCAGGGAAAGAAGCAACTTACTTGATGATCTTTTCAACCTAGACGGGTTAGAATTAGGAAAAGAATTTGTAGTATGCATTCCTAATTCAAGGAAACATATGGCCTTCAAATCCACCATCAACTATACTGAGTGGTATTATACCATCCAACACGGTAACGACTCTTTCATATTCAACACAAAAGAATTAAAGCAGGTTAAACTAGCCCTACAACGCATGTATACAGGTGGGTTCAGTAAAGCAGAACTACGAAAGGGGGAATATGCACCACACAAACCAAGTAAATATGGCTTAGATAAATTCTTTGCCGATACTAAAATCATAGACAAAGCCAGGGGCCCTAAAAGTTTTGATCTAATTGTAGATTTACTATATAATTAGATGTGAGGTGAATAGAAAAATGACAAAAATAGACATAGAAAAATTATTAGACATGTCCTGTGAATTCAAACAGGACGAACCCTTCTTAGAGGAAGCGGGGATTAAAACCGTTGAGTCACTCTGGAAAGGGATAGATTTTGATGGAATGCCACCACGAAGGCTGCGAAATATTTACAACGAATATAAGAACAAATTAAAGAGCGCCGCATTCTCAAACACATACAGCGAGTTTATTACAAATATGTGTAGTCCAGATGGTGGAATGGATATAAAAAGCCTTCCCAAAATCGAAAATCGATTAATAGCTGGTATAGAAGAAGAACTAGTCAAAAGGAAACTGCAAAATGATTTTCTTGAATATGTTGTTGGAAATTACGGAACACTCGTAATAAAACTACGTGCTAAGAAAGATTTAGAAAATGAGGATAAAGAACAATGTCAGTTAGTGTAATCAGACCTAAATTAGAGGTATATGAGGGAAGAGTAGTAGCTGTTTCCAGCATTAGCCATATGGGAGAATCATCAGGCACAGAACAGCTATTCAACCGGAAAAACATCACCTACAAAGGAAAAAACGTCCGTGTACCATGCATAAACGCTAACAGCATACGGGGAATACTGCGTAGGAAAGCACGAGATGTCTTCTTAGAGATAATTGAAAAACGATTCGATGATTACGGTGCATATGTACAATATTTCCTGAACACCGGTGGGCAGCAGGTAAAATCAAAGGTTGCAAAGGATAAAGGCGCTCAAGGAGATATCGTGGATTATAAATACGAACAGAATGTACGTAGGATAATCCCATACTTCAGCCTTTTCGGCGGAGTAGCTGAACAGCATTTTAACAGTGGCCGGTTCTCAGTATCAGATTTAATACCCTACGCCTGCCAAACACAGTTCATGACTGGTGTGGAGAGTAATTTAAATGTGAATAGTGTTATAACAGAACAGAGAAACACTACTATGGATGATTCACACGTAGAAGGAGAAAAAGGATTTGGGGAAGGTGATGATAAGCAAAAACGCCAGATGAGATATGGCCGGGAGGAAATGAAAGCCGGTACCTTAATGAGGTACAAATTTAAGCTATATCCGGATGCAACAGATATGGATAAGGCATGTTTCCATTCCACAATAAGATACTTCTTAGTTGATCCTATTGTTGGTGGTAATCAACGCATTGGATGCGGGGAATTGAATTTCCTTGATTTAAAGGTTGATGATGAACTGGCAGATAAATATGAGGCCTATGTTTTAGGGGTGAAGGATAAAGCAATAGCATACCTAGATGACTTGGATAGAAGGTGGGGGTAAAGGTGGAATACCTACTCCCCCTTTTAGAGTACGCAGAATCACTAAAAGGCCAACCTATGGACTCCCTTTTCATAACTGCCACTATGGAATCTGAATACATACCAGATCAACTAGAAAACATACACTTCGATGGTTTACTATCTAAAGCTGTGACCTATAAAGTCCCATGCCACTTTGAAGAACAGAAACATTACTTTTTACCATTACCACTATTAATTTTGGGTGGTTTAAGAAAATACTATTGCTGCAGTATTGGAATGCCAGAAAACGCAGTTAAAGGCCGTTTTTGGTGGAGGAAAAGATCTGACCTAAAAGTTCAACAGAAAATCCGTATCGGGGCGGGAGCATACAAAGCACATAACGTAAGACATGACACTATACACACTAACAAGTTACGATTCCTTGCACACGGTATTAAAAGCGAAGTAGAAGACTTACTCCAGTATATATCAAATGTGGGAAAAAAGAGAAGTTATGGCAAAGGCGAGATCAGGGAATGGACTGTTGAAACTGTCGAAAATGAACCAGAAGAATGTGTAATCTATAAAGGCCAAGTTCTAAGACCAATACCCGTCACAGAAATTAGTTCTAAGTCACCAGTTATCACCGCTTCATATTACCCTCCTTACTGGCACCAGGCCAACCATGTGGAGTGCTATGTACCTGTAATTGGTGGTTAATTTGGTTAAAATATATGCCCAAGGCCCATATCCCATTCTAAGAGCGGCGGATCGGATTGTGGTGAACATCCTTCAAAGTCCTGAAAAGAAGATGAGAAAATGGAGGAAACAGGCTATGTTGGATAATGGTGGTTTCCAGGGTAAGACCGTCACACCTGAAAAGCTGATTGAAACGTTTAAACAGTTAAAACCGGAGTTGGTTGTGGCTCCTGATGTTAGATTTGACTCTCAAAAGACTTTAGAACTACATAGGGGGTATGCGGAGCTTGCAGATGATAAAATAATGAAAAAAACTATAGCAGTATTTCGACCAGAAATCAAGGACATGTACCATACTTTAGATGTATATCAACAGTTAGGATATAGTATAATAGGGAATCCAACAGGTGAAAACTACTCTGAAGGATATAAGCAATTTTGGAAGGAGGTTCGGGAAGATTACGGATTTAAAATCCATATCCTTGGAGCTCAAGATGGCACATACAACCTGTTGAAAGATTACTACTTCGACAGCATAGATATTGTTTCACAAGACATCAACGAATTTAAAACAATAAGAAATAATATAAGAGCTGTTGAGCTTACAAAGTGGAGGCATATACTATGAGGATACGTGTAGACCTACAAGGACCACCCAACCTATTCGTACCATTCAATTATAACCACATCATAGCCAGTATCATATATAACCAAATTTATGACCTTGATTTAGCTGCAGAACTCCATCTTAAACATGGCTTTAAGTTCTTTACATTTAGCCAGCTTATGATACACAGACGGAGACAAGTTAAAGGTGGATTCCTCTCAGATGGCTATTTACACTTTTTTATCTCGTCACCAGATGAGACACTGGTTAATAATCTGATTAGGGGATTTTATAAGCGTCCTGATATAAGCTTCCAGGGTCAACATCTCCAAGTGAAAGATGTTAAATTAATCCCTAAACCACGTTTCAAAGAACATATGCACTTGAAAACATTATCCCCAATTATAGTTAGGACTAGACGGAATAATAAGATATGGGATTTAGGCCCGGATGATAAACTATTCTATGATGGACTTAAAAGAAATTTACTTAAAAAATACAAAGAATACAATGGAACAGAGGATGTTAAAGAGGATATAAATATAGAACTGGATTTAAATAGAACCCGGCGGCGTAGGATTGCTATAACCAAGGATGATAAGAAAACATTTAATCGATGTTACATGGCTGAACTAGACATTGAGGCAGACTTAAACCTAATAAAATTCGCCTATGACGTTGGACTAGGGGAACGGAACAGTATGGGCTTTGGCATGATGATGGCAGTATAAAAATTTATTTAGGAGGTTGAAATGACAGACTTTAAAGAAAAAATTGAAGACATGGACTTTAACGAAATATTAACTATATGTAAAGATTCCTATGCTAAAAAAATGCCAGGAATAATTACAATACCATATATTGGGGTTACTGAAAAAGTAAAATATACATTTGGGGAGTTAACAGCTCTATGTCCTATGACAGGACTACCAGACCAGTATACCATAACAGTTACTATCTCTCCACAAAATTTACTTCCAGAATTAAAATCACTTAAAATGTATTATATCAGTTATAGAAATCTTCCAATTAGTCATGAGCATTTATTAAGTAAAATCTATACAGATATACTAAAAACAGTCAATCCTATCTATCTAATTGTTGAATTAGATGTAGCAATCCGTGGAGGAATTAAGACAATAATTAGGAAGGATTCACGTGAAGATGAATAGTGACCGTGAAACTTTCTATAATAATGGGTTGAAAAACCTCCCCAAAACATTCTTAAATATGTATTTGGGTTTAGAAGGAGAAAATGGGGAAGTTCTGAGCTATGATGAAGCGGAAGTATGGAAACGGATCCTAAATTACCGGATTGCTAAACACCTAAAACCACATACCATCCTAGAAACACATGCAGGTAAAGGAGTGTCAACAGAGCTATACAGATTAGCCTTACCTTCCACGTTAACTGCCAAATCCCATAGTGTAAAGAGTAAAATAATTTCATGCCGGCACTGGGAGAAAGAGATAGAATTAATCCCAGACAATTCCTGTGACCTAATCGACATCGACCCATTTGGACAACCATACAAAACCTTAGAAGCTGCATTACCAAAATTAAAAGATAATGGGGTTTTAATGGTGACAAATGGGGAGATGATGAGTGTTGTACGACATTTAAAGAACACACAACACTTAAAAACAGATTACTACGGTAAAACAGCCTGGCAGTGGGTAATAGAGCGCTACTTACCATACCTAGAAAAAGTAACTGGTTTAACTGTTCAATTCTTCTATGCATTTCCTACAACAGTCAGAACCATACTATCAAAGCAGGAACTGCCTAGAAAACTGTTTAAAGGCTGTAAACAGTGGATGTGGTGGTTAGAGAAGTACGCAATGAATTATGAAGATGGTAAAGAAGCAAATTAGTTGAAATTTTAGGGGTGGTCCAAACGAAAGAAAGAAAATGTCCGATTTGTGGGGAGTTATTCAAACCAGAATATCCGAACAGCAGGTACTGTAAGGAAGAATGCCAGAAAGAAGGGAGAAAACGGACTATTAATAAATATGAAAAAAAAAGAAGACAGAAACAAGAACGGAAGGAATATCTGGCAGATTATATGCACCAAAACGGAAGAAAATATAAAAACAATACAAAATACGATTTAGGCAGTAAATACACTAACAAAGGCATCAAACCACAAATAACAATAAATAAAGATGGTACAAAAAGTTTCAAGAAAGAAGCGGAAGCGGTAAGGAAGATGTCATATTTACTCATGGGGCATAGCAATATAACCAAAGAAGCCATCACCAAAATGTAACTAAAATGTAGGTTAAAAGGCACAGAGTAAGAAGAGATTATCGCAATTGATATAAGAATAATTCAAGATGCTAGCTATAAACACAACTGTAAGTGAGGTTATACCAATATCTAAACCATCCAAAAAGTACACTTATAATAAGGAATGGTTAAGGAAGGTTTTAGATGGAATATGCCCCCAATGTGATGAACCCATGACTAAAAAGGGTATTAAAAGGGAATGTAGCACCTACCGGCATCTTGAAATCTATGGTAACCCTGTTAGTGTTGCTTATGATATAACAACCATTAAAGAACCATTACCTCCGATTGATTATACTAAATGCCCTGAATGTCAATCAAACAAAATAATAGAAGATATTGATCGGGGTGAAATCTGTTG
>MVQY01000021.1 GCA_002067325.1 Methanobacterium sp. PtaU1.Bin097
GTGGATACACCATTAATTACCATTCCATCAAGGGGGATTTTCTCACCAGGCCTTACAATGAGGACATCACCTACCTCAACATCGTTTACATGTATTTCAAGGTTTTTACCGTTTCTTTTAACTGTAGCAGTATCTGGAGCTAATTTTAATAGAGTTGCTATGGATTTCCGGGCCCTATTTCCTGCATAATCTTCTAATAACTCCGCAATTGAGAATAAGAAGATTATGATTGCTCCTTCTGCACCAGATCCTATGGCGAAGGAAACGGCAACTGCTATGGTCATCAAAAGGTTCATGCTGAAGTTACCTTTCAGAAGGCCCAGTACTCCGCTTTTTATTATTTCATAACCGGATACTGCTATAACTATTAAAAACAGTATCGCAGACAACAACTCCTGGCTGGTGAAGTAATTTAAATACAGTCCAATTGGCAGCAAGATGGCAGAGGTTATGATCACGGAAATATTTTTTCTCATCCAGAGTGATTCCCTTTCTTCCAGTAATTCACCGCTACAACATGCACATGAAAAATTTTCGCCTTCAACTTCACAAGAATCATGATGATCATGGTGATGATGGTTATAATGCATCTCATGGTGAGAATCATGCCCGTTTTCATGGTATGAATCTTCTTCATGGTGTAAATCTTCATTGCAGCTGCAGGGTTCTTCTGATTCCTGTTCTGTGTCGGGTGAACTTATTTCCTTCTTTTGCATTTTTAAGATCTCCATAGAACGATGATAACATATCTTCATATGAATCGATGTTCATATTATTTCATATGAACTAGTATTCATATGAGCATAAATACTTTACGGTTGAAAATAAGTTCAAATTTTTACAGTTTTAACTCAATTTCAAAAGGATAATCCATTAAATAGCCTGGCTATAATATAAAATATAAGTAATACTAATAATAAAAAAAATAAGATTCAATATCTCTCTTTGGTATGTTCCACACACAGTTCAATCATGGATACCACATGCTCATCCGCCAAGTAATAATAGGCCATCTTACCTTTTCTTCTGAATTTAACCAGATTCTTACTTCTTAAAACTCGAAGCTGGTGGGAAATTGCCGACTGACTCATATCCAACACTGCAGCCAGATCACAAACGCATAGATCCCTTTGAGAAAGCGCATACATGATTTTAAGCCGGGTGGAATCGCCAAACACCTTAAAATTATCAGATACTTCAAAAAGAAACTCATCTTCCAGCATCTTAGACTTTACATCCTTTACTTCATCTTCATGTACACATATAACATCACAGGTATCCTTTTCTTCCATATGAATATCTGATCATATAAATTGTATAAAATTTTTGATTCCCACATACTTAGCCAACACTATTAAAAAAAATAACATGGTAAACCCCAAACATAGCAACCTAAAAAAAATAGCAGTTAGTTAAAAACCAGAATTATTTTAAACAAGGAGGTAGGTTTGCCAATAATGGCAAACCCTTTAATCTAAACCAAAAGTAGAAGTTTGTTTTACTGTCAGTTTCTCATTTTTTGCGCATTTTTTCAAATAAAAATGATTAGTGGATTCCAAGAAAAAAAACTGGCTCAAAACTAAATAGTATAAAATACCTAACTGTTAAACACAAATATAAAAAGCTATGAAATGAAAATTATGAATTAACTTAGAAAATATCATATTATAATAAAGGTACTTTCGACCAAAAGGAAATTTTTTATTGGAGGGCTACATGGTTAAAAATAGTAAAATCATTGTCTCAATTGTTTTAGTAATTTCCATATCAATTATTTCTTTTTCTGTTTATATTTTTACTGAACACTCTCCCACCCCCATTAAAATCAATTTAAACAATTATAATAATACAACAGATATGGAAAATAATGTATTAAATTTCGTGGGAAGTCATGAAGACAATTTTAACACTATTAAATCCCATGATAATCTTGATAAAAAAAATAATACTATTCCTATAAAAAATAAAACTCATATTTCTAACGTAGTTGATAATCTCAATAATTATGTTGAATCCGTATTTCCAAAAATTGGAATTCCTGGATCTGCAATCGTGGTTATTTATCAAGGCAAAATCGTTTACATGAAAACTCTGGGAGTTAAAAAAGTAGGTGAAAGTGATCCTATTGATATAAACACCATATTCCAGATAGGATCTAACAGTAAAGGTTTCACCTCTGCAGCCATTGCAGCACTCGTTGATGAAGGAAAAATGAATTGGGACGATTTAATAAGAAAATACTATCCCAATTACAATGAATTTAATCTCTCTGATCCTATAGCCACAGAACAGTGCACTATACGAGATTTACTCTCCCATCGGAGTGGTATGTATGAAAATACAGGTAATGAACATGTGATAGATTTCCAATATAATTTTCCTGAAATATTGTTTAGAATGAGGTATATCCCACCAGAGAGTGAATTCAGGACCAAATTTGCTTACAATAACATCATGTTTTCACTGGCAGGGGAATCTTCAGCAAGGGCTTCAGGAATGGACTGGGGGTATCTAGTAAAACAAAAATTATTCGATCCTCTGAATATGACCTCCACTGGTACCTACTTTAATGACTATATCTCCAATCCCAATTATGCTGCCACCCATTACACCGTTGATGGAATAACTTATTATGTTCCACCTTTAAATTTGGATGCCATGGGACCTGCTGGAAGTATTAGTTCATCTATAAAGGATATGGCCAACTGGCTTAGTTTTCAACTGGCTAATGGCCAATTTAATGGCCAGCAAGTAGTTTCATCAAAATCACTAACAGAAACTCATACCCCACAAATTCTAATAGAATCCAGCCCTACTCAAGATATATATTATGGATTAGGATGGGCCATTATCAAAAAAGATGGGAAAACTTACATCCAACATGCAGGATCCACACGTTTATCTGCAAGTTTTATGAGTTTCATACCATCTGAACAGCTAGGAATTGTAGTATTAGCTAATGAAGGAAGTAATGGGGCAACATTTGGTTCTGTAGTTGCCAATAAACTTTACGAACTATACTTTAATATCAAAACCCCCTTAACCTTAACTTCTACACCCAATATATACAGGGATCTGGAAAATAGCACATACAATCCCGTGCCTGTTAAAACCACTTCTCTAAATCCACCCCCCTTGCCTATAGAAAATTATACTGGAATTTATTATTCCAATTACTATGGTAACATAAAAATAGAAAAATCATCTGAAACAACACTTAATCTCTATGCCGGGAATAATCCAGAGCCCAATCCACTCAGCCATTACAGTGGAAACACTTTCAAAGATGATTACCATAACACAGATGTTATATTCAGTAAAATTGAAGATGGTAAACCTCAAGAAGTTTTTACTGAAAGATGGGAAATTAATGGAGCAAATGGGACATTTAATAGGATTTAATTATATAAAAATTAGAGATTTTTCCAGTTCTTTTAATGGGAGAATTGTATAAATTCTAAATTTGTTTATGTATTATTACCCAGTTTTTATCCTGTGTTGGTCAGGTTAAGAATTATAGCTCCCATAATAATCATTCCAATGGCCAAAAATTTTAAGAAATTTATCTCTTCACTAAAAAAAAGAACACCCACTATGGCTATCAGTCCAATTCCCAATCCGGCCCAAACTGCATATGCAATTCCGATTTCAATATGTTTTATACATAGTGAAAACAGGTAAAAAGCAGCGGCAAAGAAAATAACGAATCCAATCGAGGGCCATAACTTCGTAAATCCCTGGGATAGTTTCAGGCAAGTAGTTGCAACCACCTCAAATCCTATACCAACAAAAAGTAGAATCCATGGGTTAAACATTGATTTTTTCAACCTATCTTTTAATGATACTTTATTCTGGTAAATATATTGAGTTTAATATAACTGTACTTAATTCTTCCATTTTTTTTTAGGAATGTGAAAGTGATGGAGTTGATTTTTCCTCCATATTTTTCTATCTAATTTTTTATAATTTTTGGCTTGAATAACTGGGTTATTCTGTTATACTATAGTAATTGACGAAATATTTATTAATAATTATAGTAATTTTGGAAAAGTATTTAAATAATGATATACATACCTGTATGTATTGAATTGGGGTGTGT
>MVQY01000022.1 GCA_002067325.1 Methanobacterium sp. PtaU1.Bin097
CCTCTGTGAATTTAACGGGTTTGTCCAGGCCATGGTCTCTATAATCACCTAGGCCTGGTTCAAATATGGGTATTAGAATAGTACCATGCCTCCGAAAAAATAAGTTAAAAATAAGCGTCCCTGGTAGGACTTGAACCTACGGCATCTAGATTAACAGTCTAGCGTTCTACCTACTGAACTACAAGGACAAAAAAATAGAAAATATAATTTTAAAAAATTAAGATTGCTCCAACTGAACTTCAGCTGTGGCCCTATTCTTGGTTGGACATGGAGTGTAATTCTGTTTTTTCTCTAAGTTAGCCCAATCAAGATGATCTGGATCTATATATCCTTTCTCGACAAAATCATTGAAGTTCACTTCAAAATCTACCGATTGATGTAACTTTTTTACATCTCCAGCGAATAGGGCTATATCACTGCCATCTTCATAGGATACTACCAGCAGTATATCTTTTATTCCTGCTTTAGCCAAGGCCTTTTTCGCATTTTCGATTGTTTCTACAAATTCTTCATCTATTTCTTCCTGCATTATTTCACCTCATTTATCAAATAAGACTAATGTCAGCGTATTTTTGAGATTCTTCTAAATAGGATTGGTATTCCTTAGTAGCGTTATCTTTCTCAGGAACCAGTTCACAATGGCCATTTGGGTGGTCATATTCCCATTTGTCCATGGGTCTTGGTGGTAGCCGGGCCTTGGCATAGCATTTCTCACAAGTACGTCGTCCAGCAACAACCCAATAATATAACATATTTCTGCCATATCTCATCTTCTGAGCTGCTCTCTTGACTTTTTGCTTAGCAAACTGTGCATTAAATTTAACAAAATTCTTAGTACGCCTTATGGCCCTGTTAAAATTAGCTTTAAGATTGAAATCTTTGGGTTCACCCATACCTGCCTTGAATGATGCGGCCTTGGTGGCCACGTCATCTTTTAACTGATTGATAGTTGCTTTAGCACTTAAACTAAGAGTATTTAAGGTTGGTTTAAGGTCCAAGTCAAGTTTGACCTTGGGGATTACTTTTTCGTGTATGTTGAATTCTTTCAGTATGGAAACACGGTGTTCTTCGACTATTTTAGTCAGTTCGGTTTTACTGGTTTCTGCTAGTTTCTTCCCTGCTTTGGTGACTGCATCAGGGAATTTTTCAAGGACATAATCAACTGTTTTATGCTCAAAATCTGTGTAAAGTTTAGCAAAAATAACAAATAAAGCGATAAACATTAACTGTTCGTCCATGTCCATATCTTCAACATCTGGATCATCTGGTTGGAATGTTTCATTATCCCATCCAAGGAGCTCCTCATTCAGGGGTACTTCAGTCACCATCATCACTGCCCCCTTCGTCTGTTTCCTCTTCTGATGGTTCTTTACCTTTATTTTCGTCAGTTTCTAGGTATCCTGATTTCTTATCTTTGTCCTTGGGATGGAAGTTAATCCAGACATTTCCTTTTTTACCTGCTAGTTCTAGTTCAGGTGTGAATAATTCATTTTCAATATATTTTTTCAACCATTCCCTGTTGTATTCAAGGAATACAACTCTTCCACTGGTTTCACTATCCATTAATACTTCCGCTGTGGCCCGGTTACTTCCTTCTGTATCAAATAGTGCATGTGGTGTTGAGAGTCCATCGAAAATTTCATTCTTAAAATCCTGTTTATATTTTGGAATATCTGGCAGCTGACTTGTACCAATCATTTCAGCTTCAAGCCCGAAAGGGAGAACCACAACTCCTTTTTTATGGTAATCAGTAGTGGCCTCCACAACCGCCTCCCGGGACTTTTTAGTTAAACGTTTACTTGGGGCATCCTTGTTCCCCATAGTCACAATTAAAATATTGGAATTTTTGAAAACAGTTTTAGGCATCAGATCTGATAGTACCCTCCGGTAGTATACCGGGTCCAAGATGTCCATCACAATAGATCTGCCCTTACCTTTTAACTCCATGTATTTGGCATTAATGATCTCTCCTGGCTGGAATGGTACGGTCCATTCTTCTAATTTTTCTTCCAGTTCTTCGAATTTTTTAGCCAGCCATCCTTTATTTGTTTCTTTGTTTCTTTGTGTGAGTTGTTTGAATCCTGTTACTTTACCGTATTCATCGTAAATCTTTTTGATTCGATAATTTTCAGCATCAAAGGCTAATATCCGGAGGTGGATTCTATTTTCAATAATAATCTTATTCATGAATACCTCACCATCAACCTGACCCGCCCAGAGTAAATCCCTCATGACCTGGTTAATATCCCAGTCCGTGCTCTTACAACGTTCAATTATATAATCCACTGCGTCTTGGTTATCTCCTTCTATTACAAAGTTAGATATTGTTTTAGTGATGTTATCATTGATGATACCCTTCACTATGGGGTCGTTTGCTGCGAAACGGCAGTTTTTTATTGTTCTTTTGACTTTGAAGGGTACGGTGTCGATGAGGTCTATTGCGTCTTTGTCGGTGGTGGTAGTGTCATCCGTGTCTATCCCGGTTTCTTCTATGGTGTTGGGTTCTGCATTCCGTAAAAGGAAATTTTTGTAGTTGATCCTGTCTAATAATCCCATATCGTATCCCACCAAATCTTTAATAGACGTAAGCATCTTCCTCTTCAATATCTGGTTGTACTTTGAATAGACTGGCAAATACTACACTAGTAGCATCCACACGGTCTTTGAATCTTCCATTAGGGAAATCCGTGTGTTCCTTGATAAAATCATAATTCCAATCTCCCTCAACTAGATAAATGTTAAATAATGCTGCGTGGTCTGCCACATTGTCAGCTCGGTCTTCTTTACTTCCAAAATAAGATTCTACAAATGGTTTGAAACTACATCCTGTTCCTTTGAATGCCTCCGCATATCTTTCCATCTGGTCGATAGCTGCCTGGCCGGGGTCGTGGACTACAAGTGTGGGAACATTTCTTTTTTTATTGTCTTTTAATGCCCGGGCCTTAATTGCGGTTCTAACTGCTCCTGGAGTTTCTCGTAAGGTTTCACAGTGATGTATAACAAACTCATTACTATGGGTTCTACTGGCCATGACACCCGCAGTTCTGGCAGGGCCTTGGTCTTCACCCTGGCCTTGTTTCTTCTTTGTACCTGCTAAATCCCAACCTCTCTTAGTTTGAAGCAGATGACCAAGTAATGGGCTAGTTTTTGGAATAATCTTAAACCAATCAGCACTAAACACCTCACCTTCATCAGGTATGGGTGAACCCTGATACTGAGCATCGAACCGGCCACGCATTCTTTTCTTTTTTGAGAATAAATCTCCTATTGGATGTAGGTCTGGACATAGAGCTTCGCCAGGTTTGCGGCCAAGTATGTCATTCTCTTCAGCAATACCCGGTAAACGTAGAATCACCCAGGTATCTTTATCAATCGTGCCACCGTTATGTAAAAATTCAAGGAGTTCCTGGTCCAGGTAAACATGAGGCTCATTAACATTACCATCCTTATCATACAGGATCCGACCAGACAGGTCCCGAAGATCCCACCGGGTCTGAGTGATATTGATAAGACCTTTTTTTGACAACCTGGTGTCAATAACATCAGTGTACCATTCATAAACGTTAAGTTGAATAACTGGGCTTTTAGCTTCTTTTCGGTTTTTGTGAGGATCGTCAACATTTACGAAATCCCCACGCTCACCAGTAACCGCCCCATCAGCACCAGCACTATGAGAACCACCCTCATGGCCCCATATATCCCAATGCTTCTTAGTTTGACTATCAGGTTGTAAACGTAACCCCCATATCTTTAAAGCCCACTCAGAAAACACATCACGAGCCTGTTTATTCCACCTCGCAGCATACTCAGCCTCATAACTACATTCAATAAAACGATCATCCGGATTCTCACCCAAATACCAGACAGGGAAATATTTACTAATCAATAAACTTTTACCATGCTGAGGAGGCATCCAAGTCATAGACCTGAAAACCTGCCGATTATTCATAAACAAAAGAAGATCATCTAACAAACGTAAATGCTCATATAATTTCCAACGATCATCACTTACAACCATCGCCAGAGTCGCCGGACTCCACCTGGCCTGTTCGTATTTGTTGTATAAGATCTCTTCCCCTGGCTCGAAGTCCTGGATCACTGGGGAGTTGAACATCAATATCAACCGAACCTTTATGCCGAGTTTCAGTCTTATCCGTGGCCTCATCCTGCAACAGTAAGGCTAACTTCACAATCTTATCAACATCACTAACCGATTTAATCTCAACCGGAACCTCACCAGCATCCACCTTAGCCTTCCAATCATTGAACAACTTATGAACATAAGACAAATAATTAGCCTTATTGTCTGCAATCGTGGTATTGGTCTTTTCTTCCACTTTTTTTCCAACATCGATATTGCGCAGGTGAACCCTTTCTTTCCATCCTAAATTTTTATACCAATTCCAAAAGGTCCTTTCAGATATCTGAAACTTATCTGCAACTAATCTGCAATTTTCTGCAGAAGCAACACCACCAAGGCTATAAAAATAGTCGAATGCATCAATGTGTTTCTGTTTCTCCCGCAATCGACTCCCCTCATTTTAATAATTAATTCTCTAATGCTCTTAGACTTTCTTTAAGATGGTTCTCAGATCATATTTCGATCTCGGGAGGGATTTCTGATCGTTTTAAAATTTTTGCAGATGAAAGAATATGAAGAAGACCACGGTTACGTGA
>MVQY01000023.1 GCA_002067325.1 Methanobacterium sp. PtaU1.Bin097
CGGGGAGAAATCACCCGGTTGTATTAGAAAACCGGTGTGGTCAATATTCTGATGGAATATGGGCCAATCAGCAGCCGCTACCGGTGCGAGGGTCATTAGGGAGGCTAAAACACCCACCATAAGGAGTCCAATGATCTTATCATTCTTTCCAATCATTTTATAATCACCTATTTTTCTCTCTTATTTTTTAAATATCTCTGTTAAATCTGAATACACCCATTACAAAGAATAACGCGGTGAATCCCAGTAGTACAGCTACATCAATCCATATATCTCCTATACCTGCTCCTTTTAACATCACACCCCTTAATGCGTCGTTAGCATATGTTAATGGTGCGATGTATGCTATTTTCTGGAATATCCAGGGCATGGTTTCTAGTGGATAGAATACTCCGGATATGAACATCATGGGCATGGTGAAGGGCATCACCATCTGGACGTAGTCCTCTTGGGTGCTGACCCGGGCGGAAATCATGATACCAAAACCTACAAAGCAGAGTGCAGTAAGTATCAGCAGCAGTATGGTAAGAATCATACTACCGTTAATTGTAATCCCAAACAGTGCAATGGCTGCACCGATGAGTATCATGGCAGTCATGGTCTGTATGACCAGTCTGGACGCTATCTTACCACCTACCACCGTGGCGATACTGGTGGGGGTCATGAATAACCGGGCCAGTTCTCCTCTTTCACGTTCTCCTGCTAGTGATTCTCCCATACTCATCATAGCACCCATCATAACGGTCATGGCTATGATTGCAGGTACTAAGTAGTCGATATACTTTATATCACCGTACTGTTTTACAATCTGGAAGTTTATGGCGCTGGTGATGCCCTGGTAACTTATACCCATGAGGGCAGGGTTTTGAGTCATCTGTGCTGTGGCTTGAATTTCGGCAATGCCCATTTCAGCAGATATTCGCGTGAAGAGGGCCTCAGTGGAAGGAACCAAAATCTGCGTGGCCATTTGATCCGATGAATCCACATATATGGTCACAGCTTTGGCCTGTGAACTACCTGTATCCTCATAATCCGTTGGAAGGATTATAGCTGCCTTCACCTGCCCTTCTCTGACCATCTGCTTACCTACATCCGGATCAGTGATGATGTCCTTCACATCATACAGTTCCAAACCCTTGATGGCGCTTAAGGTCTGGTCAGTTACCGGTCCGTCGCTTTGCGCTACAACTACCACCGGGAGGTTGTCGATAGTTCCACCCATACCATAACCGAACAATGCGATCATCAGTATGGGGAAAAGGAGCATGGAGAGTAGACGTGGTTTGTGCCTCCAGAGGACTAGAAGATCCTTTTTGAGCATCCACATGAATTTTTTTCCTTCTATCATTTTTTATTCACCTTCCACTTCGTGTTTGGTGGTTACTTTCGTGAAAACATCCTCCAATGAGGGGTCTTTTGTTGATATGGATGAGATGTCTCCGTCATTTTTTATGATGGTGTGTAGAACGGCGGTAACTGCATCTGGGGAGTTGCTGATTTTCATGCTCACCCTTCCAGATTGATGGGGTGTTATTTCAAATATGAATGGAAGTTTTTCCAGTTCCTGTATCATGGGATCGCATAGGTTGTCGATTTTCATACTTATTTCCCTGGCATTGGCGATTTCAGATTTCAGCATATCCCCTTTAAGTTCATGGAATGAGGAAACTTCGGCTACGTTGGAGTTCTCTTCCAGTTCCTTCATGATCCTGCTGATGTTCATCCGGGTTGTAGAACCGTTATCCTCGAGTATTTCATCTTTAAGCCTTTGTGGTGTATCATACGCTGCTAAAAGGCCTTTATCGATTATACCCACATGGTCGCAGAGCATATCTACCTCGTACATGTCGTGGGAACATAGTATTATGGTGTGGCCGGTATCATTCAGTTCCTGGATCAGCTCCCAGAGCACTGCTTTGGTGGTGGGATCTAAGCCAATGGTGGGTTCATCTAAAAACAGGATGTCCGGCTGGTGTATCAGACTGGCTACCACGGAAACTTTCTGCTTCTGCCCCCCGGAAAGCTGTCTTACCAGTTTGTTCTGGGCGTATTTGATGTCCACCAGTTCCATCAGGTCGTTTATCCTCTCTTCTTTAAGGTCTTCAGGCAGTCCATAGTAATCTGCACATAGTTCTGCATTTTCTCTGGCTGTTAAATCCCCATATAAACTTACTAACTGGGGGACCATTCCTATTTTCTGTCTTACTTGGTTTGGACTTTCTACTATGTCGTATCCAGATACATTGGCAGTTCCTGATGTGGGCTGGATGAGACAGGTCAGCATCTTAATTGTAGTGGTTTTTCCGGCACCATTGGGGCCTAGAAAACCGAATATACTCTTGTCTTCTACTTTAAGGTTTAATTCATCGACTGCCAAAAAATCTCCGTATTTTTTGGTCAGGTCGAAGGTTTCTATAACATATTTCATTTTTATTACCTCGGCATTCCCTGTTCACTTTAAAGAAAACATGTCTTCCATAAATTCTTTATGAATGTTGGATCGTCCTAATTCCTTGTCTTTAGCCGCTACTTTCCGGATACGATCCAGGCTTTCTTCTCCTTCACGGGTTATTTCATAATATTTTACTTTTCTCTTACCATGATGTTCCCAGGTTCCCTTTATCAGTCCTTTTTTTTCAAGACTGTGTAATACAGGATATATCATACTGGCACTGGGCATTTTTTTGTTGCTGAAAGGTGATGCTTCATGTAATTGAGTCATTATTTCATATCCATGTTGTCTTTTTTTACTTATGAGCCATAGAATAATGAGAGTACCAAAACCTTTCATGAATCCTTTAATCATCTTTCTATCATGTCGATGTAATTCCTTGATTTCTTCATTGAATTTATTTTCATTTATTTCATGATTTTCTAGAATTTCATTATTTTCATTCAATCCAACAGGGGAATTAGAATCCTGTTTCACTGTTTCCATCTCCACCGATTATATGACTAAAAACTATATATCAATTTTCGATATAGATTATCTTGATATATCATTATATTATATAAACCTATTGATTAACGATTAATAATTATAGAAAATTAAAAGAGTCAAAAAGATTAAAAGACGATTGTAACAATTAAAACAGGAGTTCGATGATGAAACTAGGTTTTTCTACACTTTCCCTCTTTATGAAATCATTTGAAGAATGGCTGGAGACTGCTTCTTGTGATGGGTTTAATATGATGGAGATACTCTGTGAAGGGCCGCATACCTGGCCTCGGATAGCGTTAAGCTTTGGTCCGGAAGCTTTTCAAATATTTGAATCCTACGACATCGATATTTACCTTCACTCACCCACCATTGACATGAACCCGGCCAGCCTCAACCCGGGAATGAGGGAGGAAACGTTGATCCAAACAAAAGAGACCATTGATATGGCCGTAATGATGGGAGCAAAGGCAGTAACCACCCATCCTGGATTAATCCACAGGTTGGAGGATAGGGTGAGGGAAATGGGGAAATTCTATTCTGTAGAAACATTAACTGAAGCCAACCAATATGCAAAAGACAGAGATGTACTGTTATCGGTGGAAAACATGCCCAACAGATACGCTTACTTCTGCAACACCGCCCAGGAACATTCATATTTCATTAAAGAAACGGGTGCACATGCAACTGTCGACCTGGGACATGCCAACACCAATGGAGATGTAAAACCCTTCCTGTCCCTGGAAAATATCAGTTACTACCATTTAAGTGATAACAACGGGGAAAAGGATCAGCATCTCAGTTTGGGAGAAGGCAACCTCAATTTAAATTTATTAAAAGGAATAGACAATGTTATAATTGAACTCAACAATTATGAAAATGTTTTAAAAAGCAGAGAAATTTTTATAAATTCAAGGGGAGTTAAGGATGTCCAGTAAAGTTTATTTCGCTGATTTAAGGTCCAGAAGCCAGCATGAAAACAAGGTAAATAAAATAAAAAGACTCTTCGATGAAGGTGGTCTTGATAAACTGGTTGGTATGAATGATTTAACGTCCATTAAACTTCATTTCGGTGAAAAAGGGAATGATTCCTTCATCAAACCAATCTTCCTAAGAGCAGTGGTGGAGAAGGTATTGGAAAACAAGGGTAAGCCATTTTTAACCGATACCAACACGTTGTACTATGGGAGCCGACATAATTCAGCCGACCACCTGGAGACAGCCATATTAAACGGTTTTGATTACTCGGTTGCCGGGGCTCCCCTGATTATTGCCGACGGATTACAGGGTGAAAACTGGAAACCGGTGGGAGTGGGTTTAAAACATTTCAAAGAGGTTAAAATCGCAGGGGACATCTTAAGCGCTGATAGCATGATTGTAATGTCACACTTCAAGGGCCATGCCATGAGCGGGTTTGGAGGTGCGCTTAAGAACCTGGCTATGGGTTGTGCGGCTGCCCCTGGGAAAATTGAGCAGCATAAAATGAATAAACCAGTGATAACAGATGCGTGTACTGCATGCGGTGTTTGTATAGGTGAATGTCCCACCTATGCCATGTACCTGAAGGATGATAAATCCCATATAGACTACGACATGTGCATCGCCTGTAACAACTGCCTGGAGTTATGCCCGGACTCGGCCATCACCTTAAACTGGGAGGATATACCTATATTTATGGAAAGGATGATGGAGTACTCCTATGGAGCAGTTAAAGATAAGCCTGGAAAGGTGGGTTACATCAACTTCCTCACGGATATCACGCCGGACTGTGACTGTGTACCCTGGAGTGATGCTCCCTTAGTCCCGGATATCGGTATTTTAGCATCGACTGATCCTGTAGCCTTAGACCATGCCAGTTTCAACCTGGTAAACCAGCAAAAAGGATTTAAACACTCACTGTTACATGGTAATTATGAGGAAGACGCTGATAAATTTAAAGGCGTCTGGAAACAGGTGGATGGGGTTATCCAGCTAAAATATGCTGAAGAGATAGGTTTAGGATCTATGGATTATGAGTTGAT
>MVQY01000024.1 GCA_002067325.1 Methanobacterium sp. PtaU1.Bin097
TTCCTCTTTCTTTTGGGTTTATTGTAAGGGGTTTCTTCCATGTTTATACCTGTATCTTCTTTCATAACTATCCCTTCAATATGCTTTTTAATCTCTAATCAATTTTAACAACTCAATGGACCAGAGTTACAGTGTAGTGTGTCACCAGGACAAACTTTGTCACCAGGATTACTGTGTAGTTTGTCACCATTACGGTGCATTTGTCATCAAGATTACTGTGTAGTTGTGACGGTTGGTTTGTAGATATAACTTTGATTCACTAAAACTAATTGCATTATAGCCACTGCCGGCTAGCGAGTTGTTTATACTTTCCAATATGGTTTCATTTATGGATTCAACAGAACTGGAGAATCGTACTTCGATAGTTACGTCGTCTTCACCGTTGATATCAACACCGGTGACTCTAACTGGCTGCATCTGTGGATTTATTATAGATGCGTAGGTGGTGCCGTTTTCCGCCCCCATTTTTACAGCCGAAGCTACTGAATTGAGTTCACTCTCATTGGCTACAACCCAACCAAAGGCCATAACTATGAACATCACTATAGCTGCTATAAGAATGTATTCTACAGAAATTTGTCCTCTTTGATCCATTTTATCGATCATTCTTTGTATATACTCCTCTATATCTTTTTTGATTAAAACTGGATATTTCATACAAATCAATTATTAAGTAATACAAAGCTCTCAAAACCTATATATATTATTATAAAACAAAAGAAATTATATTACCAAATATTTTAGAAAATAGAAGGATTTGTCTTGGAAAAACAGTATGATTAATGCGTGGGAAAAATTTAGAGGTAAAAAATATCATCCTGGAGATTAAGTATGGGGTTTTTGGATGATGATTCAAGGGGATTTCTACTCTCTATGGACCTTCTTATCGCGCTTATCCCACTTACCATCCTCATGGGTATGATGGTCGCTGATATGGATAACGTGCTCTACACGGTTCAAAGCAGTGTCTATCAAAGTTCACTGGAAAGAGTAGGAGCGGACACGGTGAATACCCTAATTAAAACTTCGGGTAGTCCCTATGATTGGCAGGATATTGGTACTCCACAGGTTATTGGGCTGGCCAAGTATGACACTAAAAAAGAAGCCCCTGTACAGAATTCTTTATCACCAAATAAACTTGTCAAATTAAAGAAATCCGATATTCAAAATCTGTTGGGTCCTGGATATGATTTTTATCTGGACATTTCTACTGTAGAGGGGAATCGAAACATAAAAAGGGTAGGAACTCTAAATGAAAGTGTTCCTAATGTGGTTAGAATTGAGCGATTGGTGTTAAGCTCCAATTTAGAAGTGGTTAGTTCTTTAGAGGGAACCATTAGGGATGCTGGTGAATCCAGACCTTATACCCTCACTTTCCAAACAAGTGCAGGTTCAATTGAAAATTATGACTACTATATATTAGTTGTTAATCGTAGATATGATTCTGTTAACATAGATGTGAATGGAAATAACGTTGTAAACTCCAGCCACATCAATGTGGACACCAAGGAACTTCCCATGGAAATAAATGAAACCTACCTGGAAAATGAGGAAGATTTCCAGGATAATATTGTTACCGTGACCCCGGTGAGTACCTCAGGGGCTTCCATGGATGTTTACGTAGTAGCAGTTCCTAAAGATACTTCTAATACTGAAATAACCTATGACAATATTGAACCAAATTATTGCCGGTTCATATTTTACATATGGACCGTTTGATTAAAAGATAGATGAAGGGGATTAAATGGATGATCGAGGATTTATATTTACTGCAGACGCTTCGTTAGCACTGATAGTTATATTGCTTGTAAGCGCCTCTATCACAGCCTATATTATGGCTCCCTACTTCCAGGGCCAGGAACACCAGCACCTACAGGCACTGGCTTCAGATGCCCTGGAAACCATGGAACAGGACGGTACATTGACACTGGCTGCTGTTGAATACAGTCAAAATAATATTACAGGCGGAGATCAAATATTAAGAAACCGTCTAAATACGTTGATCCCTTCAGATACCGCATACAACATTACCATGCTGACATCTTCAGATGCAGGATACTCTGTTTCTAGAAATCCGAATTTACTGGTTGCCAGTGATACAGCCACCGCTGTAAGGGTCATATCCGGACCTGAAGAAGGTTATCTGGGACGTGCCTGGTATAAGCAAGAAGAAGTCCCCATGGTAGATAAAGAAATCAATGTGATCAGCACTGTATGGAATTTCCACAACTATTTAACCAATTTTGCACCATGGAAATCTAATGGTTTATACAATCGACAATATTGGGGTGTTTCTGGATCTAGCAGACCGGGATCACCGGTACCAATCGAATTTTCAATTCCAGAAGGTGTAACACTTCATAACGCCTTTTTCCTGCAGGGTACAAATAATATATCTGCTAACAATTTGAATAGACCATCATTTGGGGTGGAGGTTAGTATAAATGGTCATCCTTACGGAAACACCACCCCATTTACCATGTTATATCCTAGAGTCAATGGATATGGGCAAATAGATAATGGACTGGTATATAATTATAAGGGGAATATAAATGTCTCTGACCTGAATGAGGGGGATGATAATGAATTCTACGTTTACTTCAACTATCAGAATTTACTGCGTTCCAATTATGATTACACCATGCCCTGGTTTTCATTAATAGCCAATTATACCACCACTATTCAGGTCCCTGAGGGTATTTTAAGTATAGATGAAACTTTCCCTGATGCTGCAGGACTAGCTAAACCTAATGATGCAGGGGGATACTATGGTAAAATTTATGATTTAACATCAGGGGATGTTACTAACCTTACCACGCGGAGAGTAATGTCCTGGTCCACTTTTAGCAACACTAATCGAAATTTATTAGATAATTATGATGATGGAGTACCCTTTGTTTTAGATAACGTTGATGGTGCCGGAGAAGACGGGTCTGCAGTAAGTGTGGTTAAAGAATTTACCATACCTGATAATGCCCGAATATTTGATGGTTACGTAAACATAAATGCATACGGAGCAGTGGATAATGCTTTAGTAGAAGTATGGGACGGTACACGGTGGAGAGCCGTATTCTGTTCATTTGACTTTAAAGAAATTCCAGGAGCTACAATACCAACTACAGATTACTCAGCAGGTGACGGTTATGGTAACACCCCTGGGATCGTATACATTGGACAGTATTTACATACCGGCAGTAATAAGGTGAGGATAACTGTATGGGATAACGTACCAAGTAATGATTATGATTTAGTGGGAGTAGTAGATTCCAAACTCTATGTCAGTTATTCAACTTTACCAATTCAATGGGAAACCTTTACATTCAACAGTTATCAGGCAGGCAGTGGGGAAATCTACACTTTCCCTGAACGTACTTTCAGTATAGGACCCGATGCCACAAGGGTGTACATGTTTGTAGGTGTGGGAACCACCACACAACATTTGACTGTTGAAATTAGGAACTCAACCCATGGTTGGACCACTATCTATAATGATGATACAGTACCCTTTATGATAGATCTGGGTGCTTTAGATGCTGCCGGCCCCCACAGGTTTACCACCAGTACCAGTACCCCAGAAAATTATAACCTAACAGAAGGCACAGGTTACCGGGTAAGGGTGAATGTAACTGCTCCAGAAGCATGGAAATCAGGTGACGGTGCCTCCAGTCCAGGTACCTGGGGAAATCCCACCATTTTCTCCGGTACCAGAATAGCTGTAATTTATAAATATTTAGAAAATAGATGGACTACAGACTACAGCAGTAACGCTACAGAAGCTAAAGAACTAGCAAAACAAAAATTAATAGATGACCTTGAAGATTTAAATATAACAGTCGATCCTAACTTAATTCAAACTGAAGCATTATTTACCGGTAACCTCCCAAACGCCATACCCGTAAGGTTAGACTTATGGAAATAAAAAAGTTGAAGTAGTGATATAAATGGATGAAGAAGGATTTGCTTTCACACCACTGACCTATTTGCTTATCATTCCAGTTTTAGTCATCGCCATATCCTATGGCAATATAGTTAATGAAGCAAGTATGTTGGGTAGTCTTATAATCGGTGGTGATGTCACCTACAGTTCTGCAACCACACTTATTTCCACTCTCCAGAAAGGTGCCGGTGATGCCGGGAGAAATGCTGCATATAATGCCACGAGGCGTGTGATAGATCGAAACGTGGAAGATGAAGGTAACCCCTTTTTTGCAAGCGGTACCAGTAAAACTGTAATTACAAATAATATCACCGCTGCCTTAAATAGACATATCGTAGAAACTGCTCTAGAAGTAAAAAACCAAACCGGCCGTAATGTTTACATCAACAACGTGTTAATAGACGATTATTCTGATACGCCCTTTAACAGTAGCAATGTATACATCACTCAAACAGATCCATTCGGTTTCTATGTAAATATAAGGGGCGGAATACCAATTAAAATAGAGCAACAGAATGGTGACCAAGTTTACGAACTTAAAACACCAGACACATCCACTTATGTCAGCATTGAAGGGTTAGAAGACCCATATATATGGATATACACCAAAGAAAGAGCTAGTAATGTGATATACAAGTATCCATACTACACCTACTCCGATGTATATGGACGGGATTATTATTTTGATGACACCGTGGATACCAATGAGAAGAAACTGCATCATCTGTGGGAATGTCTTAACGGTACCGATAACCCCAGTGGTATAACACCACGTCCTAATTATTTCCCAGACCCCAACGGACTATCCTTTTTTGATAGATTAGAAGGCAAACATTCTTCTAATGAACCAGCTGAAGTTCGAATGAGCACTTTTATTATTGGTGATCCCCTCCTTGAAAACCACTATGGAAGACCAGAAGTCTCCCGAGTGGATCATGAATACGTGCTGGGATTAAGTGGAACTTCCATCGAAATTGGATTATCCGAAATAACCGACCCTGCTGGTAAAGTATTTTATCTTTCTGATAATTATAAAAGTTTCTTTGGACTTGAAAGTAATTATTCATAGGTGAACAATTTGAACTTAGACGACAAAGGACAGGGAAGTGTAGAGGTACTACTGGTCTTCCTCATAGTTTTCATTGTCATTATAATCTTCGTAGGGGTTATAACCAGCGCAACAGAGAAGGCTGAAACAGGCAGTCTGGCAGAGGCAAGGATGCAGGGTGAAAAGATAGCTACCGCAATCAACAATGTCTACAGCCATGGTCCAGGTTATTCTATAAATATCACCATACCCCCTTCACCTAATATCACTGCACTTGTAAATCAACCGGAAAACTATATCACCGTAATCTATAATGGCCAACAAATACAGATAAAGGTTATACCCACAAACTTAAACACATCCAACATTACCAGCGACCCCAATGGGGTAAGCGACATCATATATACAGTATCTAATCAAAATGGAACGGTATATATCAAGAAGAATTAAACTTAGCATTTCAAGAAGATTAATTTAACATGAGAATAAATATTTTTTTAAATTATATAACCACCTAAATCAAATTAAGGATCTATAAAAAAGACGTGATTAACTATGGAATTGCCTGAAGATTGGGAGAAAAAAGCATTGATAGTGGTTGGGGCTATTTTCATCATCACGGTGGTCTACGCCTTCAATCCTTTCCTGGGTACTCCCACCAACAACACCACCATGGAACAATCACCATCTGAACCTACCATCGTCCCATTCCCTGAAAATGAAAGGAAAAATGACACCGATAACTCCACTAACCACACCATAACTGAAGAAGATGCTAAAAGGATCGCATCCCAAGCATACCCTGATTATACGGTGGGGACACCTTCACAGGGAAGTATCAATGTAAACAGTACCACCTATTTTGTTTGGATCGTGCCTTTAACCAAAGATAATACAGCGTCCAAAACCATATATATAGATGCCGACACAGGAAATATAGTAAAGGAATACTAAAGGTAGAGTCTTTAAAAACTCTTAAAACTTTAAATTAATTTCCAAAAGCTTTTAACTCGTAATTTATCCCGTAAACCCAGAGATGATACCATGGATGTACTCGTTGTAACCATAATGCTGGTGCTTTTCATTTTCCTGATGGTGTTTGTTTTCTC
>MVQY01000025.1 GCA_002067325.1 Methanobacterium sp. PtaU1.Bin097
CCCTACCCCGCTACCGAATCCCCACTTGGATACCACTTCATCCAGGAATATTATGAGTATTCCCCCGATTACAATCTGTAATATTAATATCCAGGCAACATCTGGGGATGATGGGGCCAGGGCGCCGGTAAATACCAGCACTGATGCTTCAAATACGGTGATTATGATGGCAAGGAGTTTCTGAGTTCCCTGGAATAATGCTTTGTCCCGGGGCTGGGAGAGATCCAGTTTTATGATCTTTCCACCCACCATAAGCTGCAGTATAATGGATGCAGTTACTATGGGACCGATACCCAGGGTGATGATCGACCCAAAACTACCGGCCATGACAGCCCTTAACTGGGCGAACTGGTCTATTGCCGTTGGGCTTAAACCGAATAAAGGTATCATACCTATTACGAAATAAAGTATGAGAATTATTCCTGTCCATTGTAGTTTTTCTTTAAAGGGAACCCGGTAATCAGGTGACTTTACCTGGGGGAGTAAAGAGAATATGGGCTGCAGTTTTTCAATCAAATTGAATCTCCTTCCATGTGAATACTGTGTATTTCGTTATTTTAATTTTAATGTGTTCTTGATTTTTAGTTTATGTGTAGATTTTCCTAAAGGGTTACTGCTTCTCCGCCTGCTTCTTCTATCTTGTTTTTTGCAGATTCTGAGAATTTGGGGGATTTAATTATTGCTTTTTTGGTTATTCTGCCCTTCCCCAAGACTTTATTGTAGCCAAGCTCGGTTACGTCCACCACTATCTTTCCCTTCTCTTCCTTGGCCAAACCCTTTGATACTAGTTCATCGAGTTTTTCATCCAGGAAAGCTAAGTTGACAGGATTAAATTTAGTTATGGTCTTCTGAGGCCGTTTAAAACCGTGTTTTCCGTAATGATCTGGATCGTTTTTAACCAGCCAGGACCACATGTGCTTGTGGCCTCCGGCAAAACCTCTCCCACCACGGTGGCCTGCTCCCCTTCTTTTTTTTGAAGAGCCTCCGCCTATGGTTCGTGATCCACGTAGCTTTCGTATTTTTCGTGTTCTTCTTATCATGATAGATCAACTCAAATTAATTGGATTATCTTTATAACATCTTACGGATAAGATCTTCCATATTTTCCCCACGGTATCCTAAGGTCCCGTCTTCATTATAGGCTTTTTTAACATTCTTATATCCTTTTCGTGGAGGGTGTAGTCTGAATACGGGTTTTATCCCTGCTTCTTCCAGTTTTTCACCCTTAGCCACTGCTTTGGCCACTGCTTTGATGGTCTTGTAGGAAGTGTTTTCCTTCAGGTATTCCTTGGTGACCTTTTCTCCGCCAGGCACTTTACCCCGTTTAGTGATGATCTCTTCCAGGGTGCCTTCTGTAATTTCACCCCATGTTATGTAATCTTTTGCCTTCTGGAGCATTCCCTGATAACTGGGGGTGTCGTCGATAATGACAGCATGATTTATTCTGTTAAGCCTTAACATCTTCATGGTGTCTGCTATCTCCCCTTTTACACCGGTTGTGCCCCGTACTCTTATAGCTGCAATCATTTATGTATCACCTTGAATTTCTTGTAATGGGTTTAATGGTAACTCATCCTCGCGATTATTCCGCACATTCTACTCCCAGATTTTTAAGGTCTGATTTTTTAGCTTTAACCATGCTTAACTGTTTTAAAGCTTCAAAGACCGCTGCTGCGAAGTTTATTGTGGTCTGGGTTTGTCCCTTGGTATCGGACCATATATCGTGGATTCCTGCTAGTTTCAGGATGGTTTTACCCACATCTCCAATGGCCAGTCCCACTCCACCTGGGGCGGGTATGAGGGTTACCCGTACGCTTCCTGCTTTTCCTTCCACTTTGAAGGGTACGGTGTGTTCTTTTCCACAGACACATCCCCAGTCTCCGCATCCCCGGCGGACTTTGATAATGTTGTATTTAGCGTCATCTACTGCTTTTCTGATGGCCGGACCTACCTCTTTGGCTTTGCCCTGTCCTAGTCCCACGTAGCCGTCCTTGTTTCCCACGGCCACTATGACCCGGAAGTTCACTTTCCTACCTGATTTGTGCATCCTCTGGACCAGGTTTACGTCCATGACTTCTTCTTCCAGATCGGGTAGTAGTGAGTTTATTATTTCCAGTTCCATGATGGGAAGGCCTCTGTCGAATATCTCATCTATATCGGTTATGGTGCCTTCCTTAACCATACGTCCCAGATTGGTTTTTGGCTCCCAATCTTCTCGATCGTTTCGATCCCTGCGATCTCTACGATCTCTACGATCATTGCTCATGATAATTCCTCTTCTATTTTTTCTTTAATGGTGGTGAAGTGTTCCGGTAGTTTGGCTGGTTCGATTCCGTTTTCCTTGTACTTGGAGAACTTCTCTTCCACCTCTTTATCACTCAAGGCCTCGGCATATTTTGCTATGTGTTCCCCGTTAATCCTCTCATCAGTTGGTAGGACTGATTCGTTGTGTGGTATGTGCAATCCGGAGTCCACCGCACCCTTGAGTACTGCGTATAATTTTGAACCTTTAAGTGATGTTTTAAGACCTATGTCCATGGTGGCCTCTTCTATTCCATCCTTTAAAGCTTTTTTACCAGCTAAAAATCCGGTCAGGTATGCTGCGGAGATGTTCTTTCCACCTGCTTTCCAGCCTAACCTTTCAAGTTCCTTGGAGTTAACTGCTACCAGGGTTTCATCTCCCTCGGTTTTGGTGGTGACTACCTGTGCTATGATGTGCTTATTGGAGAGTCTTACCACGAACCTGTATTTGTTCTGTCCCATAAGCTTTAATCTGGCTTTATAGTCTGTTTTTCCTTCCTTTCTTCTTTTGAATGCTAGTTTGTATCTTGAACTGTGTGCCATGATATTATTCCCCCAGTTATCTCAAGAGGTCGTGGTCCCGAGCGTAGGTCTTCATGTATGATTTGCTTCGGAATGCACCACCTTTAGCCATCTTGTAAAGCTTACGATAAGTGGTTTTATTTATCTCTCGGTTATCTCTCATATCCTTTAAATCGGTTCTTAAGGCCCTTATGGTGGTCATCCAGGCTTTCTTCTTGGGATTTCTTGCCCCTTTAGCCCCTTTTATACTTCCACGGCCTTTCCTTCTTCCTTTCTGTTTCTGTGCTGCGATCTTCTTGGACCGGTAACTGCTGATCCCCTTTTTAGGTTTGGCCTTTATAACTCCGTTTCCTATGAGTTGCTTGACACCTTCCCTGGTGATGGCCCGTGATACTTCCTCAGTATTCTCGGGATCTATCCAAACCCGGTTCACGCCGACTTTAAGAATGTCTGCAGCTATCCTTTTTTGAGTAGTAAGATTCAATTTGAAACCTCCCAAACAGCCCTTTTTTGGGCTGCAGTTAATTTTTTCATGATTAATCCATTATACCAAATTAAATATGTGCAATTAATTATTTTTTATTTAAATTGTTCCCGTTAAACCTGGAATCATAATATTTACTCATTTAATACTTTGATTCCCAGTTCTTTTGCTTTTTCAAGGATTTGTTCCTTTTTTCTTCCGCCTACCGTGGAACTGATCCTTCCGGCCTGTGTTTCCGGGTCTAAGGTTGCAAGTTCCGCGAGGTTCGAGACCAGTACATCCTGGTATCCGGATGGGTGTAGTCCCCTGGTTTCTTTAGGAGATCCGTAACCGATAGATGGCATGGCTGGTTTTCTTGCCTCGTACCTTCTCCTTTTACTGGTTTTCCCCCGGGCTTTCCTCCATTTGTCTCCGAGTTTCTTGTATCTGTGCCATTCCTGTCGTTTAAAATGTGGTTTCTTCATGTGGATCACCCTATTTTTATTCCTTGCTTACCAGGTATATTCCGTCCTGGAACACCCTGGGGTCTCTCCCTTTGATTTTGGTGGCCTGTTCTATGTTGGCCATGGTCTGTCCTACATCTTCCTTGTTTATACCTTCCACGGTTACCTCGTCACCCTTGACCTGGACTTTGGTATCGCCCAGTATCTTGGCAGTTCGGGGGTGTCTTTCTCCCAGGAAGTTTTCTATGGTCACCTTACTGTCGGTGACTTTAACGGTCATGGGAAAGTGAGCGTATACTATTTTCATCTTGTAACTGAATCCCTCAGTTAATCCGGTTATCATGTTGGTTATATGGGATTTTATTGTTCCCAGCATGGCTTTATCCCTCTTTTTAGGGAAGGGAGCTTCTAATATGACTTTATCATCGTCCTTGGTGATCTTGATGTTTCGTGCCTTGAATTTTCTTTTAAGCTCTCCTGCGGATCCGGTAACCAGCACTTCATCGTTTATGGTTACCTCCACTCCCTCTGGTATGGGGATTTCCTCTCTGAGAATTGCTACTTGAGCCATTATCATCACCCTTAATAAATGTAAGCGAGTAACCTGCCACCGATTCCCTTTTCCTTGGCCTCTTTATGGGTCATTATTCCCTCGGGTGTGGTCATGATCATTATCCCGAAGCTCTTGCTGGGCAGGTACCTTTTTTCAAATTTTTCAAATTCATCTTTCTTCACGGCGTGTCTGGGCTTTATCACACCGCACTTGTTTATGTTTCCTTCCAGTTCGATGATGAACTGTCCCGCCTTTCCATCGTCCACGAACTCGAATTCGCCTATGTATTCTTCCTTCTGCATGGTTCTTAGAACATGCCCAATCATCTTAGATGCTGGTTTTATGGTGCAGGTGTTGTTTCCCTGCAATTCATTGTTTCGCATGTTGGTAAGAGCGTCTGCCAGAGGATCCATGAGTGTCATTTTTTATTACCTCTAGTTATATTTTTTAAATCCGATTTTTGATGCGAGTTCTCTGAAGCACTGTCTGCATAGCATAAGCCCGTATCTCCTTACCAGGGCAGAGTGATCCCCACATCTTCTGCATTGTCTTGATGCCTTTCCATATTTTCTCGGCAAATTAATCACCTATCTCGATGTTAAATTTTTCCTTCATAAACTCCTGGGTTTCCTCTGGAGTGACCTGGTGTTTGGGTGGTACCTTTTTCCGTTGAATTTTCCTCTTCTTTATCCGGTAACCTGGTTTTTCAAAGGTTACTGAGATGTTCATACCGAATATACCGATGTCCGGGTCGTAGCGTATCCCTGGTATATCGATGTGCTCCTCAATTCCGAAAGACACGTTACCGTTCCGGTCGAATTGTCTGGACCTTAACCGGTTACCAATACCGTTAAGGATGAGCTTTATGGCCTCGTCTGCCTTCTCATCACGCAGGGTGACTTTACAGGCTATGGGCTGGTTTTTCCTTATACCGAACTCTGGGTTGGTTACCTTGGAGTAGGTACGTACTGGCTGCTGGTCGGTTAGTGTGGTGAGTAATTTTTCTGCACGGGCGAGTTTTTCACCACCCTCTCCCACACCGATGTTTATGGTGGCCTTGGCAATCTTCACTTCCTGCATGGGATTCATGATTATTTACCCCCGGGGAGTGTTATTAACGGTTTTTCTTTGCCTAATACGAACACGTAATCTTTCAGTGTCTGGAAAGTTTCTCCACTTGCTGATTCGATTACCACCGTGTTGGGCATGGAGGATTTGGTTATGGTTATATCCTTTATAGTTCCCCTCTCACCGATGTGTTTTCCACCAGTGACCAGGCCTAATGTACCGTCTTCAAATTTGATATGATCCTTAATTTCCTGGGATGGGACCTTCAACTTCACCACATCTGCGGTTTTGTACTGGTCCTCGGTCAGGATGTTTCGGCCGTCGTGTAGATTTAACTGTGTTTTACCCTCTTTAAGGGTGGTTTTATCCACAACACGACATAGTTTGAATCCTTTGTTTCTCTTGGTTATGGGGTGGAGTATAAGTCGTCCCTTTTCATCGGGAAGTACCCTGTAGATCTTCTCTGATTTGGGTAGCTCGATTACATCCATAAATCCTACCGGGAACTTGTAATCCTTAATTGGTCTACCATCCACCAGGATATCCCCTTTGTTTATGATTATCTTCGCTTCCCGGGCGTTGTCTGCTACCCGGAGTATGTCCCTGACTACTATGAGGAGGGGCATTGACTTGTCCAGGGCATGGGATCCGGGACTGGTTTTAACTGTCCACTTATCTTCTTTAGGGTGTATTGGCCAGTTTTCCGGTGCTTTGTAACGTTTTAAATGTTTTCTTGAACCCATCTTTGCCATGTTATCCCTTCCTCTCTATTGCTTCGTTTCGCTCTTCATCGTCTAATTCCAGTTCCACCAGCATCACATTGGAGGGGTGGACCGGGTGGTAAGTTTGGTTTCCGTCTGGTTTCTGTACTGAGACACCTTCGATGAATAAGCGGTAATTTTTATAATCGACTTTCTCTACCTTTCCTTCTGTTTCCTTGAAATCTCCCCGCATGACCATTACAGTGTCACCCTTCCTTACCGGGAGAGACCTTGTCTCTAATTGTTCCCGGAGTTCCTCAGATAGTGTGACAGCCATCAGTTTATGACGCGCATGTAACGGTGCGTTGTAGCGGGCTTTCCTTTGTTTTCTTGGCTGTTTTGACATTTATATCACCGTGAAAT
>MVQY01000026.1 GCA_002067325.1 Methanobacterium sp. PtaU1.Bin097
TGCAATCAACACCTTCACCAGTAAATTCACCGTAGACTTCGCAAAACCCACCGTAACCAGTGTTGACCCAGCCAATAATAAGGTGATTAATGTGGCTAATAAAGCGTTAATAATTACTTTCAGTGAGGCTATCAAGGCCGGGAGCGCGTTTAGTAGTATTAAAGTCACCAATCCCGATGGAGTAAGAGTAAACCCCTTATACAAAGTAATAAACGGCAAAACATTAACCCTAACCCGTAACGGGAACTATATAAATGGACTGACTTACACCATCACCTTACCCACCGGCAGCATCACAGACACAGCCGGCAACACAATCAACACCTACACTAGCAAATTCAAAATCGACACCACCAAACCCACCATAACCAGCATCAACCCTACCAACACTGCAACTAAAGTAGCCCGGAATAAAGCCATTAAGGTGACTTTCAACGAAAACATTAAAGCAAGCAGTAGTTACTGGGTTGAATTGGTGGCTAGCAACGGTTCTAAAGTGTCCATCAAGAAATCCATCAGCGGCAAAGTCTTGACCATCACTCACACAGCAAGGCTAGCAGCAAATACCAAGTACAGCCTGATTATTCACACAGGCGCAGTTACAGACGCGACAGGAAACCCCGTAGCAGCAAGGACATTCACCTTCACCACGGGAAGAACATAAAAAATCTTCACCCTTTATTTATTTAGGAATATTATTTTGAAAATTCAATGAAAAGGAAATTTAGGTTAAGATGGGTATAATCGACGTCAGAAAAAAGTAGTTGTTTGAAAATAGGACTGTATTACAATGGATTTTGACAAATTCTTGTTAGTTGCTTTGATGTTTGGAATCTTTTTGATCTTTAGTGTGGGGTCGATTGATTCTGTTGCAGCTGCTGATAAAGATATATATGTTGCCGTTAATGGGAATGACACCACAAATTTAGGAAATAGTTCTAACAGTCCTTATGCTACCATGGAAAAGGCCATATCTGAAAGCGGACATAAAGATGCCGTTACTATTCACTTAAGTGAAGGAACCTTCAGAGGTTCTGGTAACTCTTTACTCACGATTAATAAAGCCCACAGGACGCAAGGTGGAAACATCACCATTGTAGGTGCAGGTTATAATAAAACTATTCTTGACGGATATTACAATAGCCATATTTTTGAAATTAAACTCGATTCAGTCGTGATTTTGAAAAATTTGGCATTTATAAACTGTAAAAATGTTAATGGCGGTGTTATATCAAGTAATGGAACATTGAAAATTATTGATTGTATATTCGATAACAACCGTGCTATAAACAAGGGAGGATCACTTTATATTCTTAGCGGAACTACTTCTATTTACAACTCCATATTTAACAACAATTCTGCATCTCGGGAAGGAGGGGCAATCTTTGCAGGCTCTTATCCTGCGTCTGGAACTCTTAACGTCGATAACTCAGTTTTTACAAACAATTATGTACACTCTGGAGATGTATATGAAGCAAATGGTGGAGCAATTTATTCATATGGGCCATCAACGTTTACAGCATCGATAACAAATTCGTTATTCACTAATAATTCAGCGATATCAGACTATCGCTCTTCACCTCCCAATTCTCCACATGTGAACAGGGGAGGATCAGTTTATTTGAGTTCTGGATATTTAGTCAACAATAGCTTCATCAATAGTTCTATTATTGGTGAGGTACCAGAAGGAAGTGCCTTCTACATAGGCACAGATGGGATTTACACCGCCGAGAATAATTTAAGAATTAATTGTTCGATAAACGGTGTATTAGAACCTGATATTTACACTCCAGATTATGCGGGGGACACCAACACTAACATTACTTTATCCAATGACATGGGTGAAGATGGGGATGTTGATATAACTGTTGATGTAACTAATAAAAATGGGGTTCCTATTAATGAGGGTCTTGTTGAATTCTTCTTAAATGGTAATTCTTTAGGCACTGTTGGGGTGGTTAATGGTCGTGCTACAAAAAGAATTCAAATCACAGGGCCTATTGGTCCATATATAATTCTAGCAAAATATTTAGGGACTGATCGTTTTAACGAATCTTTTGGAATTGGGCTTTATCATTTGATTGACGGTGTTGCCCCAAATGTGACTATAGACCCTGCTGGTGGAAACTATACCGGTGTCCAGTATGTGACTCTGATTTGTGATGAATTAAATGCGACTATTTATTATACTATGGATGGAAGCACGCCAACAACTAATAGTGTAGTGTATTCTGGTCCTATTCGGATTAGCAGTAATATGGCCTTGAAATATTTTGCAGTGGACCGTTCAGGTAATCCCAGCGATATTTACACCCAAAATTACGTGATAACCAATGTTGTTCCGTCTGTATATGTAGATCCTGCTGGTGGGATTTATCATGTTGTTCAGAACGTAACTTTGACTTGTGATGATCTAACCGCGGTTATTTATTATACTATGGATGGAAGCACCCCGACAGTTAATAGTGCAGTGTATTCTGGTCCTATTCGGGTTAGTAGTAGTATGACCTTGAAATATTTCGCGGTGAACTCTGCAGGTAACCCGAGCCAAGTTTACATGCAAAATTTCATAATTAACAGCAGGCAACCAAAGGAAATAAACATTACAAACGATAATTATAAAGATTATTTCAATGTATATACGGGTGAGATATTAGCTGATGCAGATATTATTGCCGGAGATACCATAAGGATAGGAAATGTATCTAATAAGCTTTTTACAATAGATCGACAGCTCACTTTAACCACCATTGCTCCTGGTAACATTATAAAAAATGGTGTTATTCATTTAACCCAGGGAAGCAGTGGATCAAGACTCATAGGCCTTAAAATCGTTAACGATAAAGTCGATCTCATAATTGATGGAATAACTGTTACTAAATTGCACGGTATATGGTTAACCCGTTCTAACAACAACTATATCTTCAATAATAGTGTCCAGCTGGCCAACAGCCGTGGTGTTTTTGCCATGCCCATGGGTTGGTCCAGTAACAACACCATCATCTATAACACCTTGATCAGTACAGGAAGTACTACTATGCCCATGGGGGATTCTAATTACAACAATATCTCTTACAACTACCTGCAATCTACAGCGGCTAATATTATCTACTATAATCCATGGGGACATGCAGATTACGGGGGAAATGGTATTTGTATTGGTAACTATATTTCTAATAACCATCTCTATGCCATTAGTCCAGGACCATTTGTTACTGCGATGGCGGTGGGTGCTGGTGTTACAAGCTCTAATGGGGTTACAATTTATTCAACTGTCACTATCGTCAATAATTTAATAAATAATACCGGATATGGAATTGTGGGGGTGGGAAGCGATTCCTTAGTTAAAAACAACACTATAATTACACCAGCAGGTGCTATAGAAACAGCGGGGGATAATATAATAGTTTCAGATAACACTATTTATTGCCCGGGTACAGGAATCTTTGTAAGTTCAACCAGATCTTCAGATCCCCCTGTAATTGTTACAAGTAACAAAATTTTTGATTCTTCATCTTTCGCGGCGATGGTTATAAAACTTGATAACTGCATAGTCACGAATAACACCGTGGACATTGATAGTGCTAACTTTGGAATTTATATTCAGGGGAATAATGTCACGGCTAGTGATAATATTATCAATCTCCATAGCTATGGGGATGGTATAGGAGTAGCTGGAGATAACTGCCAATTATTCAACAACACTTTTAATGTTGATAAAAACAAGGGTATCGTTATCCTGGCTTCTAACTCAACTGTTCACTATAACAATATCAAAGCGGGTTTAGGGGTTGTTGTTGATTCTACAGGTATTGTCTGGAACAGAAATCCAGATTCATCAGATGTAGCATCATCCTGGAGATATCCTCCCGCATCCAACCAACTTTACTTCAATACCATAGTCAACAATATCATAGTTAGTATCTCTTACGGGATATTTTTAAACGGAAACGTCTATAACACCACCATAAAAGACAACCAGATCACCACCAATGAAACTCTCGGTATCGTTAAAAATATCACCGATAACTTTGGTGATGACAGCACTGATAACACGGTTAATGGGGTTATAACTGATTTTACAGGCATAATCATTAACGATCAGAATTTCTACTCATATTTTGATGAAGAGGGTTATTTCAAGTTGAATACTTCGGCTGAAAACTTTGTTTTCATTTTGACCTACTTAACCAACAAGATCATAAATGTTGACAGGAACATGACCCTATTCAGCAATGGGCTGGCTAATCTGTTAACCAACGTTACCATAGTGATACATAGGGATGGTAGTGGTTCTACCATTAAAGAACTGAATTTCTTCAACGAAGATAGGGGAGCAATTGTTCTTGAAGACTGTGAAAATGTCAATGTTTCAAACAACGATATTACCATATCTTCAAATACCAATTTTAAGGGTTCTTTAACTGGAATTTCCATAGATGCGTCAGATTTTGTTAATATTGTATCTAACAGCATCTTTATAATTGGTAGTAACGCTTACATCTATGGAATTTTTATTGGGGGTAATTCAAACTATCTGAATATATTTAACAACAGCATTATTTTAAAAGGAGACAAATTAGTCGAAGGGATATACTGCGAATTACTGGGATACTCCAGCATAACCGCCAACACAATTAACCTGATGGGTAAGGGCTTTGGTTACGGTATAGCAGCTGCAAATGTAAACGGGCCTGTTCATGATTTAAACATAACCGACAACATTATTGTGGCTAATATTGGGAAAATGCTGTATTTAATTGAGTTACACATCACTGAAAACATAAATATCCAGAACAATTTCCTCAACGGTAAAGCCAACGGAGTATATGGTGTGGCCCTATATAATTCAAACAACACTACCATAAAATCCAATGAAATTAAAACATACGGGGGTAATTTGGATAAAATTACGGATAATCCTGATGTTTTAGGGACAGGTAATGCTGCAATTTACATATGCCACAATACCAGCAATACTGTCGCAGAAAATAATATTATCTACACTGATGCAAAAAAACAGATCATCGTTGACAACTCGAAACCAGGGTTTAATAATTCCTTTACCCGCAACTACTTCGTTGTTTATGATGATAACATAAGTAACTACTTTAATAGTAAAAATGAATTTAATAATAGTCTAGTTACTCAAAATGACACGTTATTGTTTGATAATATAAAAACGTATCGTAATTTAATCTTCAACACTCCATTGAAGATCACTTCTTATTCTATATATAGTGTGGTTAACGGGACCTTTACTTTTAAATCAGGGGCGTCAAATTCTACAGTAACCCATTTGAATTTCAACTTGACAGATAAAACAGCTTTCCTGATTGCTGATGGGACTAATATTACCTTAAGTAACAATTTAATCAATATTTTAAGCACAAATCCGGCTTTGAAAAATTTATCAGCCATTACAATTACCCAATACAGCACATACAACACCATCCACAACAACACCATCAACATGACCGGTAAATCGAACATGACTGCCATCACCGTCTATAACTACTACGACGGATATTACGGTAGAAGCCCGGAGTTCAATAAAATTGAGGGAAATACCATAGACTTGAAGTCAAATTTATCAGTAACAGGAATTTACAATGCGATGACTGGAAATACAACCATCGCAAACAACTCGATTAACCTATCAGCCAATGACACTGCCTGTGGCATAAATAACATCTACTCCAAGGACTTCAAAATTTTCATGAGCACCCTCTGGACAAAGAATACTAACATCTTAAATAACACCATTTCAGCAACGGGAAATAAAGTGAGACTGATAGTGTCTATAATGGCCAACAACACGTATATAAGTGGTAATATATTGCGTTCTTCTTCGGTTGCTTCCTATGGATACGCAGCATACAACACCACAGGTGATTTACTGGAATACAACGATATCGAAGTTAATGGGACCAACACCAATGCTAATTTCATTAATTTGGACTGGGCAAGAGTTCCACATACCGGGGTTTACTTCTCTGCAGGTTCTTCTAAAGGCACCTTATACGAAAACAGCATAGTATCTAATTATGCTAAAGGTGATGATTATGCCGTGTATATCGAAGAAAACACTTCAAACATGGTCGTTAAAGATAACTATTTAATCAGTGATAACAACAGACGCCTTGCCAATAAGGCTATCTTTTATGGACCTTCAACTACAGTTAACAACAATGGTTACTACTACGTCTATGTTTCCCCGAATGGTAGCGATGTAACTGGGGACGGATCTAAGGAAAAACCTTTTAAAACAGTTAAATACGCTGTTTCTAAGGTGATAAACAAAGGAATTATCTATATTTCTAACGGTACCTACTATGAAAGCGATATACTTGTAAATAAAGCTATTACAATCATCAATTTAGCATATAATAACGCAATTATAAATAACAGCACTAATATTCCTAATGGTAATGTTGTAATCAACGGTAATGGAGGTCAAATATTTAACGTTACCAAAAATGCTAAATTAACAGTTAATGGATTGCATTTTACAGGTGCTGTGGCTGATGACGGTTCTGTATTTTATAACAATGGATTTTTATCCGTTAAAGACTGTAATTTCTTCGAAAACACCGTAAACAATTACGGAGGAGTGGCTGTAAACTACGGCACCTTACTGATTGAAAACTCTGAATTTTCATTCAACACAGCTTACCGTGGAGGTGTTATAGACAATTTTGGTAACTTAACTATATTTTCTTCTAACTTCCACAATAGCTCCGTTTACATGAACGGATCCGGGGCTGTGATATTTTCCCATGATAACTCCATAATAAACATAATTAAATCTAAATTCACCTCAAATTCTGCTAACAAAGCAAATACAGATCCGATTTATCAAACAACTGATGAAAATAGAATAGCTTATGGATCTGGAGGAGTGATATACAATTTAGGTAGCTTGTATATTTATGATACAATTTTTGAGTACAACACTGCAAAAACCATGGGTGGTGCCATTGTAAGTTCCTCAAATTCTGGAATTAAAGACTTCCTCATTGTAAATTCAACCTTCAATCACAACAGTGCACAGGGAGGGGGAGCCATAAATGTGATTCAAAATAACAATTTGGTTATATTTAATTCATCTTTCTATGAAAATGAAGGAACCGTACAACTTGGAGGGGCTTTAATGATCTCACGCAGTACTTTGACCATGGATAGAGTTAATATGACTTCAAACTCTGCTGCTTATGGTGGTGGTGCCATAGCTATGTGGTACACTGATGCAACAATTACCAATTCAAATATCATTGGTAATATTGCCGATGTAGGTGGTGGGATTTATTTCTCAGGAGAAAACCTCGGCGGTCACCCTTCAGTAACATTAACCATATTAAACAGTACCATTTCCAAAAACATTGGCTTTGAACGGGGTGGTGCTTTCTCTTTTAATAATTATGTTAATGTTATAGTGACAAATTCAACTATTACCGATAACTTTGCAAGTAAAAATCCAGCATTGGATGTTTTCTCTGGTAACGACCCTCCAGGTTATTGGATTGACTTGGATGATAATTGGTGGGGTCCTGATGGACCTCCAGACGATGTGTGGAGACTTGCAAACTTATTTAGAAATTATA
>MVQY01000027.1 GCA_002067325.1 Methanobacterium sp. PtaU1.Bin097
AGTCTTAAATTAATAAGAAGGTTTTTATATTGGGTTATAACAATTATTTTCTATATTTAGATATTTTTAAACTACTTAATCTGATATTGAATGTTTATTTTATTGAGTTTACCAATGAGGTTTAAAAGATATGAGAAGAATGTGGACTCCCCTGATGAGACCGATTATCGAAAAGATCAACGCCCGTTACATAGTGGAAGTTGGTTCAGCTACAGGCGGGAATACCTGGAGTATACTGGAATACTGCAGGGACCATGACGCACATATGACCGCCATCGATCCTTTCCCTTCCTTTGATACAGAGAAATATAAAAGGGAATTTGGGGATAAATTCCAGATGTGCACCGAACTAAGCTTAAATGCATTGCCTCATCTCCAAGATTATGATGTGATTTTAATTGATGGAGACCACAACTGGTACACGGTGTACCATGAACTAAAGGTATTAGAGGAGAAATTTAAGGATAAAAAATTCCCAGTGGTATTTTTACATGATGTTGGATGGCCCTATGCCAGGAGAGACGGCTACTACAACCCAGACGACATACCAGAGAAGTTCAGACAGCCCTATAAACAGGAGGGTATGCGTCCTGGCCAGAGAAAACTGATCAAAAACGGCGGACTCAACAGCGACCTCTACAACGCCGTTGATGAAAACACCCCCCGAAACGGGGTTTTAACTGCAGTTGAAGATTTCGTTAAAGAATCAGACCGGGAATTATCCCTGGAAGTTGTAAATCCCCGGGCATTTCACGGATTAGGAATCCTTTACCCTAAAAGTCCTGAGATGGAGAAGATCGTAAAGGATACCATTAAAAGTACTGATTTTAAGTATTCCCTGGAAAAAATCAAGAGTACAGTTAAGATCTTCATAAAAAGCTACTACGACCCTAACAAACATTGAAGGGTCTAATTTCACACTACTAATCCTGTTTTTTCCCTACTAATCCTGTTTTTCTAGACTGCATATTTCATCAATATAGAACCTAACTTATTGAATAAGGGCTCTAATGGTCCTAATCTACGGGCCAATTTTAGAAATGCATTGACATCAGATTTCTTCACACCGCCGATCAGGGTTAAAATGACAATGTATAGAAACGCTCCGACAAATGCAACCAATATAAGGTATATCAACGCCAGTACCTGGGCCAGGGGCATACCTGCATAGAAACTGGTGTATGCGTAGATGGTTGGTACGAAATACAGAATTCCAGCCATTAAGAGTGATGCAACTACTATCTTTCCCAGATTTTTAAGTTCAAGTTTTGTTTTTGCCTGCCTAAGTGTTCCCCATGCTACAGTTACCATGAGTACAAAAGTGGCAATGGTTGTTGCCAGGGCCGCACCATTTATCCCATATTCTGGTATCAGGGTCACTCCATTTATTCCATATCCCGGTACCAGTACCACGCTTAAGCCCAATTCAATGGCCACGGCTATTGCCAGTGATATCATTGGTATCACCGGTTTACCCACGCCCTGGGCCACACTGGCCGAGACAGTGTACAGTGTGAAAAACAGCATTCCTATAGCTAATATCTGCAGTGCCCCTGTTCCCATTTCATAGCCCGGGAAAAGCAGGCTGAGTATGGGATGTGCAAATACCGCGATTCCTAAGGACATGGGGAGAACCAGGATGGTCACATAACGGAAGGCCTGGTTAATATAAGTATTCAGTAAATGGCGGTTTTCCGTGCTTAAAGCCGCAGCTGTAGCTGGTAGGACTGCAGTGGCTACTGCCATACTTATCATTAGTGGAATACGGGCTATGGGACTTCCTATACCATAGAAGCCCACATATTCACTGGTCATAAATACTCCAATGATCCAGGTCCCGATGTCATACATAAAGAGTTCTCCTAAGCTGGTCAGATATACTGGAATGGAAAAAAGGAACAGCATCTTAATGAGGCTTAACTCCTTCCTCCTGGTGAATTTTTCTCCGGGGTGTTCCTGGCCTTCAGCATTGTGTTGTTTTAGTTTTACCCATATATATTTGTGGAAGATGAGGAAGGCGGCAAGTCCGGTTATCATATATCCAATGGCAGTACCGATTACCGCTCCGGCTATGTAGAAATTGGCCAGCACCAGTAAAACTGCAAATATAATGGTGGAACTCTGCTCAACGGCTTTAGTTACATTTATGAAGTTCATTTCATAGTAACCCTGAAAGACACCCTTCATCTCCCCTACGATTACACTGAAAGGGGTAATCAGGGCCACACACTGGAATGGCAGTATGGCCTCTGGGTTATGGAACAAATATAAAGCCAGAGGTTCGGCCAGGATATATATCACTATGCTTAAAATAATACCCAAGCTGATAACCAGTTTAGCAGAAGTCCTTATTATCTGCTCCACCATATCCTTCTGGCCAACAGCATCATATTGAGCTATATATTTGGCTATAGCTGGAGGTATTCCCCCTTCAGCAGATAACTGTAAAACAGCGATTATAGGCAGGGTTAGAATGAATATACCGTAACCAGCTGGCCCTAATAATGTTGCCATGGCGAAACGGTATATGAAACCGCCCACCCTGAAAATCATAGAGCCTAAGAGTATTAATATGCTGCCCTTTGCTATTTTTGTATCGGCCATGTTAATTTCCCTAAATAATGGATTGTTACTTAATTTTTTTTAATAAATAAATTAAATATGGTATAATTTATCGAATATCAAAAAATTTATTTGGCTTGTAGAGTATAAACCTTTAATATAATACTATAAAACTTTTCCCCAAAATAAAAAAAAGATATTCAAGATTCAATGAATCATATTTTCCAGATTATTAT
>MVQY01000028.1 GCA_002067325.1 Methanobacterium sp. PtaU1.Bin097
GTTCCTAAGGCAGATTTTCTACCGGCCCAGGCGTGGACTTCTTTGTTATCCATCATTTCAGTCCTTCTCTGGTAGCTCATCAACCAGGACATGACTCTTGGGTATCTGATGAAAGGACCTGCATTTGGGCTGTCTGTGGTTAATGCCACTTGCCAGGGGTTTTCAATGGAAAGTGCCAGTTCAAGTCCAATTGCCCATTGGAGTGAGTGAACCGGGTTTCTTCCTGAGTATATGAATGGCACCAGTCCTGATGCTGTCTCGAGTTCAATATCTTTGTTCGCCCATTTAAGTCCTGTGAGTTCGTAGAGGTCGTATTCCATTGGCCCATCAGCAGTCATGGTGGTGGTTTCGTCCAGTGTAACTGCTCCCAGGTCCATGGTCACATGGTCGTTTTTGTTTATGTAATCAGCTACTGGTTGTGCGCCTGATGTAACATCTCTCCAGCTGGTTCCGTCGTAACAGTGGAACTGGGCGTGGGTTAAGTGGATGGTCTGGTTTCTGTATTCACTGTTTTTCTCGATATCTTTCATGCAGTCTATGGAGTTAATAGTTGTTGGGAAGTTTCCTGGGTGTCCCAGGTCGTTGGGATGTACGTGTATGGAGTGTGGTAACCCTAACATTTCGTTGGCCTGGGCCAACCCTCTTATCACTTCTCTGGCTGTTACATCCCAGTAGGGTGCGGGGTCATCTATTCCGTGTACGTTCATTCCCCAACCCCATGCTTCACTTCCACAGGGGTTCACCAGTTTAACACCGTATCCTTTGGTTATTTTTAACCATGCAGATACAAATGCCGCTAAATCCTCTATATTACCTTCTTTTACGAACTGCATTACAAACCAGTTGTTTCCAAATAAGGTTAATGGTGGGATGTCTATGTTGGGTATGGCGATTATTTCTTCGTGGGTGTGTTTTGCCTCCAGTGGTGGTACTGCTGCTTCTACAACTGTTCCGTAACCCATTCTGGAGAATCTGTATCCAGTAGCAGGACAGCTGGGTATGGAAAACCCTGTTTCTGCTCTGGTTATGTCTGTTTTAGGTTTAACACCTCTTCTTTCATCTTCAGGTCGGTATAATCTTCCTACACAGAGTTTTGGACCGGCCAGGTGGCAGTGCACATCTATACCTGCAGGCATAACTAGCTTGTCGGTGACATCTATCACTTTAGCATCATCAGATACACTGTTAACGATTTTCCCGTCCATGAACATTACGTCCTTTTTTTCTCCGTTTATTTCGTTGATAGGATCGTATACAATTCCATTTTTTAGTATGTATTCAACCATGAGATCACCTATTTACTAGCCTCTCTTAATTTTTTAACTCTCTGGAGTAATTCATTCACGATCCATTCATCTTCTCTACAGGTTTCCGGTGGATCTATTGCTTTTTTCATGAAAATCGGAACCGAATCCATACGATAACTGGTTCCTGCAGTTTCCACACCTATGAAGGTTCCGGGTAATACCACGTCTGCCAGTTCAGTGGATGGTCCCCAATGTATATCGATCTGTATAACTGGTATATTTGCCAGGTGTGCTAAAGCTCCACCTGGGAAGTGTGCACCAGGGTCTGCTGCAATTACCATGAATACATCACATTCTTCCCTGTTTAACAGGTCAATGGTGGTTGTCTCTCCAATCATGTATCGGGGGTATCCTCGGCTGAAATCAACACCGTAAGGGAATCCCATCTCGTAGGACATGAAGATGTTGAATCCGTTAACGTTGAAGTGGCCTCTCATTGGTAAGAGCACCCATTTAGTGTATTTGTTTAAATCTTGAACTAATTGAATGGCTATGTCAATGTTTCTCTGTTTGGATAAGGTGTGAGTTAATCCAAGTCCGAAGAAGAGCGCTCCAAACTGAGCTTTTTTCATTTTTTCGGTGAGTTCATAGATATCTTCTTTGGGAATACCAGATATAACATCTTGTTTAAGTTTTTTACCCTTTAAAACAGCTCTTATGGCATTACAGAATGCATAATCACCATTTTCTTCGAATGGTACCCATATATCTGAGAGTTTCGCAGTGTCACTGTATTTAGGATCCCAAGTAACTAGAGTTCTGTCGAATCTTCCCCTCTTCCTGAACCATCCTTTAGGGATAGTAGTGTAGCGTGACAAGTGTCTGGGGTGGGCATTCATTGGGTTACTGCCAGTGTAAACTACCATATCCGCCCTGTTTTTAACTTCACCCAGGGTCATGAGTGGGTAACCTACGTTTTGAACAGCCTGGACAGTTGGTCCGTGGCAAATTGTTGCCTGGTTATCTATAACAGCTCCTACTAGTTCGGTTAATTCCAGGCCTGGTTTCATGGCTTCAATGGAGGTCTCACTCCAACCGTAGAAGACTGGTCTTACAGAGCCAGCTATGAGTTCTGCAGCTTTATCTAATGCTGTATCCCAATCTACTTCCACCAATTCGCCGTTTTCATCTCTAACCATGGGGACTGTAAGTCTCTGGTCTTCGTCTTCCATGATTTTACTGGCACCTAATCTGCAGGCGTGTCTGACTCCGACAACATGGTTATCTTTAACCAGGATATCTACATCGTCGCAGTTACTTCCGCAGAATGCACAAGTACAGTTCTCTACGATTTTATCATAGTCTGTAACTGGTTCTTCATATGCCATTTTATTTACTCCTTGCTATTTTTTTGTAGACAGGTATTTCGCCGAGTGAAGGAAGTTCTTCTGTTTTTTCTCCTTCTTTAACGTATTTTTTGTAGACATCCCTCATCAGGTCCGCCATCAATAATACTTCTTTATCTGTTTTTTCCACAGTGGCTTCTATACCTTTGTAAGTGGGGTCGCTGCAGCAGTATGTTTCAGGGCTTACAACTACATTGGCCCATGGGCCTTTGGGGATGAATATCATTCCTTCGTGTGGTGCGTCTCTGGAGTGGGCTGCGTAACATACCACTTCGCCCCAGTCAGATTTCACCAGTACACTTTCCCAATTTCCCACGCCTAATTTGGCCATATCTTTGGGGTCCATGTAACATACTCCTGCTACTTTCCGGTATTCATCTTTCAGGGTTGATCCTCTTTTTTTACAGGCGCCTTGATAGATGTCGGTTCCTGTGTTTAGCATCACTGTTAATCTTTCAACTTTGGCCACGTCTGGATCTTCAAATTTTACCACATTTGAAATGCTGGGTTTTTCTATATAAGTCATAATAACTCCTCACTCCAGGAATATTGCATCTGTTGGACAGAACAGTGGGCAAGTTCCACATCTGGTGCATTTATCTTCGTTGAATAGTTTGATTACCCCATTTTCTACCATCATGATTACATCTTCAGTTTTAGGTCCGTGTCCGCCCGCTGTTTCCGGGCTTATGGATCCGTTTACTGGGCAGGCAACCACGCAATTTCCGCATCCAAGACATTTATCCTGATCTACTTTCAGTTCTACCATAGTATCACCTTGAATCTAAGTTTTAAGTTCTGATAACTGTTTTTCCCATGATTTTGACTTGGTTGGGGTGTGTTTTACTGCTGTTCGTTTAACATCGATAGCTTCTACAGGGCATACGTTTTCACAGGCACCGCAGTATATGCAGTAGGTTTCGTCTGCCTGGACTTTATCGCTCTGTTCACCAAATTCTGCTTCAGGGAAGGAAAGAACGTTGCATGGGCAGATCTCTACGCAAGCTCCACAAGCTTCACAAGTATCCTGGTCGATGGTTAATTCACCTTCAAATGCTTTTTCGACTGTTGCTGCATCGACTGGGCAGATTTCCTGACACCATCCGCAGTTTACACATGCTTCTTCATCGATGAATGAACTTCCTGTAGTTTCAGAGTCTTCAGGGTTTAGATCATAATCACCGTAGGAGCAACTTCTACATACAGCTTTTATAGCATCAACAGGACAGGATTTTCTGCAGATAAGACAGTAAACACATTTATCCTTATTTACAGTTATGTCTGAAGATACTGTGGGGTCAGATGATGTTGGTTCGTGATGTTCCATTTCTATGGCGTCTGCTGGGCACATTTCTTCGCATATTCCGCAGCTTATACAGGTATCTTTATCAATTTCGATTTCACCAGTTACCAGTTTGGATCTTTCTGGTAATATTCTGGCTATGGTAATGGCATCTCGAGGACAGGCTGTTTCGCATGCTTTACAGTAGATACATAAATCGTCGCTAATTTCTGCCGATTTAATCAGTTGTGGATACTCTGCCATATCCTTGATGGATTTTTCATCCAGTTTTAAATCCAATGCATCTACAGGACATGCTGAACTACACATTCCACAGAGTACACATTTAGCCTCATCTATGGATATCTTTGATTCGTCAACGCCGGTTCTTTCGATAGCACCAATTTCACCGAGTTCTATAGCTTCTGTTGGGCATATTTTAGCACAGATTCCGCAGCCAATACATACATCGTCTTTGTAGGCCAGTTCACGTTTTTCTTCTGGTGAAATTCGCTGTACGCAAATGTCCTTACCTTTGACTTCTTTGGTATTAGTAACCATTATTTACCTCCAAAATTTTTATTGAATCAGTGGGACATACATCCCTACACATATTACACCCATTGCACCAATCTGAATCAATGCGTGCTTTGAGATCATCCAACACAATGGCATTCAAAAGACAGGTGTCTACACAAAGTCCGCATCCGATACAAGATTCTTCAACACTCGCCTTGTAGCTTTTTTTAGAGCATGTTTTAACGATAACTCTTGTTTTTTCACTGTCGTTTAAGAGGGCGTAGGTTAAAGTCAGGAAATCCTTAGGACAGAACTTGGTTATTATCTCTGCCACCTCGATGGAATTCCAAGACAGATTCCTGCCATTTAAGTAATGAGAAACGGTGGATCTATCCATCTCAAGTATCTTTGCAACTTCTTTTTGACTGAGCCCTTCTCTTATGAGCTCCACTGCCGTCAAATACTTCAATCCTGAAACTATGTGCTTTGGCATTTGGACACCATGTGTGTTAATTACACTCTTATTTACATTTAATATATATATTTCTACTAAACACAAGACGAAAACTTTATATAGTGTGGTGTATTATCCACACCACAACTTTATGTGGGATTTAAATAAAAATGCAAAAACTTAAATCATCATCTTTTAAGACTTGGAAAACGTCATCATGTAAAAAAAATTGAAAATGGAAACTTCACTACATAATAATAAAATTCACTATATAAAAACAATATTATATCTGTCATAGCAGGGAGGAGCTTTATGAAGATATTAGGAGTCGTTGGAACTAAAAATACAGGAAAAACCACGTTAGTCACTTTGATAGTCAATGAACTGGTAAAAAGAGGATATCAGGTAGGTACAATCAAACACACCCATCATGATTTAGATATGGAAGGCAAAGACACCTGGAAACACCGGAAAGCAGGAGCAGAACTGGTTGTAGGATCATCCGGGGAGAGTACAACCTTCATAATCCCTGAAAGAATGGACTTAGAGAAAATTCTAAAGAACATCAAATACCTGAAGGAACTTGACTACGTTATAATAGAAGGGTTTAAATCTGCAAATTACCCTAAAATATCAACCACCAAGACAAAAGATGAATACACCATAGAAAACGTGGATGTATTTAACCTAAAAGAGGAAGACGTCGGTACTCTGGTTGACCTGGTAGAAGAGAGAACTTATGGTTTAATCTCCAACGCAGACTGCCGTTATTGTGGCTACGAGAACTGCCAGGAGATGGCCCAAGCCATAATAAGAGGCGAGTTTTCCGAAGAAGAATGTAAAATGAAAAAATTTGACGACGTTGAACTATTCATCCAGGATAAAAACATCCCTTTAAACCCCTTTGTACAGGATATCCTGAAAAATAGTATAATCGGCATGTTAAGCACCCTTAAAACCGATGATAATGGGATACAAGGTAAAATAGAGTTGTTGATCAGAAATGAACCAAAATAATTCTACAGTGAAAACTGAACAGGATAATTCTGAAGTTAAAACAGGACAGAATAATTCCAGAGGCCAGAATAACACTAAAGTAGAAATCGACACCTTCCAGAGGCCAATTCTATCCCTAAGGATATCCATAACCAACCGCTGTAACATCAAATGTTTCTACTGTCATCATGATGGTGCGATCCCTCAGGAATACGAGATGACCCCGTTAGAGATAGAAAGAATTGCTAAAATTGCTAAAAATCTGGGTATAAAAAAGATAAGGCTATCCGGCGGCGAACCATTAGTAAGAAAAGACATAGTAAATATTGTAGCAAGAATATCCGCTTTAGGATTCAAAGATGTATCATTAACTACCAACGGGACTCTTTTAGAAGAATATTCCCAGCCACTTAAGGATGCAGGGCTTAACAGAGTAAATGTTAGCTTCGATACTCTGAATCCGGAAACTTATCGTTTCATAACCAAAAGCAACTACCTGGAACGGGTTAAAAAAGGAATTAAAAAGGCCGTGGAGATAGGATTGTACCCGGTTAAGGTTAACATGGTGGTTATGCGCGACTTAAATCACCAGGAGGTATGGGACATGTTCCAGTTCTGTAAAGAAAACGGAACCATCCTACAGATCATAGAACTCCTGAAAACCGAAAGTTGCCCCGACACAGACTTCTTCGACGAACACCACTACGACATAAGCATCATCGAAGAAAAACTGATGGAAAAGGCAACCGACATCAAAACCCGGCCCTTCATGCAGGACCGTAAAAAATACTTCGTTGACGACGGTGAGATCGAAGTGGTCCGCCCCATGGACAACACCAAATTCTGCAAAAACTGCACCCGCCTCAGAATAACACCTGACGGTAAACTCAAGCCCTGTCTACTTAGAAATGACAATTTAGTAGATTTAATAGAACCTATCCGACAGAATTACTCGGATGAAGAACTGAAAAAACTGTTTTTAGAGGCCATTGCCAACCGGGAGCCGTATTATAGCGAGTGTGGAAGGGAAGATCCTAAAGTT
>MVQY01000029.1 GCA_002067325.1 Methanobacterium sp. PtaU1.Bin097
ATGAGTTCCCGTGTTTCATCCATATTCACCCTTCGAACCAGGCTCTCTGGATCATCAGGGTCTTCCAGAATTCCAGGTACATCGGTGAGTATGATTAACTTTTCCGCACCTACATGGGAGGCTATATCACCAGCCACTGTATCAGCGTTAAGGTTCAGTGTTTCCCCACTTTCATCAACGCCTATAGGGGATATGATGGGTATATAATCATTTGAGGTGAGAACATCGACTATTTCCGTGTTTATGGAGTCAATCTCCCCCACCAAGCCCAGGTCAACCATCTTTTCTTCTCCGTTGTGGTCAACCACCATATGGGGGGCGCGTTTGCGGGCTTTAATCAGAAGGTTATCTTTACCTGATATGCCCACCCCTTTACCTCCGTGGACTCCTATGTTGGAGACGATCTCCGTGTTTATCTTACCAACCAGGACCATCTTCACGATATCCATGGTCTCCTGGTCGGTCACCCGAAGTCCTTCTATAAACTTGGGTTCCTTACCCAGTTTACTCATGGAGCGGGAGATTTCTGGTCCCCCACCATGGGTGACAATGGGCTGCATGCCCACATATTTTAAGAGCACTGTATCACGGGCCGTGGATGTTTTGGCCTCGGCATCTATCATGGCATGGCCCCCATACTTTATCATGATCTTCTTTTTATGGAATTTCTTGATGTAGGGCAGTGCTTCAACTAATATGTTGACTGTTTCCATTTTATGAGCCTCAGTTTCGAATTTCTTCAATAGTACCATGTTTAATATCTTCTCTAATCATTTTAATAATACTTTGCATGTGGAGGTCTCTCAAGTGGAGTAATCTGCGTTGATCCGCACGTAATCGTAGGTCAGATCACAGCCGAAGGCTGTGGCTTCGGCCTCTCCCAGGGACAGGTCCACGGTTATCTTAATCTCCTCCCCCTTCATGATCTCTTCTGCGGTTTCCAGTTCCTCTGATCCCTCGAAAGCCTTTATATTTCCGTCGTTTACTATGGCCACCTTTTTATGGGGGGATTCCAGGGTGATGGTCATGGTTTCAGCGTCCATCTCTGCTCCAGAGTACCCTACCGCCGCGGCGATACGTCCCCAGTTAGGGTCCCCACCAAATATCGCGGATTTAACCAGAGGTGAGGTCACTATTGCCTTGGCTGCTTTACGGGCGTCTTCTGTAGTTTGCCCTCCTTTAACCACCGCCTCGATTAGCTTGCTTGCTCCTTCCCCGTCACGTGCTATAAGCTTCGACAATCCAGTGCACAGGTATTCCAGGGCTTCCTGGAATTTATAGTCTATTCGGCCAGAGCTTCCGCTGGCCATGAGTATCACGGTATCGTTGGTGCTTACATCACCATCTACAACCACCATGTTGAATGTATTGGAGACGGCCTCCTTCAGGGATTCACTGAGTTCCTCTGGGGTTGCCTCTACATCGGTGGTTATGAAGCAGAGGAAGGTGGCCATGTTAGGTGCGATCATACCTGATCCTTTACAGATACCACCGATCCTGAATTTCTCCCCGGTGGTTAAGGTTGATTCCACTGCCAGTTCTTTGGGAAGGGTATCGGTGGTCATTATGGCCTCTGCTGCGTCCCGGGATGCTTTTGGTGAGTTTTCAAGTTTTAGAAGGGCCTTGTCTATCAGGTGATTTATGGTGTCCATGGGCAGTTTCCTGCCTATTATGCCGGTGGAAGCTACGGCTACGTCGCTACTTTTAATGTCCAGGGCGTCAGAGACCTTATCTCTCATCTGCCGGGCATTTTCCAGGCCTTCTTTGCCTGTGCAGCAGTTGGCGTTTCCACTGTTAGCCACGATGGCGGAGAGCTTCCCATCCTCCAGGGATTCCTTGCTCACCAGTACTGGGGCGGCCAGTATCTTGTTCCTGGTGAAAACTGCCGATGCGGTGTTATCTTCACTTACTATGAGTGCCATTCCATAGTCGTCTTCACAGGAACCAGCTGCCAGTACCCCTTTTACTGCACAGATTCCTCCTGGGATAAATTTCATACTAGTTTTCCTCTTAATTCGTTTATTTTGTTAGTTTATAATGTCAGATAGTGGTTATAAAAATATCTGTATAAGGTATTACATAAATTAGAATTTAAGTTATTCTCTTTTTAATATAGAATTAAGTTTATTTTTCCTTTTTTAAATTAGAATTTCAGATTATATCTTTCCAAATTTTAGATATTATCTTTTCATTAATTGGTGGTATTGTTAGAGCTGGGGGGATTATCGTTTCCATTATCCTGACTGTTAGATTGTCCACCAGTGGGTGTGCTGGGACTCGTGGGTGTCTCTGGTGTTGATGTGTCTGTGGTACCTGTGTTGCTGTATTGGTTGGAGTCGTAAATGGCCGGGAGATCGCTATTTTGGGTGGTGTTGAACATGTTTGGGGAGTCCAAACTCGGGAACTGTCCGGTTACCAGTACAGTGCCTGTTCCAAAGCCAAATGCCATGATGGATACCAGCATGGCCACCATCAATTTTCCCTGTATTTCCGCTTTCATAGAAATAAGATCCTTTGTAGATTAATAATTCCTGGAATTAATTTTGGCTTACAGATAAATTAATTTTACTATTTCTATCTGGTTGCCGCATAAAGCAGGGCCAGGATGACCCCGAATACTCCTAGTTCCCATCCTCCCAGTACGTAACCTCCCAGGTCTCTGCCCATTAAGTTCCATCCTATGAGGGTTAACAGGAATACGAAAATGAATATGAAGATTACATGGCCGGTCTTCTCAGACAGGAATCCCACCACTGTCCTGGTGAACTCTGAGGGTATGTAGTAGGCGTAGATTCCATCGGCCAGGTCGAAGACCATCACCGGGCTGTTGTTCCATATCTTTATATTGTCAGCCATCTGTGCTCTTTCACCGGCTTCTCTCCTGCTTTTACCCACCCCTATTCTCAGGCGGGCTCCGTTGTTCAGGGCATGCCAGGCAGAATCGATACCAGCTCTTAAAGCGGCGTCTTTGGTGGGTAGGTTGGCTACTAAGTCGTCTCCCCCCACCCGGTATCCTTCTATCTTTCCTTTACAGTCCGCCTGGATGAAGTTCTTTATCTCGTTCATGATCTCCACCAACCGATCCCTACCCTGTTCTTCTATGAATCCGGTGGAGTCGATGGCGTCCAGGAATAGGTAGTTATCGTAGACTACTGGTTCGCCTTCCAGTTCACCTATTTGTGAGGAGAATGTTATGGCGAACTCTCCGCCGAGTTTGGTGAAGCCTATTCCACTGGTTTCACCGATCTCCCGGTTGAGGTTTATGGATCTTTCAATGGCCGCTGCACCGGTCATACCCACCGCTGCCCGCACATCGATGCCCTTCTCTATACCCAGTTTGATGAGTTCAACGGAGACTCTTATGGCATCATTTTTAGATAAGAGACGTGAAACTATTTCACTATCACTTTTTTCTATAATCTGCCCATTGTTGTCTTTTATAAGCTCCACGAATTCTTCTATTATCTGCCGGTTTCTCTGGAAGATTTCCAGGTACAGGTAACGGTCGCTTCCCATGATTATGTTGCTCAGGAGGGCGTATTCGTTCACGTCATTTTCGGCTGGTTTTAACTCTAAAAATCGCCTGTTTTCGGGTATGTTCCCCCGTCCTACTTCCTTCAGGACAGTCTGGAATATGTTCTGGGTGGTGATGTGGGCTTTTTCAATCTCCAGGAGCATGGTGTGGGTGTAGTTTATCATTTCCACGTACTCCCTTTCCCGGTCGTTGGTAGGGTAGTATTTGGTGCCTATGCTGACCACTCTGCGCCTGAGTAAGAATGAGAAGATACTCCGTAGGATCCTGTCTTTGACCATTTACTTTTCTCCTCCCTTTTCAAGGGTTATGTCGAAGTGTCCTGGTTTTTCCATGAGCATGCTGGGTTTGACTGATACGATAGGGAATTTCCAGGTTCCTAATCTTGCTGCTACGGTGCTTGCAATGTTTCGGGAGTTTTTCTTAACGAAGGAATAGTCATGATCGTTGATGGTGATGTTCACGTTGTAGGGGGATTCTTCTAATATATCATCGGAATAGACGATGTTAAGTTCGAATGATCCCGGCTTGGTGAAAAGATCATTTCTCACCGCCACCAGGGGTGCGTGGTCCAGTTTCAACCGGTCCCCAACGGTAACTGCTATGTTACCAGCGTTGCGGACTGCGTCCCTGTAATCCCGGGGGCTGATAAGTACGAAGATGATGAAGTCGCTGGTCTTCTCCACCTCGTCCACCAAGCTCATCACCCTACCAAATAGGGGTATCTTAAGGAAGGCATTTTCTAACTTAGAATCGATGCTGTCATCGTTGGTCTTGGTTATCCGGTCAATTGCTTCCTTGGCAACGGCTATACCACTTAATTTCTTGTTCTTCTTTAACTTGTAAGAGTCGTATCCTTTCCTGTCGAATTCCGTGAGGATCTGGTTACATATCTTCTGTAAGATGTTCTTGACTTTCTTGGGCTTCGAGGATGACCCAATATTTATTACACCCTCTTTGAAGCTGTAGGGAATTCTCCTGCTTGAGATGTCCTGGAACTCATCGTTATATTCCCGGAAGACATCGTTGGAGAGTATCTTGGCATCTTCCTCTTCAGCCATCTTCAAAATGTAGTGATCTGCCGTGGTGCCGGAAGGTACCTGCTGAATCTTATCTTCATCAAGGAGCTGGTTAAACTCCTCCTTCTGGTCTATTTCGTGACGCAGTGATGCGTCGGCTATGAGGATGGGTTCGTATCCCAGTTTTTGGAGAGCTTCCGCTGCCTTGATTATATATTCTAAACTGGGCTTGGCATCTCTTCTCCTGCCATAATGGGCTACGTTAGAAGCATCAACCACTACCTTCAAACTTTATCACCTGCATGTGTTATCATATTTTGCCAGAGTTATCTGTTTTCCATCGGTACCCCGGAGGATAATTTCTATTGTATCCTCATCTATATTAATTGTATTATATGAAGGGAAGGTTTTTCCCCTTAATTTAAGGGAGGATGCAGTTCCCGCCGTGGCGAAGGTGGTCTCTTCCATCATCCATACATGGGGCATATGTTTATGTCCGGAGAGTACTAAATTAGCACCTCCATCTATTATTGATTGTAGTATATCTCCTGCATCACTTAAAACATTCCTTTCTCTACCAGTTTTAGGCACTGGTATGATGTGGTGGTGCAGGGCTATTATCTTGTAGAGATCATGATCCTGGGCTTCCTTTAACTCTTTCTCCATAAATTCTTGCTGGGCTCTTCCCACTTTACCATAGTCCAGGTCTGGCTCGCTACTATCAAGTCCTATAACTTTGATGCCTTTATCTTTTAAATCTAATGTTCTGCATCGCCTTTTAATGATATCACTGAAGCACTGATCACCCACGTGTCGGGCGTCGTGGTTTCCGGGAATTGCCAGTAGAGGTGTGTCTATGGTATCTATATATTCCGCTACCTTCTCAAATTCCATGTAGTACCCGTTTTCTGTGAGGTCTCCCGTGAGGATGGTTACATCTGGATTCATTTCATTTACTTCATTTATCACTTTAACCAGTAATTCCGGCCTAAAGGCCAGAGCCCCTACATGTAAATCAGAGATGTGTGCGACAACGGCCATTAGTTTAACCTCATGATACGTGCAATATGGGCCATTTAGCTTAACCTCATGATGGCTTCTGCCAGATCACCCTGGGTCTCCTTTAAAGCCTCCAGGGCCTTTTCCTTACTTGCCCCGGTCTGGGCGGATACCAGTTCCACGTCGTCATCTGGTATTTCCAGTTCCACATCTATTTGCTGTTCCTTGGCTTTCCCGGTTATCTGGTAGGTTTGTTGGCCCATATAATTCATTAGATTTACCTTGGGGTTGGTGATGACCAGTTCCTTATCTTTAAACTTTAAGACAACTTCGGTAACACCTTTCACATCCTTCATGTCCATGCCCATCTGTTTCATGGCTCTCTGCATCTGCTTCAACTGTTTAGGGTTCATTCCAGCAGTGGGTAACATTAAAAACCTCCTTTTCTAGTTTTAACAGCCTGACCGGTGTTAAAACTTGTAAATTCCTCTGCATTTAAGATTGATTTTCCAAAGGCCAGGAGTTCATCATCCTGGTTAACCACCAGAACTTCTTCACTGGCTCGGATGTTCATATCACAATCTATAATAAATTTAGCAAATATACTTTTTCCCTCCCGGGCAAAGGGTTCTGCATCCTCATTCACCACCACCCGGTTAACAGGGTAGGGAAGATGGCTGTGCAGTCTCCGGGCGCCCTCCATTCCCAGTACCAGCACCCCGTCCCGGGCCCTCAGGGTGGCAATCAGATCATCTTTATCATATATGTGTCTTATTTTACCAGTCTTTTTGCTTTTAGTAATATTTGTATCTCCCTCAAAAAGAGCTTTTCCAGATCCACTACCAAACTGGTAATCGGCCATGTACTCCACTTTTTCCTGGTCACTAACGATCTGGTCCTTTGGCGGTGCCTGGTTCAGGTTTCCATGGGGCACACCAAGGGTCCTCGGACGTAAATCAAAGACATCCAGAACCTTTTCACTTATAACTACTTCCCTGTATGTATCAATTATAGCTTTAAGGTGTTCATTGAGGAATTTCCGGGAATCCTGATCAATTATCTGGGGTGATTCGTTCTGTGCCAGTGGATACACGTCATCGATCTCCAGGGGGATGAATACGAAGGGTATATCTGCAAATGCAATTTGCAAGTCGTCCGTTTTTCTGAGATCCGGGTTAAACGTGTTGGAAAAAAATATCTCAAGATCTGTGTCTATATGTTTGTGGTAAGGCTTTTCAGCAGGTGGAAGTATAAGTAACCTTTCCCTATGGGGCAGTCTTTCTAACCGCTCCAGGTGACGGTACACCTCCGGCCGATTCAGTGATTCAGGTCCCGAATAGAAGAATGCAGATTTTTTATAGGGTGGATCGTACATTTCCAGTTCCTGCTTGTACTTGCCCAATTTCCGCACTGCGTCCAGGAGGTAGGGGTGGTTTCTGGCCCGGCGTTCCACCATTTCCCACAGGTTTCCATCAGCCATGGCCTGCTTGATCTGCCTTATCTCCGCGAAACTTATGTGCAGGTTGTGCTGTGCCAG
>MVQY01000030.1 GCA_002067325.1 Methanobacterium sp. PtaU1.Bin097
AGCGTCAATAAGTGATAGTGACCTTATGATGAAGTCGTATCCCTTGGATGGTCTGCAACTACCCACAGATAGGACGAAGTCTTCTTCAGGAACCTCAATGTGTTTGAATAGATCGGTGTCAATTCCCAGGTAAGATACATATGAATTAAGGCCGTAAACCCTTAATATTGATTCACGGGTGAAGTAGGAGTTGGTTAAAATATTTTGGGCGTAGGAGATATTTTTTGCATCGATTTTCAAATCCCTGTTATCTGCCTGGTTAAAAATAAACTTCTTTAAAGGGTTTATATTAGTATCGTTTTCTATGGTTTTGAGGATGGCCTCGTTACGGGGTGGCTGCGGGCAGTAATAGACGGTGGGATGTTTGATGTATTTTAAAAAGAAGGGTGTCATGGTGTACTGGTCCTGTTCACTGAACACCACATCATAATCCCTTGAGTTTATAGTTTGAGCTATCTCTTTTTGAGTTATCTCCAGGTCCCGCAGGGATATGGTTTTAATGAGGGGTGGGACATATCTAAAAGTTGAATATAATGAACCCTTCCATGTCTTTCCCACTGGAAATACAGTTAGACTATTTGCTACATCCTTAAGGGGTAGGAATTCTTCATTGGCAGTGGAGGGTACAAATATATCTACTGTGTGATTATGCTGATTGAGGTAGTCCACGTAGCCGTGTAAGGCTCTTTTTGCTCCGCCTGATGGTAAATTATGGAAAACTGCGATCTTCATGTTATCAAATTTTTTTATCTTTTATGCATCGGGGGTTTTTTATTTTCAACCCATCAACAGCCCCATTTATAAGGGATTTAAATAATTCCCAGTTTCTCTGGTAAATTAATTGGTATCCGCTTTCTTTTAAAATTTCCGCGAGATAATGGGCCATAAATTCACGGTAATATCCTGGTGGGGTGTGTTTTTTCATGAAATATAACCGGTTCCGGTTATGGTAGTAGGTTTTAAAATAACTCTGGCTGGAAGTTCCATACTTATGCCATATTTTTGATTTATAGGAATAAATAGATTTATAACCAGCCTCCCGGCCAGTGAAGCACCAATCAACATCTTCCCAGTACATGTAATATTCCTCGTCAAGGAGGCCAACCTTTTCTACCACTTCTCTTTTAACCAAAAGACAGGATCCTCCTACATAGTCAAGTTCCATGTCCCTATCAAATTTTCCTGTATCTTTTCCCATGAAAGCTACTTCATTTGATTCTCCACGTGAAAAATCTATATTTCCCCCACCAGCCGCTTGTATAACGTCTTCATCATCATACAGGTAAGTTTTTGGACCTACAAAGCCGATTTTTTCATCTGAAGAAGCGGTGTTAACCAGTTCTGTTAGAAATTCAGGATCTACCACCGTGTCGTTGTTTAAAAGCAGGAAATAGTCTGGACTAAAATTATTCAAGGCAAATCTCATCCCAGTGTTGTTTCCTGTTGCAAAACCCTGGTTTTCATAGTTCTTTATGAGTATCAGTCCATAATTAGGTTTGGATTTTTTATCTGGCTCATGGTCAGGTATATTGGATTTTTTATCTGGCTCAGGTAATTTTTTATCTGGTTCATCTTCATTTATTTGCACAAAATCTATGGGTTTATTATCAGTCCTGTATTTAACCATATTTGAAGATATTTTAACTTCGCCCTGACAGTATTCCTTTATTTTTTGCACAGAATCGTCTTCTGAAGCGTTATCTACTAGAATAACCCTATAGTTATCATATTTATTATCGTAAAGTGATTCCAGGCATTCTATGGTGTCTTTCCATCCGTTCCAGTTTAAAATTATGATACAAACTTCGGGGTTCATTCTGGCCTCTAATTATGTTTTTTGCTAAATTTAATATTGGTAACATCGAATATATTAAATAGTGTAAATTAATGGAATTAATTAAAGTGGAATTATGGGTAAACCTCTAAAAATAGCCTTTTTAACGGCAACTGATGCCAGAGATAAAAGAGTACGTTCTGGAACACTTTATTATATGGCTAAAGCTCTAGAAAAACACTGCGGAGATGTTTATTATCTGGGGCCATTGGATTCTGGGATAGAAAGGGTGACCAGGTTTTTCAACAACGCTTCACTGGCCATCTTCAAAAAGAGCTACGCATATGAACACAGTCTCTTACTTTCCCGGAGTTATGCGGGAATAATCAGTAAGAAACTTAAAGAGGAAAACTTTGATGTTATTTTTGCCCCGGTAGCATCCACAGAATTAGCCTGTCTATCTACGGATATCCCCATCGTCTATACTGCAGATGCCACCTTCAAGTTAATAAGTAATTACTACCCCGACTACTTCTCTGGACAACTGGAAATATCAGGGAAGGAAGGAAATTCTATAGAACAATCCGCCATAGACAAGGCAGATCTACTATTATATCCAACTAGTTGGGCAGCAAATTCCGCGATAAATGATTATAAGGTGGATAAATCTAAGGTAAAGATTATTCCATTCGGTGCCAACATGGACCATGTTCCATCCAGGGAGTCGGTCCTTAACAGGAAAAAGTCAGATAAATGCGGGTTACTATTTTTAGGGGTGGATTGGGAGCGTAAAGGTGGAGAAATAGCTTTTGAAACCTTAGTTGAACTTAGTAAATTAGGTGTGGATGCTGAATTAACTGTCTGTGGAACCACACCCCCAGAGGAATTCAAACACGAGAATATGAAGGTTATACCCTTCCTTGATAAAAATGACCCCGAAGATTATAAAGAATTACAGGAACTGTTTCTTAAAAACGATTTCCTGATTTTACCATCAAGAACAGAGGCATATGGGGTGGTGTTCTGCGAGGCAAATGCCTATGGCCTACCTGCCATAACTACGGATACTGGAGGTATACCTGGTGTTGTTGAAGAGGGGAAAAATGGTTTCATGTTGCCGTTAGATGCACGGGGAGACCGATATGCGAATCTTATAAGGAAGTTATATGAGGATGAAGAGAAATATTATCAGTTTGTAAAGTCCAGCAGAGAAACATTTGAGGAGAAACTCAACTGGGATACCTGGGGAAGACAGGTCTGTGGGTTGATAAAGCAACTCTTAGATAAATAAGAACTCTTAGATAGTAATAATATATGAGGATGATTTCATGGATAAATTACCAGTATCGGTATTGGTTCACACCCTTAATGAGGAGAAGAATATCAGAAATTGCCTGGAAACTGTGGAGTGGGCTGATGAGATAATCATCGTAGACATGTACAGCGATGATAAAACCACCGAGATAGCCTCTGAATATACCGATAAGATATTTTACCATGAAAGAATGGGATACGCAGATCCGGCCAGACAGTTCGGCCTGGAGAAGGCTTCAAATAACTGGATACTTATTTTAGATGCGGATGAACTGGTACCTTTAAAACTTAAGAAAAGATTGGAGAACATAATAGAAGAAGATCTGGGGGATATAATCTCCATACCCCGTAATAACTATTTCTTCGGGAAGGTGATGAGGCATACTGGTTGGGGCCCCTTACAGGATACCCTGCACCGTTTTTTCAAGAAAGAATACGTTTTTATCACCGATAAAATACACTCCCTCCTGGTTGAAAGGGAGGATGCCAGGATATACGAAATTACCCATGAAGACGAGGGGATCATCCATTTTAACTATGTGGATGTGGAACATTTCCTGGAGAAATTGAACCGATATACCACTATAGAAGCCAAGGCACTGTATGAAGCAGATGAGGACATCAGATTCAGATCAGTGGTTAACCAAATTTTGGGTGAATTTAGAAATAGATATTTCAAACTCCAGGGACGTAAAGAAGGTTTTAGAGGATTTTCACTGGGTTTTCTAATGGGTACATATCGTTTAGTGACTTATGCCAAATTGAAGCTGATGAAAGAGTACCATTCAGAAAACCCCTCATCAGAAATAGAGAAAGAATATAATAGAGTGGCCCTAGAAATCAGGTCAGAATATGAAGAATGAATATTTTCTTCTTTTTTAAATGAATCTTTAATTCTCCCTTTTAATATTCAGTATCTGCCGGAATAAATCGTAGTCATCTGGTGTAAAACCCTTCAAGGCAATTAAAACTGCGAAGTAGATAACTGCAGAGATGGCTATTTCCAGAAACAGATTCGTTTGAACCAGTAAAATGAATAGGGCCATTACCAGACAAGCTATCCCTGGTTTAAAGATTACTTTATGTACTTCTACACGGGCTACCAGTGTGGATAGCACATAGAAGCTTAAAGCCACCGAGAAGATTTCGGTAATCACAGTTGCAAGTGCCGCCCCTAGATAGCTGTAGGTGGGTATGAGTGCTAAATTCATTCCAACATTTAAAACCAGGGATGCAGCGGTGATTTTAAGAACTGTAACCTGTCTGTTCATGGCTGTAAGTAAGGATCCCTGTATATAGTTAACGAATATGAAAGGAAGAACCCATACAACCAGTTGAAGTGTTAAAATGGAGGGTATATACTCAGACTTGAATAAAAGTAGAATAATCGGTTCGGCAAGTAGAGTTATCCCTACTGCTATCGGTAAACTGAGAATTGTTAAATATTTAAATGATTTTAAATAGGCTGTTTTCAGGGGCTTTTTGGAGGAAATATAAAGTGTGGAAAATACAGGGAATATCGCAGTGGTGTATACTGCTGGGAAGAATATAAGAGCCTCCATCAACCTGTATGCTGCGTTGTAGAATCCTACTGCTTCCATACCACTCATTACGGAGAGCATTACAGAGTCTATCCTGAATACCAGCACAGCAAATATGCTGGTGATGGATAAGGGTAGTGCTTCCTTTATGGTAGGTTTCCAGAAGTCTAAATCCATCTCTACGTTGGGTAGGTAAAATTTCCAGGCATAGGTAACCAGTACATATAGGAAATTGATGGCGTTGGCAGCCAGGTAGACTAAGGCGAAAGCTATTACATCCAAACCAAGGTAGATGGCAAGGAGAGTACCTATAAGCATCACTACACTGTTTAATATGGTTGCAACCGATTGGTACTCCATCTTCTGGTAGGCCTGGAATATGGAGTAGAAAATACTGGAAAAGGCGTTGAAAATAAAGGCAATAGTTAAAATATAGACCACAGTAATTGTAGCTTCGTTGTAACCAAAAATGTAAACGGTTATAACGGTGAGCAGGAATGTAAACAGGCTTAAAAACAATTTCATGATAGTGGTGTTACCCACATACTTCTGGGTCAACGATTTATCCCGAACTACTTCCCTGACAGTTAAAGTGCTCAGTCCCAGGTCGCCGAAGACCACATATATTCCAGTTAACGCTAAAGCTGCTGCTAAGATTCCATAGTCATCTACAGATAAATATCTAACCGTATAAATTGTGATGAAGAAACCTAAGACGTAGGTAATTATCTGTGCTACGTATAGAACAGAGGTGTTTTTAGCTATTGTACGTGCATCGCTCATAGTTATACCTTAGATAAAAGCAATTTTTAAAGGATATTATATCAATAAAAGATTTAATTTTAATATGTAAATAGAAGATTTAATTTTAATATGTAAATAGAAGATTTAATTTTAATCTGATTCTATTTAAATTTGCTGGCAAACCATTCTACGGTTTCACCCAGTTCACCTTTAAAGTCTGGTTCAGGGTTGAAACCAAAGGACTTTGCCCGGGAAATATCTGCCAAGGAGTGTCTTACATCTCCTGGTCGGGGTTCCATATAAACTGGTTCAACATCTGTACCCATAAATTCCTTTATTGTATCCCATAACTGGTTTATGGTGGTGCTTTTACCCAGGGCGATGTTGAAAACCCCGGTTTCATTAGACTGGCAGGCCTGGATATTGGCCTTCACCACCTGTTTAACCGGGATAAAGTCACGGCTTTGCTCTCCATCCCCGTAGATCACCGGTCTTTCACCTTTTAGAATCGCATTTATGAAGTTAGGGATCACCGCGGCATATGCAGAATTAGGATCTTGACGGGGTCCGAATACATTGAAGTAGCGAAGGGAAACCGTGGGCAGATCGTAGTTCTCGGTGAAGACCTGGCAGTACATTTCACCAGTAGCCTTGTTGACTGCGTAGGGGGATAATGCTCTAGGAGGAGCATCTTCACTGAGAGGTAGGGATTCGTTATCTCCGTAAACCGCTGCTGATGATGCGAAAACAACTTTTTTAACACCGGCGTCTTTTGCAGCTATTAAGACCTTTAAAGTACCGTTAACATTTACTTCATTATATGTTAAAGGGTCTAAAACGCTTTCCGGGACGCTGATTAAAGCCGCCTCATGAAAAACATAATCCACTTCTTCAAAGATGTTTTTAAGATCTAATTCGGTGATATTTCTTTTGATTAAGTTTAAATTCTCCATTTTTAAATGTTCAATGTTCTCCAGTTTTCCACTGGAGATATCATCGATTATTATGACTTCATTATCTTCTACTAGTTCTTCCACCAGGTTTGATCCAATAAAACCCAGACCACCAGTCACCACTATCCTTTTATCCTTCATTTTCAGACTTTCCCATACTTGTTCATTTTCAGATTTCCTATAATTCGGTCTCACAATTAAAACCAAATGTTTAATGTACATTTACCAGCAGTTCAAGGGCCCTGTAGGGCTGCTGGGTGTCGGGTAGTTTATACAGGAAAAACTCTAATCTTTGCCCATCACCGCTTTGGTTGGAGTTGAAAGTAAACGTTATCCTTTTTTCTTCGTTGTTTTCTAATTTAAATGTTTCATTTTTAAGTGTAACATTATCTAGCCGGACAACTACCTCATAGTTGGCAGCGTTTCCCTCATGGTTTACTGCGCCTATAATTACTGTTCCATCTTCTCCAAGAGTTAGATTGGTGGGGTAATCACCGGCTTTTCCATCCGGTCCCAGGATATAGAATTCCGTGAATCTTTCACCTGGGGAGGGGTTAAGGGTTATATAAACCACTGCTGCAATGGCCGTAACTATTAAAACGATTAATAGGTAGGACACTATTTTATCACTTTTCATTCAAGCACCACTTTGAACTTTTATTGTAATGGGACTCATTCTTAAAATATCTTTTTGTTTATATCTTAAATTGAAATACCTTCTTTTTTTTGGACAATCCTTATTAAATGATATATATCCTATTTTACCTATTCTTATTTACGCAATAAATTATAATATCTTAACAGTTAATCATTTACAAATAATATGTTATCGTGGTTAACTAGAAATGACTGTAAGAACTTCCATTGGAAACATTTATATAGCCATGTGATCTATCATGATTATTCATGCTAAAGGTGTGTAATATTATGCTTTGCATCGTTTATATCATAGCTATAGGGTCTGCCATGATTTTAGGACTAATATTGAAGCTTCCTCTACTTCCCGAACGACCCATGAGACAATCCTGGACCACTAGTGTCATATTTCCTACGGCAGTGCTGGCTCTGGGATTCACTGCTATGGTATCCAAGTTAGGATACCTGACTTCTGCTAATTCAGACTATCTGATAGCATTGGCGATAGGAGTGCTTACCGCTATTTTTTCTAAGTTTATACTGGAAAGAATTCTTCCCCGACCTTTACAGGAAGAATCTCCCGATGAATCTCAGGAGGTATCTCCATGAATGAGGTAATTGGAATAATCATAGCGGCAGTAATCTCCTGGCTCAACTTCGTACTGATTGACACATGGATGGGTTTACCCGAAGCCCCTGGTGTAAAGGGTGCAGAAGTCATCGGCCGAAACATCAAAAAACGAGGCGGAGATCTGGCCGGCGGATTTTTCCAGGGAAACATAGTTTGTTCTCCCGATGCATCAGCAGGAACTCTACTGGCTTCTATAGGATGTTATCTAATAGGCACTCCTGAAGGAGGATTAATAGCTGCTGTCCTGGTGTTTTTCGGTAACAGACTCTGCGCTGACCCTGGATATGCTGGAACCACCGGTGCTTTGACCATCACCATTTTGATCGCTCTTACATCATACATAGGTCTAACTCCCATCATGTTTATTGCCGGGATGATGATAGCAATACTCACCATTCAGGGATTGTACCACCCGGCATCATCGAAGTTACTGGGTAAAATAGCTCAAAGGATGGGCAGATATACTGAAATAGAATAAGATCCAAGAAATAATAAAGAATATATATTCATAATTGTTAAAATAGAATAAGGCAATTTGAAGAATAGTTCTAAGGGTAAATATATGATAACAGAAATAGTAGGCATCATTGTTTTGTTTGCAGCAGTAAGGACCCTTATTGCCCAGGACAGATCAGAACGTATGCTGTATTTAAATGTAATAGGTTTTGGTATGTCCGCACTCATTGCCCTTTATATACAGACGCCATTTGGGGCTATAATAGCCATAACTTACTTCGTGGCATCTACCTTAAGTTCCAACGCCATAGCCTACTCCATTGGAAGAGTTAAAGATGAAATTATTTTAGATGATTAACTAGAATATTCTAAATGCCAATTAAGAGGGGTTTGGTTTTTTAAAGTGAAGTTAACTGTATCAAGAATGAAGGTGTAAAACCAATGGCACTATTAGAGTTCATAAATATAACCTATGTTTCGGCTGCCGTCGTTATCATAGGTTCAGTAGGTATAATAGCACTTCCTAAACCAATTGACAAGGTTATAATGTTTGGATTGCTCCAGGGCGGTTTCATAGGTATGATCGCGGCTGCAAGATACCTGGATGTAGCCATGGCCGCTGCTATATTCGACCCTATCTCCACAGTAATCCTTCTAATTGGGATAACTAAACTGGATGAGATACGGAAGAAAAAACAGAAACAAGCACAGGAGGAAGGATTCCTTGTTTGATATTTACGTATGCTTTTATACCGGTGTATTACTGGTTATATTAGGCAGCATAGCCACAGCCATAGGTCCTGGAGTAAAAGACCCCATAGTAAGGACCCTCAACACTGAAATACCATCTGTAGGAATTTCATTAATCTTACTGACCTATAACCACACCATCGCACTTTTAACCTTCATAGCTGCAACCGTTATAATCATGATGATACTCTTGAGAGCCATAGTGAGAATGGAAGAACTGGGGGCTGAACTATGAAATTGGGACGAATCTGGAATTCATTGGCCACCCCCAAGAATATACCCAAAGTTTTCTCTATAATTTTGGGACTGGTACTTTTAGCTGGCTTTATTGTACCATTAACCTATAACGATCACCAATTATACCCCAGACCAACCCCACAATTACAGATCAGTGAAAAAGACCCCCTTGCACCATACAATCGGGGAGGGATACCACTGGAAGAGCCGGGTATAGTTAAAGCCCAGTATCCACAGTTTGCACCATCAGAAGGTATGGTTACGGGCTATTTATCCCCAATAGCCATTGGCGTAAGTAACACAACCCTATACTTCGGTACATCCATCTATTCCTCTCCAGGAGGATTAATAGATGAGATACTTTACTACAGCAGGGGTTTCGACACAATCCTAGAGTCCAGCATCCTGATGATGGCATTCGTCATAGCCTCCTGGGTGGCGCTGCACTTCACCATGAGAAGGAGGGAGGAATAAAAATGGCAGCGTCTGTACTGGTACCCACTGTTGTATCACCAGAGGTGGTTTCCCTATATATACCGGCTATATTTACCGGGTTACTGGTGGGATTGATCGGCCTTTTAGCCATATCCTATCAGAAAAATGATCTTCACGCCTTAATACTCACCGACATCGTAAGTCTGGGAATGCTTATCCTGGTAGCTGCGGTGGGAACCGACCTGGCAGAAGCGTTAATACTTCCTGGGCTGGTGGTTGAGCTGGCAGAGATCCTGGCCATCTCCGAGATCCTTATGAGCAGGGAGATGAGAAAAATGGATAAGACGGTGGAACTCATTCCACTCCCTCTGAGTTTTAATATGGAGATATTAGACACTGCACCAACATTTCTAGCCATAATACTCATAATTTACGGAGCATTCCTCAGTGGATTTACAGGGGGAGCCATTGCCGGAGGAGGTATACTCTTCTATGTACTTTCTAAGATGACCCGGGGAGTCCCATCCAACACATGGGAAGGTGTAGCTGGGGCTTCGGGTATTGCCTGGTGTCTCTGGATTGTCGGATTTCTGATATTCTTTGTAGCCCCCAGTTACTGGTTACTGGCACTGTTCCTGGCTGCATTTGGAATATTCATAAAAGTCGCGTTTAAAGTGGGATTAATCGGTGTAATAGGCCGAGAAGAGTTCAAGAAGGATAAGGAGTAAATTAAATGGATTTAGCAACTTTAGGTGGGCAGTTTTTAGGTACCATTCCCCTGGGAGATATCGTTCTTTATCTAACCACCTTTAATCTTTTCATGTTTGGGGCTGCCCTGGTCTTCACAGCCATCATCGCTATGAGCAGAACTGAAAGTCAGGTAGAAGCTGAATTTGGAACCCTGAATGAAAGAGAAAAAAAGGTCAGTAAGGATGAGTTTAAAATCCGCAGGTTCCTGTCCATTGTATGTGGACTGGCCACTGCAGGAGCCATGATAACTGGAGATCTCTTTAACTTCACACTCTTCGTGTGTTTAATTGGTATCGTTAACATAGGTATAGTGGCGGCTGTAAAAGAGGTGGATGTTTTAGACTCGGCATTCCAATACGGTATAATAGCTATGATAGCCACATTACCCCTGTTTGGAGGGGCAGCATCCATATTAGCCACAACAGGGACCATCAGTCTCCTGGAGCTTGTTAACATACCCACCAGCGCCTTTATGCTCTTTAGCTCCATACTCCTATTTATAGGTGTAGCAGGCGAATCCGGTGTAGCCCCGTTCTTCGCAACCAAAGCAGAGATGTTCAGAACCGCTGGGTCACCATTTTTAGTAATAATACACCTAAGCTCCTTACTGGTAATTGTAAGGACCATAGAAATACTCTTAATAATTAACAAACCTTTTGGAGTATAAAAAAGGTGGATAAACAGTGGAAATGGTAATAAACTGTAGATAATCATTTGGAATGATAATAAAGGTGAATAATCATTTGGAATAATAAAAGGTGAATAGATAATGGATAAATTAAAAACCGTAAGCTGGATAGTTTTCATAGTTTCAGCGGCAGCTATACTGTATGCCTTAATATTAAATCCAGCCAGTTGGATTGTTTATACAATTTCCCTGGTATTTATACCCCTATTCATTCTCTCCCTGGGACTGATATCCATGGCCCGGGGCAGGAAAGAAGATGAAGAAGACAAGATAAAGGAACCATTCATTGGTTATTGAATTTCGAATAAAAAAATGTAGACACATCATAACACTCAATTTAATCGGTGAAAAGAAAATGAATTTAATGGCAGATATCCTGTTGAACGTCACTGTAGCGTTCCTTGTGGGCAGCATCCTCTTCGGACTCCAAAGGAAGGTCATGGCCCGTATACAGATGAGGCCCGGACCACCCATAATCCAGCACATGCTACACACACTTAAATTTTTCATTAAGGAAACCGTATTTCCCAGGACCGCGGCCATGCCATTTTATGTGGCCATAACTGTAATACTCTGCGCAATATGGGTCGCTGCAGTAATAATAGGACCAGTAACCCACGGACCCCTGTTACTGCTTTTTGCCATATTCGCCATTCACAAGATCGTGGAACACAACGCAGGATCCTCATCAGGTTCACCCTATGGTAAACTTAGCTGTGTAAGGGCAGTATTTTCAGCAGCAGCTGAATTACCTCTATTTGCGGTTTTAATTATAGTCTTTATTCAAACCGGGACCATGGACCTGAACGGAATAATAGCATACCAAGCAGAACACGGCGCCCTGCTATTTACCCTGCCACTTACAGCTATGATGTTCATCGCACTGATAATCTCCAAATCCTACTATTACTCGCCCTTAAACATAACTTTAGCACGGGATATTGTATCCGGCTTTGAAACAGAACACTTTGGAACGCTTCGTGGATTTATAATGATTTCAGAAGCCATAACCTGGTACATGCTGTTATGGATATTCTTAACAGTATTCCTGGGAGCCCTGACTCCAATAGAATACTTGATAGGTATGGTGATACTCACAGCTATAGTGGGCCTGATCAACGCCGTTACACCCATCCTAAACCCTAACCATTCCATAATGACCGAAGTGACACTGGCCTTTATAGGAATAGTCGGATCTCTACTGATGATATTCTTCCTCTAAAAAAATCCTCTAAAAAGAAGTTGATAAAAAATTTATTCAAAAAAATTTAATGAAAACATACTTGTAAGGAGAACTTGAAATGGAAAAAGAGCAAGAAAAGGATATGTTATTCTTAATGGTCTTAGCTGCCTTTGGAGGGGTTTTGGCCAGTGGTTTAGCCACCTATTTTCACTGGATAGGGGTATTACCGTTAACTATAGCGGTTTTCCTCATCATGGTTCTCACCGCACTTTTAACTAGAAAAAAGGCCATCCATTTCTCGGAGAAATTAGAAACCTGGGTCATGGTAGCGACCCTTATCGCGATTATAGTATCGTTTATATATCTTTTCAGACCAGCTTAAGGTGAAAAACAAATGGATAATCAGATATTCTATTTAATCTATGTACTTGCCTTTGTAATTGGGTCAATCATAGGCCTGGTACTCAGTTATAAGAAGTATACAGAACCGTTTATAAGAAAAAACATAGATATCACAGCCCTTGCAATTGCCATAATCGGCTGGTTACTGGCTTTGAATTTCGCACTCATCCCCGTAATTCCATACTACATCTCAATAACCATGGGAGTGTTCCTGATCGCCATGGTTATTGGAATGAGACCAGGCTATGGAAGATATGAAACTGTAATCGGGTTTGCAGTGGCTGGAATTATCTGGATACTGAGGACGGTTTTATCATGAATCAGAGTGACGAGGAAATAAAGACCACTGAAGAGGAAAAAAACACCTCAAAAGGAGAAGATACCTCAGGGGAAGACACCTCAAAAGGAGAAAAAACTTCTGAAGAAGA
>MVQY01000031.1 GCA_002067325.1 Methanobacterium sp. PtaU1.Bin097
ATGAGCAATTTTTTATAGAGCAATTCTATACCATCGACGGGGGTATGGCCTACGATCATCAACTTAGAGTCTACTGCCTTAAGGAAGGAGTCTAGCTGGGTTTTGGTGAAATTCTCTGATCTGTTCCATAAAATCTGGAACAGTCGGGAGTTTTCGCTGTTAAAACCGGCATAGGTGATGTTCATTATATCATCCAGGCTTTTCACATTGGTAGGTGGGCCGGCGTGGCTGATGAATATCTTATTATCTGTCCGGACTGCGATGGGGAGTTTCTTGAAAAATTGGACGTACTCCTTCATCTTATCCCGGTAGCGAGCTTCACCAAATTTATCCATCAAGATACTATCAAAATTGAAAGTTTGATTTACACCCGCTTTAAAAAGCATTTTCTGGGATATGGTGGACCATTCATGGTTTCCCAGGAGCACGTGTATGTTGGAGAAATTTTCGCATAGGAATTTAACGTATTCCAGTATCTCCACGGATCTATCATTTTCCAGGCCCATGGCATGTATGAAGTCCCCGGTTAAAATCAGATGGTTGTCCTCATTTTCAAACTCATCCCAGATATGCATGAACCTTTGAAAATCGGTTAAATTTCCATGGATATCGGTAATAACTAAGGCTTTGCCCTTTCTGGGTAGTTCCACCAATTTTCCATTGTACTTATGCATGGAAACATCTCAAATTTACTCTAAGTACCAGGTATAACCTGTTATATATTAATAAGTAACATTTATCTTAATACTATTGATGTTCCTACTCCTTAAAAAGCCTTTTCATCATCTGCATATTTTCTTCTCTTAAAGGCAGGACCACCCTCCTATCCTGGTAATTAAAGATAAAACGGTTGACCGGGAAGCCAAAGTGGACATCCTCCATTTTATCCCAGGAGTATTTCTCTATTTTACCAGTTCTCCGTGTGCCCCAGAAATTCTTACGATACTCTATAAGGAAATCTCTGGTAACTTCCAGGTCAAAGGGGTCATCCTCCATAAAAAGGATGGTCTCCTGCAGGTCCCGGTCACACACCAGGCAATATTCAGCTCCCTCCGGATTTCCAACCCCACACTCCGGACAGATAAGGTTAAAGGAAATAAAAGAATCTTCATCATCCATGGGGATAAATATCACTCCAGCTGGATATTAAGATTTACCAAATTTCCAGAACAAAAAAAAATTCAATAGACCCTTGGGTCCATATATATTATCATCATTAACATAAAAATTTGAATTCCCGGAGATCGAATGAATCTGAAACGTCTTTTTGGAAACAACCAGGAGGAAGACAGATACATAAAAAACATCCTCCAGGAAGAAGATGTTATAATAAGTCCTGACACACGAAGAGAAGTGAGAATCCCCCTGGGACAGCATGAAACCAGCAGATGGCCAGTTCTACATGCCGGCCGTGTGCCTAAAATCGATATATCCAACTGGATATTCAAAGTATGGGGTCTGGTAGAGGAGGAGAGGGAATATACCCTGGAAGAATTCCTGGCCCTCTCTCATGTCAAGGTTTTCTCTGATATACACTGCGTGACCACCTGGTCGAAGCTCAACAACCTGTGGGAAGGAGTAAGCACCTCCACGCTCCAGGATGAAGTGGAAATACTGCCCGATGCCAGATATGTGATGGTGCATGCCCATGGAAACTTCACCACCAACCTATCCCTGGAGGACTTCCTAGAGGAAGACGTACTCTTTGCCACCCACCACAACGGCCAGAAGATAAGCACCAAGCATGGTGGCCCGCTGCGCTTGGTGGTTCCCAGGCTTTACTTCTGGAAGAGTGCCAAATGGGTTAACGGTGTGGAGTTCATGAAAGATGATAAGCCTGGATTCTGGGAGTCCAACGGCTATCATATGCATGGAGATCCATGGACTGAGGAGCGGTACAGGTGGCAGAAGTAAAACAGTATTTATTAAGTAATTATTGGATAAATTAGTATTGTGGAATTTTCATGTCCGATTCAACAAAAACTGCGATTAAAGCCCTGATTAAGGAGGGGAACCAGCATCTTAAGGAGGGAGAATACCGCGCCGCTGTTTTCTGCTACGACCGGGTATTGGAACTGGATGAAAACAACAGCCAGATCTGGGATAATCGGGGTGTGGCCCTTTCTAAGGCGGGAAGATATGCCGATGCTGTGGAATCCTTTGAGATAGCCCTCGACCTCAAACCGGATAACATTAAAGCCTGGTCCAACATGGGCGTGGTCCTAGGGTCTATGGGGAGGTTTGAAGAATCCCTGAACTCCCTGGAACACGCTCTGGAACTTGATCCAGAAAATTCTGACACCTGGAACAACAAAGGGACCGCCCTGTTCAATTTAAAACGTTACCAGGAGGCTCTGGAATCCTTCGATAAATCCATAGAAATTGAACCGGGAAATCCCCTGGCCTGGGCAGGTAAGGGATCGGCCCATAGATTCCTGGGAGAGATCCAGGAAGCGGTGGACAGTCTGGAGAAATATATAGAATTGAGTGCAGGAGAATACTCACCGCAGGTTGAAGAGGCCTGGGCTGTGATATTCGAGCTTAAACTACTTTTAAAGCAGCAGGATAACGAATAAATAAAAAGTTGACCATCGTGGATTAGTTAACGTTGTTGATGGATAAATTTGTTAATTAGCATCCGCATCAGGTAATACAAAAAATGGTTAACCGGCATGTGAAATTATCTTCCGCCCCTTAGACGTGGGTTTCAAGTGTAAAATCCAGTATGTATAGCCTTAATAACATTCGGTAATACCCATCCTATTTTAATATTTCACTTAACCCTTGATTCATTGTGACCAATTTTAAATTAGTTCCACTTTTATGGAACTACTTTTTAAAACACGAAACCAGTATAATCATAAAGGCAATCCCAGCCACGTAAACACCCCTAACATCTTCAGGGCTATATAAAACTGTAATGTAACTAAAATATACCTCAAAATATCCTCGGGGAGTTTATTTGCCGTCCAGGCACCAACCTGGGCCATGGGGATGCTGAAGATGATTATGACCAGTAACTGTAACAGGTTCACGTATCCAAAGGAATATGGTGGTAACCCGGTGACGGTAAGTCCGTTCAGGACGTAGGATATTATCCCCCCCAGAGAGGTTATGATAATCACCGCGCTGGAGGTTCCGCTGGCCTCCTTCATGGTGTAGCCCATGACCAGGATCATCACCGGAATTATGATTATACCACCACCAACACCGATGAGACCAGAGGTAAGACCGGCCAGGAACCCGAAGAGTAGAAACAGGAGTATGTTTTCAATTTTCACCCTGTGATCTGTGGAATTTTTAAACAACAGGAGTCTTATGGCTACAAATAACATGATTAGTCCAAATAGGAATCTTAAAATATCTTCAGGTGTATGGGAGGCCACGTATCCACCAGTTAAACCTCCCAGAAACCCGGATATTCCAAAGTAAATGGCGGCTTTAACTTCCACCTGGTTTTTACGGTAATGCCCGTAGGCACTGCTTATGGCCGTGGGTAGGATGATGGCCAGGCTGGTTCCAAAGGATAATCGTATGGCCACGGTGGGATCAACACCTAACCCCATAAGCAGAAAGAAAAGTATGGGAACTAACAGGAATCCGCCGCCGATACCTAGAAGTCCAGTGGTGAAACCCACACCCACACCAGTTACGATCAGGGTTAAGATGTAGTAAAAGTAATCCATGTACTATAATCTCCAGATGAGAATATGTATCAAGTTTTCTAGGTAAATATATCCCATGAATATCAACTTTTCTTACTGATATACTCCTTTATCTCATCAATATCAGTTTTTAAATCTTGCAAATCCCTTTTCATTTCTCCTATACTTTCAGAATTGTCCATCCCATCCAGGCGATGGTTAATATCATCCAGTTTACCATCGAGCTCCTCCACTTTCTCCTTGGTTCTATGGGTGGCAAGCTCGGTTCCCTTTCTGAACTTTTCGATTAAGGAGAAAGTTGCCACAGAGGTGACGATGCTGGTGAGTACCAGGGCACTGAGCATGGAGATCACGCCCATTATCCTGCCGATGGCGGTTATGGGGATTATATCTCCGTATCCCACCGTGGTGATGGTCTGGAGGACGAACCAGATGGAGTCCTCAAAGTTTGAAACTTGGGGATTTACACTGTGCTCTGCAGCATAGAACACAAAGGAACATACAATTAACACCAGTAAAAATATAGCTATAGCATAAACCAGTCTTGTTTTCTCCTGATATTTTATAACATCCCGGGAGAATTTATGACCAAAGAAATAGAGACTGATGATCTTTACGATGTTCAACAACTTAAGCAGAATCGTATACTCCAGCAGGCCCAAGTTAATGGCAATGAAATATATGGGGACAAAACAAAGCAGTAAAGACCATTGATTCTTTATATAATTTTTTTTATCTTCAACTTTAAATATGCTCCATATAAATAAAATTAAAAGAATAAGGGAGATTATTAAATCGATTTCACTGATTATATACAGAGTGTTTGTTCTTAAATTAGAGATTATTGATAGAAATAGCAATAGACCATCAAAGAATAATAAGAAGATAATTATGGCCTGCCATAAAAATCCAGGCCTATTACTCACTATTTTCATAATATTTTTTAGTGATTAAGTGTGTAATAAGTTTTTTTACTATTTTAGAATTTTGAGACCCTCTGGGGTGCCCACCATGACCTCGTCCACGATCCCGGTAAATATTCCATTTTCCACCACACCCGGGATGGTGTTGAGTTCCATCTCCAGTACTTCTGGCTTGGAGATTTTCGGAAATTGGATGTCCACTACGAAGTTACCGTTATCGGTGATCACCGGACCGTCTTTTTTCTCCGCCATCCTGAGCCAGGGTTTTCCACCTATATATTCGAGCTTCTCTGTTACCACCCGGTAGGCCTGGGGTATAACCTCCACGGGTACCGGGAAAGCTCCCAGTTTATCCACCATTTTTGAATCATCCACTATTACTATGAATTTCTCTGCTGAACTGTCCACTATCTTCTCCAGGGTGTGGGCTGCTCCCCCACCTTTGATGAGGTTCAGCTGGGGGTCTACCTCATCGGCTCCGTCAACCGCTAGATCAACGGCATGCTCATCCAGGGTGGTCACCGTGATGCCCGAGTCCCGGGCGAGGAATAAAGATTGATAAGAGGTTGGTACTCCTAATATCTCCATTTCCTCTTCCTTTATCTTCTCCCCTAATCTTTCGATGAAGTAATGGGTAGTGGAACCCGTGCCTAAACCTATTACCTGACCATCCCTTACCAGTTCTGCCGCCTGGAAACCTACCTGTTTTTTAAGATTCATGGTTTTCCTTCCCCAGTTTTAGTTTAAACAATCAAATAATTTATAGTACATAAATCCAAATGTTATAGTCCATAAAGCCACATCCCCCCTTAAAAGACCTCTAAAAGCACCAGGCTGAGATCTGTTCCATCGGAACATTTGAACTGTGACTTTCCCAGATTCTTTATTATCTTGCAGCGGTCGCCCTCATAGAGCCCTTCCGGAGCGCAGAGGTCATGATCTAAACAGCCGTTATCACATTCGATGGGGTTGAAGAGGATGTTACTGCCTTCAAAGGCAATTTTAGAATCAATCAGTGCCTTGATAGGGGATTTTTCCACCACCACCACCTTCACCTTACCGCCTTCATGGATGGGGCAGGGGTGCTGGGTGTCTTTAACCTCCGTTATCAGGTAAATCCTGCCGTCTTCCAGGGTATCTATGCAGGTATTTTTGAATCTGCACCTTTGGCAGGGGGATGCCCCTCCGCAATGCACAAATTCCAGTCCTTTTTGAGCCAGATTAGTTCCGATAAGGGTTATCATGAATATCACTTCCTTCCATGGGAAGGTGGTAAAATTTTCTATAAAACGATGAGAATAGATGATTACACTTATTACTAGTTATTCTTATTTAATAATATAATTTTATCTATCTTTTCTGATGTATTTAAATATTAGTTATTGTTAACTATTACTTATGAGTGTAATAGGTGGGGGTATTAAATGAAAGTTTATGTACCGTCGTTTCTACTGATCTTACTGGTTTTAAGTACTGCAGGTTGCATCTTTGTAAATACAGGCAATGAAAACATAACCAAGAATTATACCGGCTACAACGTTAGTTTTAATTATACTGGAGATTACGAGCTGGGTATAGACCCTGAAGGTCAGGATGGTTATGTTACTTTGGATCTCTATAAAGGTGGGCCTGTTAACCAATCATCTCTCTCGATAACTCTTAAACCAAATATTTACAGATCAAAGGAACTGGCCATAGAAAAGGAAAATTTAGGAATAGTCATGGGGATGAATGAAGTATCAAATGATACCATTATAATAGACAATGAAACGGCATACGTAGAGGTCTATGAGGGGCGTCTGCCTCCTCTTCCGGAAGTAATGACCAATCAATATATAGTTCTGGTAAAGAGTGATATGATCTACATCTTCAACATAATGGTTCCCAAAGAAGAGTTTGATAAGGAAAAACCAAAATTTGATGTGGTTTTAAACAGTTTCAGGGTTATTAACACCGGATAAACATTTAATTAGGGAGGATTTTTTAATATGAAAGTTTATGTACCCATTTTTCTACTGATCTTACTGGTTGTAGGCACGGCCGGATGTACCTTTCAGGATTTTAATTTCTTTGATAGTAACACTACCAAAAATTACACTGGCTACGGAGTTACCTTTAATTATCCCGGGAACTGGATGGTTATTTCTGAAAACTCCACCGGAATCAGAACCATAAGTGTTAATAAAAAATCAAACAGCACATTTAATCCAACACAGGTAACGATACAACCAATGTCCGACCAGGGCATGTCTGAAGAAGCGGTTATTTCTCTTTACAGTAACATGCAAACTCCGGGCTGGACTAAAATCTCGAACAACACCCTCACCATAGACGGTGTAACAGCCTACGAGTCTGTGTATCGGGTTAACGACACCCAAAATTTCGGGGAGTTGATGAGGATGCACCAGATAGTGTTTGTCAAAAACAACACTGTATATGTTATCCTCTTACAGGCCCCGGATAAAGAGTTCGATTCAGAAGAACCGGTATTCGATATGGTACTAAACAGTTTTAAAGTTATTCAATGATTTTAAAACGAAAAATTAAGAGAAAATCAGATAACACCTGTATTTCTGGCCAGGGCTTCAGCAGATTCCTCGGTAAGTCCCCGATCACCCAGAATTGTATACCTCTCCTTCCTGATTGTATGGGCTATAGTCAGGGCTTCGACTATATATTCCTCTTTGATACCGAGTTCTTTGGCAGTTGTGGGTGCTTTAACCTTTTGAAGAGTCTGTCTTATATATCTCCAATCCCCACCATGGAGGTACATCATCATTATGGTCCCCACACCACACTGTTCCCCGTGGAGAGCTGGTTTTGGTGCTACCATGTCCAGGGCATGGCTGAATTTATGTTCCGAGCCACTGGCTGGTCTGCTCGTTCCAGCTATACTTATGGCCATTCCACTGGAGATCAAAGCTTTAACCACCAGTTCTGCACTTTCAATCAAACCCTCTTTAATGGCACTGGCGGATTTCATGGTCATCTTGGAGGTCATCATGGAGAGTGCCGCGGCTGAATCACTGTAATCTTCATTTAAAAGACGATGGGCTAGTTTCCAGTCCAGAACCGCCGTATGGTTGGACACTATATCGGCAAATCCCGCGGCAAGGAGGCGGAAGGGGGCTTTACTTATGACTTTCGTATCAGCAATAACACCTATGGGTGATTCTGCTGGTAAGGAGACACTGCTGCCCTCATTTTTTATGGAGGCCCGGGGTGATGCTATGCCATCATGGGATGCCGCGGTAGGTATGCTGATGAAATTTAAACCGGTACGGGTGGATGCCAGTTTGGCCACGTCAATGACCTTACCTCCCCCTACACCCAGAACAAGTTTTTTATCACCCAGCATATCCTGGATCTCACTGACAATATCGACAGAGGCCTGTTTGATGGTTACGTCCTCTACATCAAAGTCATGGTCCTCCAAACTTTGAATTACGTCCTCACCACCGATCTTATAGGTGTTGGTACCTGTCACTACTAAAACTTTCCCTTTAAATCTCAGATCACGGCAAATAGCCCCTGTCTCTTCTATTATCCCGGGGCCGGTGTGTATTTCACGTGGTAGCTGTATCTTTCTATACTCCATGGCTATCATTCCAATTAACAGATAATATTTATATACCCACTCTTAATTTATATGTATTAGTTTAATAAATTAAAAAGTCTGATAAATGGGATATAATTTAAAATAAGAATATATAAAAATATATTAATTAAACTCTTTATCTACTCAGGTTTACCAGGTGAAATAATTGTCTAAATTCAGTGAATGGTTTCATAACATATTAGAAGAGGCAGAGATAATCGATACCAGATACCCGGTGAAGGGTATGCATGTCTGGCTTCCCCAGGGATTTAAATTAAGAAAACACACCCTGGAGATAATTGGGAAAGCATTAGACCGGGATCATGAGGAAGTCCAGTTTCCACTACTGATTCCTGAAGATGAACTGGCCAAAGAGGGCATACATGTTAAGGGATTTGAAGATGAAGTTTACTGGGTGACCCATGGTGGACTCACCGAGTTAAATAAGAAACTGGCCTTAAGGCCCACCAGTGAAACTGCCATGTACCCCATGTTCAACCTGTGGGTCCGCTCACACTCCGACCTGCCCATGAAGTTCTACCAAACCGTGAACACTTTCCGGTACGAAACCAGGCACACCCGCCCCCTTATAAGGGTACGGGAGATCACCACATTTACCGAGGCCCATACTGTCCATGCAGATAAAGAAGATGCCGAGAAACAGGTCCGGGAAGCTGTGAAGTTGTATAAGTCCATCTTCGACAGCCTGGCCGTGCCCTACGTCATCACCACCCGGCCGGACTGGGACAAGTTTCCCGGGGCCGATTACACCGTGGCCTTCGACACCCTGCTCCCCGATGGTAAAACATTGCAGATTGGGACCGTTCATAACCTGGGCCAGACCTTCGCCCGTACCTTCGAGATAACCTACGAGACAGAAAGCGGAGATCACCAGTACGCCTACCAGACATGTTACGGACTCTCAGATCGTGTGATTGCATCGGTAATTGGTGTGCACGGTGATGAAAGCGGATTAATCCTCCCACCAGCGGTGGCACCAATACAGGTGGTTATCGTGCCGGTAATCTTCAAGGAAGGAAAGGAAGAGGTGCTGGAATTCTGCAGGAAGACCCAGGAAACTCTACAAGATGGTGGTTTAAGGGTTCACCTTGATGACCGGGATATCCGTGCCGGTAAGAAGTATTACGAATGGGAGATGAGGGGAGTGCCTATCAGGATCGAAATAGGACCCCGGGACATAGAAAACGGTACCTTCGTAGTCGTTCCCCGCAACACCAAGAAAAAGGAATTTTTAGACTACGACCTGGAGAAAATCACCCAGCAGATCCAGGAGAAACTGGATGAAATAAGCAAGGGAATGCTTGAGAAGTCCTGGCAAACAATGAAAGAGGATATAAAAACTGTAAAGAGTGTAGATGAAGCACTCGAAATTTTAGATGAAGATAAAGGCATCATATCCTTCTCCTGGTGTGGAGATACTTCCTGTGGTAAGGACCTGGAAGAGAAGTTACGGGTGGATCTCTTAGGTGTGCAGGGGGATCTGGAAGAAGAAGCAGAGTGTGTAAACTGCGGTGCCCCTGCAAAGCATATCGCTCTTCTGGCTCGGACCTACTAAGAAACAGCAAAATGATGAATAAATTCTAGGGTAAATGTATGAATTTAAGGGTAATTCTACTGGTGATTCTGGTTCTTATCTTCACTGTGAGCGGAGTCTATCTCAGCGTGCTTTCCTTTGAAGCAACATCTTTAAAGGAGGCTTACCATAATGGAAACCTGGAGATCACCCTGAACACCACAGCAGGTACAGTACCCCATGTAGTTATGGTCACAAACAATGGGAAAAAGCCGGTTATGGTAGAGTCAGGGCAGATACTCGGGAATGAGAGTTCCCAGGATCTGGTGGCAGCCGAAAGTAAGAGGATAAACCAGAACAGCAGTGGCTACATCAGAGCCTACTGTTATGAGCCCAACCAGACCGCTACTCCTGGTGAGAAACTAAATCCAGAAGGTAAGGCCTCCTCTGAAATAAAACATATTATAGACAACTCTAACCTGACGAACACCCAGAACACCACCTTGACGCAGTTACAAATATGGATCATAGTCTCTGGAGATAATTTAAACATAAATCAGGGGGAAACATCCGCACTTGTAAAAAAACAAAGCATAAGTACAGCAGAGATAAACAGACAATTAGCTGATGCCAGAACCCACCTACTAGAATCTTTAAACATTACAGAAGGAGAAATTAAAGATATAAAGTCCGATTCATCCATAGATATAGG
>MVQY01000032.1 GCA_002067325.1 Methanobacterium sp. PtaU1.Bin097
TAGAAAACAGGTGAAAACATATGATAATAGTGGCTATTACCGGTGCCAGTGGCGTGGTATATGGTGTAAGACTCCTGGAAGTCCTGAAGGAAATGGATATAGATACCACCCTCCTGGTGACCAGACCAGCAGAGATAATCCTGAAACATGAAATGGGAATCACCGAAGAAAGCCTGGACAAACTGGTGAACAGAAATTACGACCCTAAAGACCTTACCACAGATATAAACAGTGGTTCCTGCCGATTTGAATCCATGGTCATCGTCCCCTGCACCATGAAAACCATAGCCGCCATAGCAAACGGTTACGCTAATAACGCCGTGACCAGGGCAGCGGATGTAGCCCTCAAAGAAAAAAGGAAGCTCATCCTTGTCCCCCGGGAAACACCGCTGCGCCCGGTTCACCTGGAAAATATGCTTGAAATCGCCAGGGAAGGGGGTATAATACTACCTGCCATGCCTGGCTTCTACCACCAGCCAGAGAAGATAGATGATCTGGTTGATTTCCTGGTGGGTAAGATACTGGACAGTTTAAAAATCGACAATCACCTCTTCAAACGCTGGCAGGAATGATGATAATAGAAAATATTAAGGGCATAGATGATCAATACCGAATTTATTAATGGCACATGATCAATCGAATTTTAAGACTATAAAAGGGATCAATAATCAAATTTAAGGACATAGAAATGATCAAAGACGATGACTTCATAAAGGACCCCGACATACCAGGGCCCACCAAGGAAGAGATCCGCTGCCTGGTGTTATGTAAATCACAGGCAACAGAAAAAGATACCGTGGTTGATATCGGCTGCGGAACCGGTGGGCTCACCGTTGAATTCGCCCGTAGGGCGGGTAAGGTCTATGCTGTGGACCAGAATCCGGAAGCCCTTAAAATCACCAGGTTGAATCTGGAAAAGTTCCAGCTTTCCCCTAAAGTGGAAGTGGTGGATGCCTCTGCCCCCCAGGTACTGGAAGACCTGCCCGAGTTCGACATCCTCCTGGTGGGCGGAAGCAGTGGAAAACTGTCACAGATATTAAAGGAAGGATACAAAAAACTCAACGATGATGGCCGGATCATAGTGACTTCTATTTTACTGGAAACACGTGTAGAGGCCGTGGCAACCATGAAGGAACTGGGCCTGGTCCCGGAAGTGGTTGAGGTGTCCATCTCCCGGGGCAGGATACTGGAGAGGGGAACGCTTTTGACGGCCCAAAATCCAATAACCATCATTTCAACCCAAAAAATTTAAAAATAAAAAGTATAAAGTAATGAGTATGAAGATATCCAAATACCTGGGCTGGAGGGTGCGGTTAGGACTGCTGCTGGTTGTACTGGCCGGCATACTGTACCTGATTAACTTCACTGTTTTCCATGATCTCCATGATTTAGAGTTTTATCTAAGTATCGATACGGCCTTTTTACCCATAGAGATCCTTTTTGTGGTACTGGTGATAGAAAGCGCCATCAGCGCCCGGGAAAAGAGCATCCTCTTGGAAAAACTCAACATGGTTATAGGGACCTTCTTCAGTGAGCTGGGAACAGACCTCATGAGAAAAATAACCAAATTCGATATCGATACAGAACAAATACGGCAAAGCCTGATTATAACCGATGACTGGACAGAAAAAGACTTTAAATCCGCAGCAAGTACCATAAAGGAGTTCGATTACAGTCTGGAAATTGGTGACGACCAGCAGTCTATAGAGTTTTTACAGGACTTAAAAGAATTTCTCAAAGAGAGAAGAGACTTTCTCTTGAGATTACTGGAAAACCCCAACCTCCTGGAACATGAAACTTTCACAGATCTTTTAAGGGCGGTGTTCCACGTGACAGAGGAACTTGAAAAGAGGGAGGACCTCACTAAGCTGCCCCCTACTGATTATATGCATTTGAATGGGGATGTGGAGAGAGTGTACGGGTTTTTAATCTCGGAATGGATAATGTACATGGAACATTTAATGAACAATTATCCTTACCTGTTTTCACTGGCCATGAGGGTTAACCCATTTGATCCACATGCCAAGGTAGAGATAGATTGACCGGGTTAGGAGAAGTAGATTGACCGGGTTTCTTACTGCCTGTTTCTGTATGTTGAAGATCAACATTTGTTATTAACACATAATGTGTACTGTACTTCCCCCATAGTAACCTATTTAAGTGAGTACATTGATATTCTATAAAAAAATATACTAGATGTGGTTCATTTATGGAGAGTTTGACTCTCGGACAATATCGAAGGATGGTTGAAGAAGTAATAGATTTCAAGCGACTCAATGGGGATTTACCCGAATATACCACAGTTGACGGCTGTCGCATAAGTAAGCAAGACTACATCGACATGATCGAAAGGGTGAACAGATTCTTCCTGGAAATGGGAAGAAACCCCAGAAGTGTTGAAATCGAAAGAACTGAATTCACCAAAACGGAAAAGATATTAGCCCACTAGAAGGTGGTGCTCGGAAACATTAGCCACTTTGAGGCGGTAAATCAAAGACAGTCCTGTTTTTAATAGGGTAACCCAGCCTAAATTTTTAAGATCCTATATTTTAAAATGAACAATTCACTTACTATTTTAAATAAACCTATTCAATTTTGAAAACCCCTTAAATTTAGTAAAAAATATTGATTTTAACTATTTCCTTAAAACATATATCTGGCATTTTAACTATTTCCTTAAAACCTATCCACATCTTCTGGATAATTTAAATTCAGGAAACTCTGGGCTGTTTCATCCAGGGAATAGACCGGGAAGTACCTCACATCTATCTCTAACAGTAGAGATTGGACATCACGCTTACCATCCTTTAAGATGTCTTCTATTTGACCCGTTATCCTCTTGTTGTAAATGGCGTGTAGAGGTTCCAGTTTTCCATCTGGCCATTCCGGGACGACTGCATCGTAGATTATGTTGTAATAATTAAAAATATTCCTAATGAAGGACTGGGGAATGAATGGAGAGTCACAGGGGATCACCAAGGCATGATCCGTGCTTATGCATTTAAGCCCTGCACAGATACCCATCAGGGGTCCCTGATCTTCCACTGCATCGGTGCATATCCTGACCTTCTCCTGGAAGCTCTGCTTTTCTAAAATACATTCATAGGCCATTTGCTGTTCCTTACTACGCAAAACCAGGATTATCTCATCGGCAAGTTCAGATGCATTCTCCAGTACCTGAACTATTAAAGGCTCATCCTCCAGGATCATGAGCCCCTTATCCTGGCCCATCCTTTTTCCACGGCCTCCGCAGAGTACGATCATTGACTTCATAATTTAATCCTTAAAAAAAAAGAAGTTATAGTATGGGAAAAGTTTAATTGTTTACATCAAACGGGTGGTGGGATAATTGGGACTTTCATTGGTTATCAGTAAGTCGTGGGGGTGGCTCTCAGCTACTCCACTTGCAGTTATCCTGATAAACCGGGCGCGCTCCTGCATCTCTTTTATAGTGGATGCTCCGCTGTATCCCATGGACGCTTTAAGTCCTCCAATTAACTGGAAGAGTATCTCCCCGACCTTTCCTTTATGGGGTACCACTCCTTCCACCCCTTCCGGTACCAGTTTGGCGTGCTTCATAGGCCCCTTCACTTCCTGGAAGTAACGGTCGGTGCCTGCGCCGGATCCTCCGGTCATGGCCCCCAGACTTCCCATACCACGGTACTGCTTATATTTACGGCCGTTCATTATAACCACGTCACCGGGTGCTTCGTGTGTACCTGCTACCAGGCTTCCCACCATAACTGTATCTGCACCAACTCCTATGGCCTTGGCCAGGTCTCCACTGTACCTTAACCCGCCATCGGCCACTACTGGCACGCCCACATCATGGGCCACATCCGCCACGCTGGATACAGCTGTAAGTTGCGGCACCCCCACACCGGCTATTATACGGGTGGTGCATATGGATCCCGGGCCAATACCTACCTTTAGACCATCGACCTCGGCACTTATCAGGGCTTCAGCTGCTTCGCGGGTAGCTATGTTACCCACTATGAGGTCCGCTGATATCTCCTTGTTCATTTTACGGGCGAAACTTACGATGTCTGGTTTATGTGCATGTGCCACATCCACGGCTATTACATCTGCACCGGCCTTGTCCAGTGCTATAGCTCGTTCAAGGTCGAATGGTCCTGTAGCAGCGGCGACCATGAACCGTCCGTCATCATCCCGGGAGGCGCTGGGGTACTTTTTACGCTCCAGGATATCCTTGATGGTTACGATACCTACGATTTCATCGTCCTTAACCACGGGCAATCGTTCCACCTTATTTTCATAGGCGATGTCCAGGGCCTCCTCTGGTGTGGTGGATTCCTCTATGGTAACCACCCTCTCGGTCATCACTTCCTCCACCTTGCTATCAGCATCGGAATTGACGATGGGTAATATGTCCCTCCTGCTTATGATACCGATAACCTTCCTGTCTTTGACTACTGGAAGGCCGTTTACTCCCTCTTCATCCATGAGCTGGTTGGCCTCAGCTATGGACGCGTCTGGTGTGGTGGTGATAACATCCCTTATGGTGAGATCACCGGAGGCTTTCACCTTCTTCACCTCCTCCACCTGCTCACTTACCGTCATATTCCTGTGTATAACTCCCAAGCCTCCGTCCTGTGCCATGGCTATGGCCATCTCTGATTCTGTGACGGTGTCCATGGCTGAACTTATGATGGGAATGTTGATATCCAGGTTACGCGATATACGGGTTCTGGTTTTCACATTCTTTGGTTCAACCGTAGATTCAGAGGGTACCATTAAAAAATCGTCGAAGGTAAATCCTTGTGGTGCATCTTTAAGTTTTCGAGTGAACATCTTTAATAACCCCAATTAGTAAATAGAATAAATTGAATGTAAATTTTAAGGGAACATTCCATTTATTTTTAAATTATATTGATATTTAAATAAATAAATTTTTAGTTTCCGACTAAAAATTGGACATCTTGACTTTTAATCTGGAAACAGCGCTTCGGTGGATGCTGCCTTTATTTCTATCTCCACCTGTACAGACTGCTCCGCGAATACCAACCACGTCACACCCTAAATTGTAGAGTATTTCCAGTTGTTCTTCTTTAACCGAACCGGCCAGTGCACATTTAAGGCCGTAGTCATGAGCTTCTGTGGTGAACTTGGAAATCGCATCTTCATCCATGAAGTCGAAGAGTGTTTTACCATCTTTAATTGCGGTATCTACCATGGCCAGATCAGCACCGGAATCCGCGGCCACTCGGGGTATTTCCATGGGATCCACCGCCCCTACTCTGTGGGCATCAGCGTATCCTGAGGCCACAACCAGTATATTATCATCAAAATCTTTAACTGTCTTTACCACGTTCTCCATTACTTCCAATGCCTCTGAATAATTCCTGGTACCGTAGAGTCCCACTTTGATGTAATCCGCCCCGGATACCACTGCCCCGGCGGCTGCTAAAGACACTGTACCTGGCTTGTAGGGCACATCACCCAGTGTGGCGCTGACCAGCATATCTTTTGGTGTTAATTCCCTTATACTCTTAATTACCCAGGGGAAGTTAGCTCCCAGCGACCCTTCCTTGGGGTTTTTCACATCGATGATATCCGCACCGCCTTCTATGGCCTCCAGTGCTTCCTCTGTATTTATTGGACTGATTAATAGAAGCAAATATGATTCCTCCATGTAGATTCAAATTTTATCTTTTTCCTTATAAATTCAAATCTTTATTTATAATTTTTCACCTACAAATCGATTTGATCACTCAGTTATATTTAATCCGGCATTTTTTTAAACTGAAATTCTTAAAGAGCCGGGTAAATAATTTTATATCACATATTTACCGGATCATCTATATCTATTTAACTATCGGTACTGGGTAGTTAAAAAACTTGGGCTGATATGATGTTCTGGTAGATGGGGAGTTATCCAGAGAAGGGGGAACCATCTTTCCTTATCTTTCTAGCTGTTTCCTCATGTTTTTGGTGGAGTATGCCCGATTTTACTGACTGGCTTCTGAGTTTCTCGATGAGCTGGTTGGTGGGTATTTCCATGGGGCAGTCCAGGGTGCACTGCCCGCACAGGGTGCAGGTGAAAAGACCAGATTCAAAGCAGACCTCTTTATCCCGTACGTAGCGGCTGAAGACAACCCCCCTACCACCCAGGTGTCGGTCGTAGCCGAACTGGTAGCCCAGGACATTGTACACTGGACAGGTTACGATGCAACTGCCGCAACCGATGCACAGTAGGCTCTCCCTTGATTCTTTTAATGCTTCACTCCTTCCATTATCGAGTAAGATGACAACCACCCTGCTTGCTCCGTACATGCCATTTAAGAGGATCTGTTCGATGTCTGCAGTCTTCGATGGGGAGGATACCACGTTCATATAGGCCGGGGCTGTTTTCCCGGTGGCGTAGATGGTCTCCAGTTTCACCACGGATATGGCCTCTTCCAGGGTCCCGACCAGCTTATCTATACCCACGATTACTATGTGGGTGTCCAGGAGGGATACCAGGCTGATGTTACCCTCGTTGTGCACCATCACCAGGGAACCGTCCTCGGCAGCCAGTGAATTGGCACCGGTTATCCCCACGTTGCAGTGGGCAATTTCCTCCAGGACATCCTGCCTCACCATGTCCAGGATTTCCTGGGGATCACTTTTTACTTCCCGGTTGAATTTTTCCCGGATAACCTGGGCTATTTCTTCCAGGTTAAGATGGGCAGCGGGGCCTATGGGGTGGGATGATTTCTTTTTCTCGGTGAACTGTACTATCCTGTCTCCCAGGTCTGTATCCACCACATCGATGTCCTTATCCTGGAGAAAATCGGTTAACCCTATCTCACTGGCTGTGTTGGATTTGGATTTGGCTATACACTTTTCATCCTTTACCAATGCATATATGGCTGTTAATGCTTCTTTCGAATCCTTGGCATAGATAACCTCAATCCCATTGCTTTGAAGTTTCTCCACGGTTTCTACTTTAAGCTCCTCCAGGTGGTCGATGGAGTATTCCCTGATCCCACGGACCCTTTCCTTGAGTTTTCCTGTTTTATCGTCATCCAGGAGCTTCCTCCTTCTTTCATGGAGGATTTTGAAGGAGTTGTTCATGGCCTGGATTTCTGATTCATCCATTGGAGTGTTCATTATTTTTTACATTCCCATAATTATAATTTAGTTTGATCATTCCCATAATGTAATTTTAACTGTACTCACCCTGTAATTTTACCTTACTCAATCAACGCCCATAGTAGGATTTCTGATAAGTCCATAACCCGTATATCCCTTGGATTTTGGCAGGCACCTTCTAAGTTTACCAGGCAGAAAGAGCAGGAAGTTACCAGTATCTCTGCTTCAGTCTCCAGGGCATCAGTTACCCTTCTCTGGGCCAGTTTAGATGCGACTTCGGGATAGGCTGATTTAACTCCCCCTCCTGCTCCGCAGCAGCGTGCGTTCTCCTTGATGTTTTCCATCTCCACCAGATTGGCTGTGGCCTTTAAAACTTCCCTGGGAGAGTCGTATTCGCCACTGTGCCTTCCCAGGTGGCAGGGATCGTGATAGGAAACATTAACCGGGAGCTTATTTGGTTTAATGGCTCCATCTTTTATCAATTGTTCAAATAACATTGAGGTGTGGATTACGTCCAGTTCCACTCCCAACAGGTCCTTGTAATCATTTTTTAAGGTGTTATAACATCCTGCACAGGATACGATTACCTTTTCACCCTTCAACTTCTCCGCAGTACTGGCCATCACATCCCGGGCGTCATTTGTAAAGCCTGTTCGAAGCAGGAATGAACCGCAGCACTCTTCATCATCTAAAATGCGGTATTCTATATGGGCTTTCTCTAAAATCCCTTTGGTGACCATTTCAATTCGGGGGAGTTTCTCCCTGACTGTGCAGCCTCTAAAATATAACATGGAATCCTATACCTTTATCAGTTTATTATCTTAAATTGTTGATGTAAATACCCTTTATTTTAGTTGGGAAAACTTGACATTTATACTTTCAAAACTATGAAAAGTAAGAATCTTTGGTAACACCTAAACTCTAATCTAATTTTTCTTTAGAATAGAAGAATTTATTGAATATTATTATCCAACCCCATGAAAAATGAAATAATAGAACAAGTGAGTTAAAAACTTATTACACTACGATAGTCAAGATTTATACATCATTTATAGTAAAAATTTAATCTTAAGAATCCAAATAAAAATTTTATATCGTTTCAAATAATATTGATTGTGTCTATTGGAAATTATATGGGGATGTTTGATGAAGAGATTACTCTGGTATTTAATTGCCGGTACAAGGGGTGGAATCAATCGGGCCAGAATTATCAAATGTCTCCAAAAAAGGCCTTATAATGCTAATCAAATAGCGGATAATTTGAATTTAGACTATAAAACCGTCAGGCATCACCTTAAAGTGTTAAAAGAGAATAAAGTAACAGTATCCTCTGGAGATAAATATGGGGTGGTGTACTTCTTATCCAGTGATATGGAGAATAATTTATCCGTCTTTGAAGAAATCTGGGAGAGTATTAAGGATGAGAATTAACGGTAATATTAAAGTTAAAATTTGATATGAAACTATTATTAATTCACTCCACTGGTTAAGTTGATGTAAAAAGTTTAGTTTCAATCAAACGTTTATATATGAAAAATTCATAAGGGATTATAAAGGTTGGTGAAGGAATTCATGCTTGAGAGAGGAATACCGTTAGAAAATGGAGTCCCGATGGACGGGCCTAGAACCGTGGTAGTCCAGGTTTACGTATCCCCTCTCTTATACCTGGACATCATTGTATCCCTGGGTAATATTATTTTGCTACTCTTGTTGCTCTACGTTTACTGGGGTAACTATAAAAAAATCAAATCTATTTTTACCAAAGGTTTAATTATGTTCGCCAGTATCCTTCTACTCCAGAATATAATATTCACGAGCTTTCTGTTATTTGCACCCATTTTCCAAATTGCAGATCTAGGTTTACCGCTATTTATAGTAAATGTAACTGAATTTTTAGCCCTATTCATCCTTCTATTAATAACCTGGAGATAGAATACTCCAGGATGCCTTTTTTTAGAAATCATTTCAATTCAAAACCAGATTTGTTTCTTTTAATTATTTAAAAAATTTTAAGTCGTTATTCCCATTTAAAATTAGATTTGGGCATAAATTGGGATATAAAGGGATAATTTCAGGCATGATCTGGGAAAAACTACTTTATACTGACTTTTTAACTAAGATTCATGAAGTTTAGAAGTTTAATTTTTAAAAATATATCCCGGAATAAGTCAAGGAGTGCCTTGGCAATATTTGGAATTGCTATAGGTGTGGCCGCCGTGATCGGATTGGGCCTTTTAGCTGAAGGTCTTCCTTCATCAACTCAAAGCGCGCTTACAGCGGGGGCTGCAGATTTTTCTGTGATAGCAAAAACTTCGGGTACTGAAGGGCCTAACGGACAAGGAGGGCCAGTTGGAAGTTTTGGCGGTCAGGAGCTCATTAATCAGACTAAAATAGGTGAAATTCAACAAATTTCAGGGGTGGGAAGTGCAGTCGGGGTTTTAAGGACCATGACAAACCTGGACAACACCACCAGTACCACCACCAACTCAAGTAGCCCTGGTGAAGCTAACTTCCAGTCTATGACCACCTTAATAGGTATTGATAGCAACTCCATCAGCATGAACGATATAGTGATAACTAATGGCTCTGTATATTCTAATGGGGCAAATGAGATCATAATAGGTAAATCAGCTGCTGAAAGATCAAATAAAACCATCGGAGACACCATCTCCATCTCCAATCAAACCTTCAAAGTGGTGGGAATCTATGAAACTGGAAACTTCCAGGATGATGGTGGAATTGTAATGTCTCTGGACAAGCTTCAAAACCTCACCAATAATACTGGAGAAGTTTCATTGATTCTGGTTAAAGCATCAAACGGTGCAGATTCAGATGAACTAGCAACTGCAATACAGGAACAATATCCAGATGAATTAACTACTTCTTCATCCCTATCGGGTATGGATAGAATGAACCAGGGATTAGATGTGATAAATACTGCTGTATGGGCAATATCATTAGTTGCCATTCTAGTGGGTGGTATTATCGTGGTAATTACCATGCTGAAGGCCGTATCTGAACGGACGAGAGAAATAGGAGTTTTAAGGGCCATAGGATGGACCAGACAGAGGATCATTAAGATGATCATTGGAGAATCCATACTTCTATCATTAATCGCCATAGTGGTCGGATTAATCGTGGGAATAGGGATTGTGGAAATACTGGGTTCTACTGGGATGATTCCTGGCTTAATGCCTTCATTTTCTGTTTCCCTGTTTGTTAAAGGGATTGGAGTAGCACTGTTACTGGGAATAATTGGAGGTATATACCCTGCATACAGGGCGAGTAAATTAGAACCAACAGAGGCGTTGCGTTATGAGTGATGGGAATATTGAAGTTAGAAATGGAAATATGATAGAAATTAAAGAAAATATCATTGAAATTAAAGATCTAACCAAGAGTTTTGATGGTGGGAATATCACTGCATTAGATGGAATTAATCTGGAAATTAAAGAAGGAGAGTTTGTCTCTATTATGGGACCCTCTGGTTCTGGGAAATCAACACTCCTTAATATGATTGGGGCTCTGGACAAGGCTGATTCTGGCCAGATTAAAGTAGCCGGAATTGATCTGATGCAGAGTGAAGATTTTAGCAAATTCCGGCTGAATAAAATCGGGTTCGTCTTCCAGCTCCATAACCTGATTCCAAACCTGACAGTACATGAAAACGTTCAAATACCCCTGATAGAAACAGATGTAACAGATGAAGAGATGATAGAAAGAGCGGCTGAACTACTAAACTCAGTAAACCTGGGCAATCGGTTAGATCAACTTCCAACCAAACTTTCAGGTGGAGAAAGACAAAGGGTAGCCATAGCCAGGGCACTGGTAAATCATCCCAGTATCATCCTGGCCGATGAGCCTACCGGAGCATTAGATTCCCGAATGGGGGATATAATCCTCAATTTATTAAGGGAAATCCATCAAAAAGAGAATGTAACCCTTGTTCTGGTAACCCATGAGGATTATGTAGCAAATAGCGCTGATCGGGTGATAAACATGATGGATGGGAAAATCGTGGACTCTAATATAGCATGACTCGGGGGAGGTAACAGTCACTCCCTGCCCCTTTAATTTTTCTTACTGAGTAAGAATTTAGTTGGAATAATATTATCCAATTTTTTTTTACTTCATATATTTTAGTTTTTTATCTATGTAGCACATAGCATTATCTCTTAATATGATCCTTTGAGCTTTATGTCTCCCTGTTTTGGCAATAACTTGGATATCGGATATTTTCCTTGCTTCTCCAATAATCCTATCCCCTTTTATAATATCCCCTTCTCTTGTATGGATTGTGGGCAAATTTAAACACCTTTTAAGCGTCCTTCTTTTTCTAATTCTTCTGTGATTTGAATTACCAGTTCAATGTCAAGTTCTAAATCCTCTGCTACTTCGGATATGTAAGCTTCTTCATAGGATTTATAGTATCCTAAAACCTCTTTTTTAGCGGATTCATAATCTATATCTCTGATTTTAATTATCTTGGTTGCTTTTAATTTATCTCTTACCGCTTCCCGGACAAAATCAGAGGCACTTAAAAATATCCCTGCATCTACAAGGCTGGATATTTCTTCATATTCCATAGGGGTTAATTTAGTTCCAACTGTTTTACTAGATTTAAGTTTAGTTGTTTTAGTTCCTTTGTTTACATAACTCATAAAAATTGTATATATAGTTTACAATATATAAAGATTACATTAAAGAAAATAACTATTCATCTCCAACCACCAAAAGTGTATATTATACTATTTAATGGTGTCCTGTATTTATTAAACCACTGAGTGGATACAAGTTATATTTCATCCCATTTAAAATCAATTCCACTCCCATTCAACACATCACGTATACTGAATTTTAATTGTGACAATATATGATTTTAATAGTAAGCTTACAAAACCATATTGAGAAAATAAACAAAAGACTAATGGGAAGATAAATATAGTTACATCATCTATGAACTATTAAAGATTTTTTAATCAAATCCGTTGACTGGTGCAGATTCATGGCGGTTATAGACGTTATAGTAGGTGTAAAAAACGAAGAGGAATACATCGAAAGGTGCATCAGATCGCTCATGACGCAGACCATGGAAGACATCAACATCCTGGTTGTTGATGGGATGTCTAAAGATAGAACCCGAGATATAATAAGTAAATTGGTGGATGAAGACCCCCGGGTAAAGTTACTTATTAATGAAAGGGAAACCATCAGCACCGGACGTAACATAGGGTTAAACGCTTCTACATCAGAGTATGTGGCCTACTTGGACGGGCATGCCTATGTAGATGAGGACTGGCTGAAGACACTGTATTCCTCCTATAAAGAATGTGAAAAGAAATACCCTTTAGGTGGGATTGGCTCCACATACGCCAGCCCAGAGGATGATTCACCCTTTGGAAAAACCGTGGCCTACTGTGTGCAGACTATGTTTGGAGGGCTTGGAACCTCATTTACAGAAGAAAAAGAAATCCATCCAGTTGATACAGTGGCCTTCGCCCTGTATAAAAGGTCTAAACTGACGGGTGAAGGGATAATCTACGACGAAAAGATGACCCACTGTGAAGACACCGACTTCAACCACCAATTGGTGAACAAGGGGTATGTGCTTTTGAAACATCCCGAAGCCAAGGTATATCAGTACCGGCGGAAGAACATCGGACAATTCTTCCTGCAGATGTTTAAATATGGGGAAGGAAGGTACAAACTGGCAAACAAATACAGGGAGACATTGAAGTATTACCATTTGATCCCAGTTTTCGTAATTTTCTATCTTCTATTTGTAGTTATAGGTTTAATATTGTTTTTGATTAATCAAATAAGTTTCTACTATTCGATCTTAATATTTCTACCGGTTTTCCTTTATCTGATAATTGACATCATATACACACTTATCATCATGGCTCACCACGGCAGTCTAAAACATGCCTTTGCCCTGCTGATATTTCCCGCCATCCACATCGGATATGGAATTGGGTTTTTAAAAGGATTAGTAGTGGATTAACATTATAAATACATGGAGAAGGCATTTAACAGGTATGGATATGAAAATCTTAATCTTAGTTGACTCCTTGAAAATAGGAGGAGGGTCCGATAAAGTAGCTGCTATACTAGGTAGTGAGCTCCATAATGAGGGTTATGATGTTTCTTTCTTAACCCTATCCGATGAATATCCAAAGTACGAGTTTAAAGGGGATTATTACACCCTTGATGAAAAGGATATTTACGGTAACAATATAAAAAGATTTTTTAAACTTCTAAAATACTCTTCCAGAGTAAAAAACCTTTGTGAAGAACTGGGGATAGATACCATGATCTCTGCTGGTGATCCAGCCAATTTTCATGCCTTGTTTAGTCGCTGGCTTTTTGGAAACCGAGTTAATATCATCATATCTCAACATATGAATCCAGAAATATTTCTGGAAAGCAGAATAAAAACAAATTTAATTAAGTTCTTCTACCCACGAGCGGATAAGACCGTGTGCGTCTCTAGGGAAATAGAAAGAATACTCAATAAAAAATATGACGTGCAAAACACCCAGACCATTTACAACATGATGGATTTAGAAAAAAACATCAAACTATCACTGGAAGAGTTACCATATAAATATCAGGAATTATTTAAAGCAGAATCCTTTAACTTTATCAACGTTGGCAGGTTAAACCAACAGAAGGGCCACTGGTTCCTGATTCGAATCTTCAGGAAGGTTGTGGATAAATATGCAAATGCAAGGCTGTTCATCCTGGGTGAGGGGGATTTAAAGGGGAAGCTAGAAAGCTTAATCCATGAACTTGGTTTAAATGAAAATGTTTTTCTCTTAGGTGGCCAAGAGAATGTGTTTCCTTTCCTCAAAAACAGTGACTCTTTCATCCTTACTTCTCTATGGGAAGGACTGCCTATGGCTTTAATTGAAGCATTATCCTTGAATCTTCCCATCATCTCTACCGATTGTAAAACCGGCCCCCGGGAAATATTATGCCCCGAATTGCATTTGAATGAAAAAATTGACTATCCCTATATGGGGGAATATGCTATTTTAAGTCAACCCTTACCCAATGAAACTATCTTCAATACTTTAAACGAAGTTCCCCTTAATAAATCTGAAGAAACATTGGTCAATTCAATGCTACAGATAATAGAAGATGAAAAGTTAAGAAAAAAATATTCAAAGGGACAGTTAATTGCTTCAAACTTCGATAAAGAAAAGATATTAACCAAGTGGAGTAGACTTCTAAAACAAACCTCGGATGAATTTGAAAAATAAACGGATATCATATGAAAACCAAGATTTTGATTTTAGTAGAATCACTAAAAGTAGGCGGGGGATCTGAAAGGTTCGCCGCTACACTGGGCTCTAAACTGTATAAAGAGGGATACGATATATCCTATTTAACGTTGATGGAGGAAAGCCCTAAATACGAGTTTAAAGGTGACTATTACACCCTTAACGAGAGTTACATCTATGGAAATATCTTTAAACGGACTTTGGACCTCTTCAGATACTCTCCTAAAATAACCAAATTATGCAAAGAATTGAGTATTGAAACCATCATCTCAGTGTCAGAGGTTGCTAATTTCCATGCGGTGTTAAGCCGCTGGCTCTACGGGAACAAGGTTCGAATAATCACCTCCCAACATATCAACCCAGAGATATTCATGGAGAGCAAAATAAAATCATCCTTGATCAAATTCTTCTATCCACGTGCAGATAAGACCGTGTGCGTTTCCAGAGAAGTAGAAAGAATACTCAACGAGGAATATAACGTCCAAAACACTCAGACCATCTACAACATGATGGACATAGAAGAAAACATCAAACTATCCCGAGAAAAACTGCCAGATAAATATCAGGGACTATTTAATGAAAATAATGCGAAATTCTTTAACTTCATCAGCCTCGGCAGACTCGCCAGACAGAAGGGGCAATGGTTCCTCATTCGTAGTTTTAGACGCGTAGTAGACCAACACCCACATGCTAAACTTTTTATCCTGGGTGAAGGTGTCTTGAGAAAAGAATTGGAAGAATTGATCAACAAACTCGAATTAACCAAAAACGTGTTTCTTTTGGGAGAACAGAGTAATATATTCCCTTTCCTCTTAAATAGTCAATGCTTTGTTTTAACTTCTCTATGGGAAGGACTGCCTATGGCTTTAATTGAAGCATTATCCTTGAATCTTCCCATCATCTCTACCGATTGTAAAACCGGCCCCCGGGAAATATTATGCCCTGAACTGGACCTGAATAAAGCAATCGATTATCCCTATCTTGGAAATCATGCTATTCTCAGTGAACCTTTTCCCAATGAACTCATCTTCAACAGTATAAACGAAGTTCCCCTCCACAAACCAGAAAAAATACTGGCAAATTTAATGACCGAAATAATCGAAAACCCCCGCTTGACAAAAAACTATTCCAAAGGTCAGGTAATAGCCAAAAATTTCGACAAAGAAAAGATCATAGGCCAATGGAAGAAACTACTGACCTATGAATAAATTAATTTAAAGTATGATATTATCATCCGTTCAAGAGTATAATATTTCCTTTGGTTTCTTGTTGTCAAAATTCCCTTTAAAACCATCAGCATATGCGGACGTGACAAATCTTATCCTTTTCAATTTATGATCATCTAATAATATTATGGCCGATACAGAAACAAACCATGACCCTAAAAGCATAACCAAAAAATAGGGATATGGACGTCTGTATTTTTTAAGTAACCAGATATTATTTCTCATGTAATAATAGCTTATCCAGTAGTTTTCATAGTTCAATCGGTTGAAGGTCTGGCCCAAGAAATTTTTTTTGGTGCAATTCGTTGTACCGAACTCCTTATGATAAACTGTACTATCCCTAATAAGTAAAATCCGTCCAGTTTCACGTAATCTAATACAGTATTCAGTATCATCGTTGTGGATAAAGAATTCCTTTTTAGGGAATCCCACCTCCTTTATAGATCTTCTGTTAATTAGGATGCCTACAAAAGAAGCATCATCAATGTCTAATACTTCATTTTCTTCAATCAATTCCGGATCAACTATTTTAGTCAAATAAAAATTGCGCAAACTATTAAAATCAGCAAATTTCCTATGATACGGGCTTATTTTATTATCCATTACCATCACTACACTTGCTAAAGCTGCTACATTTTTTGCATTAAAATATTTGGATAATTTCTCTAGAGCATCTTCAACTGGTTTGGCATCATCATCCATGAGCCACAACCAGTCATATCCATCTTCATAGGCCCTTTTAACACCCTCATAAAAACCACCGGCACCACCTGTATTCTGAGCCAACCTAACATAGTGTAAGTCAATATTTTCACCATCAACGAAGTTGTAAATACTGTAACATTTACTCCATGTTCTAGGGTGATCCATCGGTGATAATTTTCCAATATACCCATTTTCCAGTAATAATTCACCAGTACCATCTGAAGAGGCATTATCAATCACATAAATACTATCTAAAGAGATAGACTGCTTCCTTAACGATTCCAAGCACTCGAGCAACAAATTTTTTCTGTTAAAGGTAACAACAACTGCACACACACCTGAATCACTCATTTGATCCTTTCCTCGAATATTTTCAATCCCGCTGCAACTATCTCATCCATGTTATAATATTGATATTCTGCCAGCCTACCTAACAAAATCAGATTTTTTAATTGAATACTTTTAGCTAAATATTCCTGATATAAATCTCTATTTTCTGGTTTAGGGATGGGATAATATGGTATGTTAGTTTCCTTAACATATTCTTGGGGATATTCTCGCGCTATGGTGGTAGACTCAATTTTTTGGCCAGTTAAATGTTTAAATTCTGTGATTCTGGTGAAATCATAATCATTGGGATAGTTTACAGTTCCCACTTCTTGATAGTATTCCTGGTTTAGATTTTCAAATTCAAAATCCAGGGAACGGTAAGGTAACTTACCATACTGGTAATTAAAAAGCTCATCAATTTTACCGGTGTAAATCAATTTACCCTCAAATTCCTTATCAAATATTATAAATTTATCTCCATCATGCTGGACAACTTCTCTAAAGTCCGTACCAAGTTTAACTTGTATGTTGTCGCTTGAAAGCATATTTTCAAACATCTCTGTATATCCTTTTTTGGGTAATCCCTGATACTTGTTTTGGAAATAACGGTCATCCCTGGAAATATATACCGGAACCCTGGCTGTTACTGATGGATCAAGATCTTCAGGTTCCATCCCCCATTGTTTTTTGGTGTAATTTAAAAACACCTTCTCATAAATGAATTCCGCTAAAGACGTTAATTCAGCATCATCTGTTTCCTTTAACTCTAAAATAGGAATTTTAACGTTATATCCAAATGTTTGAATTAATTTAGTTTCTAAATTTTCTGCTAGTTTGTCAGGCAGTGATTGATGTAAAGAATTTAAATTAAATGGAATGGGAACTTTAATTCCGTCGATGTAGCCTAAGACCTTGTGTTGATAATTATTCCACTCTGTAAAGTGTGAGAGATACTGCCAAACCTCTTCTAGGTCGGTGTGAAATATGTGGGGGCCGTACTTATGAATCAGAACCCCGTTTTCATCATGGTAATCGTAGCAATTTCCCCCGATATGGTTTCTTTTTTCAATTATCATGACTTCCTGGCCAAGAACATTGGCAATTCTCTCCGCCATGACGATACCTGCAAATCCCGCACCGATTACAATATAATCAACCATTTAAACCCTCTATTAATCTTATATCACTTTTATTTAGGCACTGTAAAAATATTGTGGGTTTTTTATTTTTGTAATTTTTTGTTTTGATTGTTGTATTTAGTTGTATATTTGTTTTTTCTGTAAAATAGAACCGTAAAGTTAATATAAAGGTGGGAGCAAATATTTTAATATGAGAATAGTAAAATCATTTGCTCCCATTAGTTGTTTTGAATTATAAACATATATAAGCTTTCCGATTTTTTTGAAAATTTTTCGAAATACGAATTTGAATTAAGTAAAGAGAGAAACAAAGCTAATAAATACGATAATTCGCTTGTAATGTATTTTAAAAAGGATATTCTATATATTAGGGATGATTTTGGTGTTTGTTCCAAATGTTACTCTAAATCCGTTTCTCCTGATGGATATAACGACAGATTACTCTATTTTTATGATGAAGGAGCTGTGAACGCTAAAATTCAAAGGTATACATGTGATAACTGTGGATATAACTTTATCACAGACTTGAATGAGGTTGTTGAGCCTGGTTGTAATTATACAAGGGTGTTTAAAGAAAAAATATTAGAATTTGTGGGTTTATTCTTCGGATCAGTGCGTAAAATAGCTTATAAAGTAAAAAAAGATACAGGAATTGATATTTCACATACAACAATTGAAAACTGGATATTAGAAACAGAAAAACAAAAATAAAGACATGATAAAAAGATTATTCTGGTTATTATGAATTTGACGTAGAATATACTAAAATTGATGGTGAATGGAATTACCGATACACTTTATTCGACAGCATACACAATATCAGCGTAGCGGATGAAGTATACCCCGAAGAGACAAAGAAGTATATAAAAGAGTTTTTAGATGTAAACACCCGTAACCAGAAGAAAATATCAATAACAACCGATCTTGATGACAAATACAAACCAATCATCGAAAGACTAGGCTTTAAACATCAATGGTGCCTAGTACACGCACGAAAAAACATAAACAAGACTATCAAAGAATATATAAAAGAAAACAACATTGAAAAAGACGAAACAGAAAAAATAGAAGAATACAAAGATAAAATATTCGATTTATTTGAATCCACATCCTACAATGAAGCCAGAACTGATTTTAACGAAATATTAAAGGAAGTTGAAGATTATCCGGAAATTATTAGACAAATAATCCACAAACAAATCATGCCCAACTTCGAAACGTACTTCCTATTCCTTAAAGACCCTAAAGTACCAAAAACAACAAACCAAATAGAAAACTACTTCCAAAAAACACTCCCCCAGCACATTAAAAAGATAATG
>MVQY01000033.1 GCA_002067325.1 Methanobacterium sp. PtaU1.Bin097
TTACGATAAATAATAGCAGATAGAATATGGTTGTAATTAAATGGAATCAGATAATTAGCTTTTGTTGATGATAGACTTATTTTTAGTCTCATTTAAACTCCGTGTATTATTTATTAGGACATTGTTAGTCTCATCTGTATTGCCTATGGGTTTATTATTGTATATAATCTTTACTATTTACTAACAAACTTTTTACTCTAGTGCTCTAGCAGCCTTCTCCCTGACCTGATCTAAGGTATACTCCTTCACAATTTCACCATCTAAAAACACTGTTTCCAGTAAAGAATTATTAATTCTACCTCTTTTAGAGGTTTTACCTTTATCTGTTACTGGTTCTTTGAAGACATCCCTTCCTTTGCCATTTACCTTGGCGTAACTGCATTTCATGGCGAATTTTTGGGTGTCCCGGTTTAATTTTTGTAGTAGATATCCTCCCATTCCAAATGCTATGTTGCTGGCTGAATAACCTTCATTTTTTAATTTATCCAGTATTTCATGGATCATATCCAGGTCGACACCGTCTCCCTGTATTACACGGACGTTATCGAGCACCCTGTAGCCTCTGGAGTTTTCTGTGCTGCCGAATTTCTCGTCAAGTATCTTCACCACTTTGGACACTATTTCAGGAGGATGTCCACTGTCCGGTCTTATTACGATGGTTGCACCGCTGTCTACCACTTCCTGACGTAATTCTTCCCCCCAGATATTTTCTACTGCATTGTAGATGTCGTAAGAATCTGATACTACAGCCATCAGAGAATTTGGCTTTGCAAACTGTTTTAACATATTTCGGTATGCTTCGACTTCGTTTTCTTTTCCCCAGGCAGTTATTGTGCTGTGCTCTGCAGCAGGAATACTGAAAGCCGCCATATCACATTTGTATACTTTGTTTGCAAGTATGACACCTTCAACAGTATCTGAGCCTGTGAAGTTTACCAGATGTGCCATGCCACCAATAGCAGCAGATTCGTGGCTGGATGCGCCTCTTGCACCGAAATCGTGGAGTTTGGAAGGTAGTTCTGCTTCTGAGTCATCTGCTGTTTGGTCCAAGTATGTTTTTATTATCTTCTTAGCGTACCAGCTTCTGGTGGCCACTGTTGTGGGATACCAGACCCTAAGGAGCATAGTCTCCAGATAACAGGTAAGCCAATAACAACTGGGATCTGTATTCTCTATGGTTAGCAGAGGAGTATGCGCAGGAACCACACTACCCTCTGCAATGGCCTTGATCTCCACAGGAAGTTTTCCATCGTGCTCATTCATGATATACAGGAACCCATCTAAATTAAAAGGTACTCCGTGCACCTCAAAAAATGCATCTGCTTCCCAAACGTCTTCTTCATTTATTCCCTTCTCTAATATTCTAAGTAAATACTGCAAACCAAAGAAAAGGGTTTCTGGATATTTACCACCACGAGATTCTATATAAGAATATATCTTTGTGGTCCCCTCTGGATATTGCAACCAGTGTGACGCTTTATAGCTGTCAGTCATCAGTAGCAAATTTTGATTCATAGTAAGTCCCCCCTTAACTTTGTATTTTTACATACATCTTGTCATTAATAATATATAAATGTATATGTTTTTTATTGACTAATTAGTGAAATTTATATATGAATAATGATTTCTATTTAAAATAGTCAAGTAATATAAGTAATATTGAATCTATTATGGTGCATTAAGCATCAGACTATCTTAGGATTGAAAATTAAGATTGGCATGAGGTGTGTATAATGATTCGGGCTTGCTAAAATCAGACTAAATTAGGATTGAAATTCAGCTACAGCGATAACTTCTTTTCGATTTGATTCAAATAAAATCAGAGTATTTTTAGGGATCAAATTTAAAGGTATTTTGTTTACCAATAAAACAAAACTACCTCTTTTTCTGCCGCCACTCTTTCCTGTTCCTAAGATACCGGTAATAAATAAAAACCCGCTCGGAGATCATGGTGGATACGCTTATCATCAAAAATAGTGACAAAATGAGGCTGGAACTTAATCCCCATTGATTCAATGTATCCTGCCCATAGAGTTTCGCCAGGATGACTAAAAACCAGAGACTCATGGCTATAAAAGAGCCACGCATAAGTAAAGAGCCGTCTTTACCTATCTTCAGCTTGGTGAGTCTGGCTATGATCATTCCAAGTAGCAGTCCAAAAACACCACCACCGAATAGTACGATGGTGTTGAAGAGGGGGCCCTGCAGCTCCACGGTAACAAAGAGGAAGGTGACAATGAGCATCAACCCGGGGACTATCATGGATCTCCAGAAATGGAATTTGCGCTGGCGTAGCTGGAAGAGTAGGAATATGACTATTATGATCAGTACTACCTGGTTGAAGCTTAAGTCACTCAGTTGCATGGATAATTAAACCTTTTTGTGGAATGGTGGGCAGTTAAAAATTTCATTTTATTTATGGACAAATTTACAGTTTTCATCTATTTATCAGTCCATAGTTTATAAAGATGACTTAACTATATTAAGTTTAGGTGTAGTTTATGGCGGGTGAGGGAAGAAATCATATCTTGCTGGTTCTTTTTATTGGGGTGCTTATGGGAGCCCTGGATATAGCCATAGTGGGACCGGCCCTACCAGCCATAGGAGAATATTTCTCTGCCAATACTAGGAACCTCACCTGGATATACACCATCTATGTACTGTTTTTCATGGTGGGCACTCCCTTAATGGCCAAACTATCTGACCGGATGGGCAGGCGGTTTATCTATATCCTGGACGTGGCCCTATTTGGGGTTGGTTCTTTCATCACCGCTACTTCACCATCGTTAGAAATTCTCCTTTTAGGCAGGGCCATACAGGGCCTGGGCGCTGGGGGAATATTCCCGGTGGCCAGTGCTTTTATAGGGGATATCTTCCCACCGGAAAAAAGGGGAGGGGCACTTGGTACCATAGGGGCTGTCTTCGGTATAGCCTATCTTATAGGTCCCATCCTGGGTGGTTTGATTATCAGTTACGGCTGGCAGTGGTTATTTGCAATCAACATACCAGTTGCCATCCTGGTGGTGATCTTAAGCTTCCTAGTTTTACCTAAAACCAGCCGGACAGACGGCAAACACTTCGACTGGCCAGGGATGTTAACATTGGGCGGTGCACTGGCTGGCCTGACCTATGCAATAAACCATATAAACACCGAAGAGTTGCTGGCCAGCATATCATCCTTAGAGGTCTGGCCATTCTTGGTCCTATTCCTATTGTTCATCATAATATTTTGGAAGATGGAGGAAAGGGCTCAGGATCCCATTATAAGAATAAATCTGTTTAAAAATCTCCAAATAACTTTAGTCAGCTTAATCTCCATTTTCTCAGGTTTAAATGAGGCAGGACTGATATTTATACCTGCCTTTGCCATAGTGGCCTTGGGCTTTAACAACGCCATGGCCAGTCTGATGCTCCTACCTGTGGTGGTGGCCATGGCCATAGGAGCGCCCACTATAGGCCGGATCCTGGATAAGACAGGGTCTAAAATTTTAATGGTAACTGGGGGAGTAATGTTAGCCGTCGGACTCTTCATATTTGGCTTCTACGGCTACCAGTTTCATTACTTCATCTTATCCGGAATATTTATAGGTGTGGGGCTTTCGGCACTCCTGGGTGCGCCTGTCCGGTACATCATGCTCAATGAGTTCCCAGTATCTGAAAGGGCCGCCGGGCAGGGTTTGATAAATATAAACAGCAGCACCGGCCAATTAATAGGAGGGGCTCTCATAGGGGCAATAATAGCATCCATGGGTGGTGATGTAAGTGCTTATGGATTTGCCTATATCTGTCTGGCTATCTCGGCTGTTATACTTACTTTCCTGGCCATTGGACTCAAGGGAAGGAGTGCTGAGCTGGAGATGATGAAGTAACTCCCATTGTTCCATCAGTTATTTAAATAAAACCTACAAACCTCTTTGTTGATGAATAAAACACACTCTTCTACCCGTTGGTAAAATGGAACTTCCACTTCTACCAGTTGCTTTAAGGAAGATATTACCTTGATTCTTGGCTGTTTTCCCCAAATTAAGTAGATTATTCTCTTAAACTTTTCGAGAATTTTTTATATAAATTTAAATATGATTAATCATAGATCATAAACCCCAAATCCGAATTTATAAATATACGGAGGAGGTATAACGAAACGGAAAATGTTGGTAGGGTTATTATTTTTTTTAGGATTAGCCCTGACCTTAAATACGGGAATTATTTTCGCAGCAGAAAATTCAACTGGAAATAGTTCAACTACAGGCTCAACCTACGGGTTAACCAGCGCAGCATCAAATAACACCACTAGTTTAGCTGCTGGATCTTCAACGGATAAGCAAAAAGCGGCTGGAGCTGCTAAGACCATTAAAGTGCTTATTTATAATGGTGAATACGCAAGTACCAATTGTGTCAATGGAATGAAAAGGGCACTGGACTATGCAAACACCAACAACATAATAGCAAATGTGGTTTTTTCATATGCTACTTCTACCAGGATAACTTCAACCACTCTGACCGGGTATGATGTACTGGCCATGCCAGGGGGAAGTGGAGGTTACTATTACCTGAACAGTGGCAGTATAAGTGCTTCAGCTATTAAGAATTTTGTGGCCAGTGGCAAAGGTTATATTGGAATCTGCGCCGGAGCATACTCCGCAACTGCACGTACCGATGGATACTACAACGGATGGGGAATAGCACCCCACGTATACGCTAAAGCTGTGAGTTATATCGGAGACACAACCATTCAGATTACCAGTGCTGGATCGCAGGTCTTAGGAACCAGCGGTACCACGTCCATATACCATTACAATGGGGCAGCCATGTACGTAAGTGGAAATGCAGTGACATTCGCCACCTACAGCGACAGCAAAACCGGATATAAAGGTTACGCAGCCATTGTAGGCGATTATTATGGTAACGGAAGGACGGTTCTATGCGGACCTCACCCCGAATTATCATCAAATGTACCTACCTATGTATCAAAACTTATCTACTGGGCAGCAGGCGGTTCGTCCAGTTCAACTCCAACCACCACCCTCACTGTGAGTCAGGTGGCGCAAGCAGCAAGCAAGGTGAAAGCCTTCTTTGAGACCAACAAGAGATTACCCAACTATGTAACCACAACCGCAGGGCAGATATCCATGCCTAAATTTTTAAATCTAATGGCTACCGCAACAACCCAGGCAAACAGCGGCTCAACAGCTGCCATAAAAGTTACCAGTGTAAACGGTGCTTCCAGTTGGACGGGAACTTATAAAAATGGCAATATACAAAAGTCAGAAATCTTATCCATGGCTCAAAGAATTAAATCATTCATCACCACTAATGGTCGGGCACCCAACTACGTGTCCACCAGTCTTGGAAATATCAGTTACAATTCAGTTATCTACATGTTCAGTAAGATTATGGCCTTTTACAGTACCAATAAGAGATTGCCTAACTTCGTTTCCATGTGAATTTATTAAAAAACTTTTCCTTTTTTCTTTTTTATTTTTTTCTGAGTTTAGAGTTCTTGTTTATTTGAAGATGATATCTTTTTATTGCAATACGCTCCTTATGCTAATCTCGCACTATAAAAATCCACAAAGGTGAAGATCATCACATAAGTTCATGAAATGCTAATTATATTGTGAGATAGAAGTAAAAAACAGGATAAGATGACAGGCGGGGTAATTTTTTTTGCTTTTGGATTTGTCTTGGGTAAAAAAAAGCAAAAATATAGTGCTCGCCCATCACCCATTATTTTATTTCATTATAATATTATAAAATTTTATCTTAAATTGATAATTTAGATGGTCTTAAATAATATGGAAAAATAAAAAAAATTGAATTTTCAGGAGAATAAAAATTGGATCAGGGAAATAAAAAAATAGAATACATGCCCCTGTTTTTACATTGAAACGTAGTTGGGCAGTCGTTTATTGATTTTATAGAAGTTCATTATTTTGCTGTACATGTAGACATATTTTGAAAAGGATATATTACCTAGAGGTGTAATCAGAAAGTTCGGTGCTCTACCATTTTTACCTATAAAGTCAATGAGGCCTTTGGCAATACTCACATAATTAGCTTTCTTTATGTTTCCTTTTCTATAACTTCCTGATGGTTTTGGGGCGGCTTTAACGCTTCTTATTGTTATGGAAGCCACAGAACCACTGTTCACATTTACAACACCTTTGGCTAGAAGGTATGCAAACTGGGACATGGATACTTTATTGCCGTTTATGGTCACACTCCTGGGTAAAACCTTATTTTTCTCATAATAAGCTTTTACAGTAGCAGCAGCGACTGCAATCTGCGCATTACTTACCATGTTTTTGGGATCTGGTTTGGTCTTATTGGCGGCCCAGACCACCATATTGGCCACGACTTTAGGCAGCTGTGGATCAAGTTCAGGATGGGGTCCGCTCAAGACCACTCGTCCTTTGCCATAGTAATCGCCTACAATAGCAGCCATACCCTTAGAATTGATGATGTTATCGGCGTAGGTGGCGAATATTAAAGCGGGACTGCTTGCATACATCGCAGGCCCGTTGTAGTGGGCCATGGTCACGGTGCCCGTGGTATTTAAGACTTGCTGGCCTTTAGAAGTGATCTTCACTGTTAAATCTCCCTCATGATTAGGATGCGTAGCTCTAACATGAGGTGCCAGTCCCCAGCCATAGTAGTATTCATATACCCGATAAGTTCCAGCATATGCTCCAGCACAGATCCCCAGGTAGCCTTTACCACTTTTCACGAAGTTCTTTATGGCAGTGGCGCTTATAGCGCTGCTGTGCATATAGTTATATCCTGAGGTTCCCCCGGGCATGGCCAGTACATCATACCCGGAAAGTGTTGCAGAGTTAATCACCGTTGAAGTGCCGTAAGTGAATGTATATCCTGGTACTAACTTTTTACTATTGGCAGTGCTTAGTGAGGTTTTGATCCCATTTACACAGCTATAAGCAGCCTGGTTACCATTGTAGATCAGCACCTTTATGTTGATAATTGTTCCACTGGAACCAGCCGCGTAATTTTTAGTTGTATTGGTGGTTAAATTAGTTGTTTTGTTAAGAGTTGCATTTGAAGCGGCAAACCCAGCATTTAAAGTCACAAGTAAACCCAGGAATATAAGTAATACCATTATTTTTCCAAAATTATTAATAGAAATCTCCTCCGCATTCACAGATTCATGTTATGACATTACAAGGATATTATTTGAACTTTTTAATATATAAAATTTTTCCAATATTAGTTTTTAAGGGAATGAACGCCTTAAATAAAATGAAAGGGTGAAATATTCCTTAAATGACCAAAGGAAATCTTTAAAAATTAGATGACTAAAATTAATAAGATAGAAGCCATATAATACTAATGGTGATAAAATGGAAAAAACCCTGGAAAATTTAACAAAGGCATTTATAGGAGAAAGTCAGGCTAGGAATAGATACACTTTCTATTCAAAACAGGCTACGGCTGAGGGATATCCCCAGATCTCTGAGATCTTTTTAGAAACAGCAGATAATGAACGGGAACATGCCAAATGGCTTTTTAAAATGATCCAGGACCTTAAAGAGGGGGAACTGGATGAGATAGAGGTGGGCGCCCTTTCCCCCTTAACCCTGGGCACAACCGTCGATAACCTGAGGGCGGCCATCGCCGGGGAACACTATGAAAACAGCGAGATGTACCCAGAATTCGCTGATGTCGCTGAAGAAGAAGGTTTAATAGAAGTGTCCGATCGTCTCTGGTCCATAGCACATGCCGAGGAACACCATGAGGACCGTTACAAGAAACTCCTGGAACAGGTGGAAGCAGGAACCCTGTTCGGGAAGAAGGAAGAAGTGGAATGGACCTGTATAAAATGTGGTTACACCTACAAAGGCACGGAACCACCAGCAAAATGCCCCGCCTGTGACCATGCCCGGATATACTTCAAGTTGTACGATGAAAAATACTGAAAAGGATCAAAAATATTGAAGAGGATTACAATGACTGAAAAAGAAGAGATTTATCGCTGTAACATCTGTGGCAACATAGTGGAAGTCTTCCACATCGGCACCGGAAAACTGGAATGCTGCCAGAACCCCATGGAACTACTGGAAGAACGGGAAGAGGGTATGGGAGCTGAAAAACACATACCTGTTCTGGAAGAAACCGATGAAGGAGTTAAGGTAAAGGTAGGGTCCCTACCCCATCCCATGGAGGAAAACCACTGCATCGAGTGGGTGGAAGTAGTAACAGGCGATCAGGTCCACCGGAAGGTCTTAAAACCAGGAGACGCTCCAGAAGCTGAATTCAAGCTGAAACTGGATGACATCAGTCAAATAGTGGTAAGGGAATACTGCAGCATCCATGGTCTATGGAGATCGTGAGGGTAGTAATGGGAATAACCTTTCCTCACCCTTTTTATTGATTTTTATTTCAACAAATCTTTAACCAGTATTTTATTACAACAAACCTTAAACAATAATTTAATAAAAATATTTTTATTTAATAACACATTTTATTTTAATAACACATAATTTAACGCAATACTTTTAATTAACCACAACAAATTAGTTAACATAATAATTAACTATTTTATAGATAACTTATGATCTAAATTTAAAGCCGTCTTAGAGTGAAAAATATGAATAGGATTTTGGTTGTTGCTGTAATACTCGCAGTAGTGTTTCTATCCGGATGTATAGGGTCGGAAATAAGTAATATAAATGATATGGCCAGCACCATAAACGTACATCTGAAGAAGGGAGATGACTTCTACAATCGATCTGCAATCAATGCTAACAGGATGTCTCTAAGTCAGGCTTTGACAGATAGTAACAGTGCTATGGATGAATATTCACTGGCCCAGACATCTGCACAGTCCGCCCTGACTTCAGCTAAAAATACCAACGATGGAATATATATAGATTACATACAAAACGCACTCCTGGAGATACAGGCTAAAATGAACGCTACATCTGAGCTAAACACAGCCATAAAACTGTTACAGAATAACCAGACCACCAGTGCCAACACCCACCTGCTGGCGGCCAATAATTACATGAACCATGCCCAGCAATACAAAGCGAACCGGGACGAGATAGTGAGACAGAATCCCACCAAGTTCAAGTAGATATATTAATCATGTAGATAATTATTATCATCAAAATAGAAAATCCTAATTTCACAAATCCACTTTTTTAATAGATTTTCACTAAATATCATATTATTTTTTGAGGCTAAAAATGAAGAGAACATGTCCAGAATGTAAAGGAAAAGGATACCAAGTATTAAGCTATAAGATCTGTGAAGAATGCCATGGAACCGGAGTAAAAAGCCAGTTAAATGTGAAAGACCATGTGAAGGGCATATCCAGTCAGGCCCGGGAGAGATTTGAACTGGACGAAGACCAGGAAGTGCCCTGCAGCACCTGTAATGGTAAGGGTGAAATCGAAGTCAGGGAAACATGCACGGAATGCTCCGGTGAAGGTGAAATAAACCAGTGCCGGAAGTGTGGAAAACCCATAAAATCAGGTGACTACTGCCCCGACTGCCAGGAAGAAAAACCAGTAGTCTACATTCTACCGGGAAACGCGGAAGTTGAGGATGTAGAGCTGGGAGGAAATTACAAGGGAAACATAAGCCGGGTGGAAAACTACGGAGTCTTCGTGAGTTTAGCCAAAAACCTGTACGGCCTGCTCCGTACAAGCTCATCTACCAAAGGTAAGGGAGATGAAATCATAGTAAAGGTAACCGGTGCTAAACAGAGAAGGGGAGAACTGGAGATAACCTCCTCTAAAGTAAAAGATAACTACGAACTGGTTAAAGTAAAGAGGAACATAGCACGTACCAGGATCGGGGATATCACCACCAAGTCCATGGGAAAAACAGTCCGGCTGGTAGGTGAGATAATACAGATACAGCAGACCAGCGGCCCCACCATATTCACAGTATCTGATGAGACAGGCACCACCTGGGCAGCTGCCTTCGACCAGCCGGGCATCCGGGTCTATCCCCACCTGAACATGGGGAACATCGTAGAGGTAACCGGGGAAGTCTCCCTGCACAGTGGTAAGATACAGATCGAATCAGAATCCATTGAACGCCTCCACGGACCAGAATCCCAGGAAGCAAGACAGCGCATCGACGAGGCCATAGATAAGAAGGCAGAACCAGAGAAAACGGAATTTTTAATAGAAAGCAGGGTCTTAAACGATTTAAAGGAGCCCATGCGCAGAGCAGCAAAGGCCATAAGAAGAGCTGTTTTAGACGGCCGGTCTATACTGGTAAGGCACCACGCCGATGCAGATGGGATATGCGCCGGTGTGGCCATTGAAAAGGCAGTGGTCCCTCTCTTAAAAGATATGAACAACAGCAACGATGCAGAATGGCACTTCTTTAAAAGAGCACCCAGCAAAGCACCCTTCTATGAACTGGAGGATGTGGTGAAGGACCTATCCTTCGCCCTGGAAGATCTGGAAAGACACGGCCAGAAACTACCCTTGCTGGTGCTTATGGATAATGGATCAACAGAAGAGGATATTCTGGCTTTAATGAAGGTTAAGATCTACGACATCGAGGTGGTTGTGGTGGACCACCATTATCCGGGAGTTGTGGAAGATGGGAAAGTCGCCGTGGATGAGTACGTGGACGTCCATGTCAATCCCTACCTGGTTGGTGGGGATTCCAACATCACCGCCGGGGCCCTGGCAGTGGAACTGGCCGGGATGATCAATCCGGAAGTAAAGGACAGACTCTTGCATTTACCAGGTATCGCAGCAGTAGGTGACCATGCCAGGTCAGATGAGGCGGAAAAGTACATCCAGATCGCAGCGGAGAAGGGCTACGATGCAGATGACCTGGAGAAGGTAGCAAGCTCTATAGACTTTGAAGCCTTCTACCTGCGATTCATGAATGGACGGGGAATTATAGATACCATATTGGGCCTGGGAAACCGGGAAAAACACCAGAAACTGGTGGACGCCCTCTACAAGGAGCTCCACAAACGTGTGGAATGGCAGCTTAAGGCGGCCATGCCCAACCTTAAAACCCAGAAACTGGAAAACGGGATAATCTTCAGTGTACTGGATGTGGAGAAATACGCCCATAAATTCACCTTCCCTGCCCCGGGGAAGACCTGTGGCTACGTCCATGACCAGATGGTGCAGAAGTACGGTGAAGAAGTGCCCATTATAACGTTAGCTTATGGGCCGGACTTTGGTGTGATCAGGGCCACTGATGCTGTGAATGAGAGCTTCGGCTTCAACCTCAACACCATAATATCCAAGTTGATGGTGGAAATACCGGAAGCAGGTGTTGATGGAGGAGGCCATGAATGCGCCGGCTCTTTAAAATTCGTGGAAGGATTGTCCAAGGAAGTATTACAGGGCTTTGCCAGGGAAGTATTGTCTTTGGAGAAGTAGATTTTCAGAAATAGATTCTAAGTGGCTGAAAAAAGGAAGCTGAAAAAAGGAATGATTTAATGAATTAGATGATAAATGATTTAATACTAAATTCCCAGGGCGAGGTTGTAACTATATTCGTCGAACTCTGCATCTACCAGTATTTTGTCACCTACCGAATGCAGGCGTTCATAGGGAATGACCTGTTTTTCACCGGATCTTATTCTGGATAGGAAACTTCCACCACTTTCTTCCACTACCAGTGATTCTACTTCGTTACTTTTAAAGTTCCATACCACGTCCTTAACATTTCCCACCAGCTTACCGGTTCCATCGACTACTTCTTTTCCCAATAAACCATCAGCCACATTTATAGTTTTTCCTTTTCCCTCTATGTCTTCGAAGATGTTCAAGGCTATAACCTCCCTTAAGAGCAATTTTCTATTCTAAAATGAAAAAAATGGAGAATATAATTTTATTCGCATATTTATTCCTGGATGGTTATTTTGGTCATCTCTTTTTGTTTTTTAGGTAGTGTGATGGTTAATATGCAGTTTTTATAGGATGCTGAGGCTTTTTTTACATTTACAGGGGTTGAAAGGTTTATTGTTCTGTGTACTGCACCGTAACCTCTTTCTTTCTGGATAAATTTTCCATTGGCTGGTAATGACTTTTCTTCATAGGTTGCTGTGATTTCAACACTATCCTGACTTATTCCCAATTCTATGTCTTCTTTTGTAAGACCTGGTATGTCTACCATTATAATTATAGAATCATCCGTTTCTACCACATCGGTTAATGGAATAGGTATAAGTGTTCCGGTTCGCTCAACCATGGCCTGATTTACATCTTCTGTTTTCTGTAGGAATCCGGTGATGATGTCGGATAAGAATTTTTCCGCCGGATTTTTCCCCTCTTTTTCACTTTCTCTTTGATATTTTTCTAATTGGGACGCTGTTTCTTCCTTGACATCTCCTAAATTCTCTTTAATATCGCTCCATCTCTCTCTTGTCTCTTCTCTGGTTTCTTTTAGCTTTTCTTCAGTTTCTCCTAATTTTTCCTCAGTTTTTTCCTTGGTCTCTCCTAGTTTTTCCTTGGTTTCTTCTTTAGTACCTTTTAATTTCTCTTTTGTTTCCCCCAGTTTTTCTTCGGTTTTTTCTCTGGTTTCTTTTAGCTTTTCCTTGGTCTCTCCTAGTTTTTCCTCAGTTTTTTCCTTGGTCTCTCCTAGTTTTTCCTCAGTTTTTTCCTTGGTCTCTTTTAGTTTTTTTCCGGTTTCTCCTTGCCCTTCACCTTTTTTAATCCTTTCCATTCTTTTCTTCATTTCTTCTTTAGACTCAACAACACCTTCGGCCATTTTACTGTCTCCTTTATTTTAACTAGTAATTGGTTTAAATCATGAATCCTAAAAAAAATTATTTTAATGATCTATTTGTGTGTAGATCATTAGATAGTGCAGATGGTTCAATCACTTGATAGGAGGCGCCCTCGGACTATAACTTTATCCCCAATGGTATCGACCTGGTTAATGGGTACAATTTTCTTCTCTCCAAGTCCTAATTTGGCTGATACTCCACTTTCTTCCAATTCAAAAGATTCTACATTATTTGATCTGGGATTCCATTCTACATCCTTGACTACCCCTACCTGATCTCCTGAATCGTCTATAACTTCTTTACCAATCAGATCGCTATTTATTTTCATTTAGTTTTCACCTCCTACAGGTATCGCCGCATATTCTGGGATGTTAATGCAGCTTATAACACCATATATTATGTATTTGAAGTCTTAAGTAATTATTTATGTAAATAAAAATTTGGAATTTGAATAACATAAGCTAATAGGGTTATTTTAAATAATTACATTGATTACTTGATTTTAAAAAAATTTAATCTCCTTATTTGCCCTTTATTTCATAAGCCAATATATCTTTTATTTATTTAAAATAGTAATCATAATCTGCTAATTTAACTTTATTGCAGACTATTTCATCCTGTTATAATACGTAATATATATCAAAAAATAATGATTATGATCTAATTCTTTTCTGGATTGATATAATTATTAGTGTGGAGTTAAGGGATACTGATATAAAATAATCGTAAAATTTTAGAATTGTTTGGCAAATTGGATACGTATCTAGGTAAAAAAACGATAAATATATATATAATGGTTCTCTTATAATCTAGCGAGGTGATAAATATGGCTGAATTACCAATTGCTCCAGTAGGAAGAATCTTAAAAAATGCAGGTGCAGAAAGAGTCAGTGAAGACGCAGTTAATGCTCTGGCTAAATTCCTAGAAGAAAAAGGTGAAGACATATCCAGAGAAGCTGTAAAAGTCGCAAAACACGCTGGACGAAAAACTGTCAAAGCCGCTGACATAGAAATAAGCGCTTAAATTTGCTTATTTTTATTTATTTTATTTTTTTTATCTAAGAAATTTAGAAATATATTAGTAAAAGTTATTATTTTTTATTCTAGATGGTTTCTTGAGTCCAGATGGGGATTTCTTTCCATTTAGCCTTGAATCCGGCCAGTGTTTTGGTTATCTGCCCCGCGTTTTGACTGTCTATAAGGAGCACTCCCTTACCAATTCGTTTGGCATGTAACTTCTCCACCAAGCCAGAGTAATATTTCTTTTTCCTCACACCCTTCTGCAGGTAGGTGGAAACACCACCGAAGAGGGCCCTGTTTAATTTGCTTCGCTCGTTCTGTTTTAAATCAGTGGTATCATAGGATATGAGCATCTGGGACTTAAGTTCCAGATCATCTAAAGCCAGAACTACAGGATTACCTTGCAGCAGGATTCCTTCACCGGACAATGCATTTATAATCTCGGGGTTATCTTTCAACTCATCGGGTGTGAGGTGGTGCAGTCTAAACCGGTCTGTAGCCAGGTACCTGACCCACTTCATTATCTCCCTATCCTTTTTAGAATAGATAATGGCCATATCTATTTTAGAATCCTTGGGTACCTTTTCACCAGATGCCAGAGGACCAAAAAGCACTACAGATTGTATACCTGGGAAATTCTTGATGTTTTCTGATAGTTCCACAGCAGATTCAAAGGACATTTAAGCTCCAAAAAATTATTTTTTGTTTATTAATATAACAAGGATTAATAAAAAGCTTACCATTTTTTAGTATCATCTCAAATAAAATGTTGTTTTATTGATATAACAACTACGTTATTTGATTGAGAATAACCTTAAAATATTTAAGAATTGTTTATAAATCCTTTAAAATTAGTTTATAACTCTAAATAAAATTTGCAAAGATCACTAACCGGACAGATATCATGTAAAGGATTAACAGGCCGGCAGATGGTCTGACCAAATTGCACCATGAGATCATTTATTTCCAACCAGTACTTCCTGGGGACTAATTTTTTAAGTTCATCCTCAGTCTGCTCCGGAGTTCTGGTCTCAACCAATCCCATACGGTTGGAAATACGATGTACATGCACATCCACACATATCGCTGGCTTCTTAAATCCGTAGACCAGCACACAGTTAGCAGTTTTCCTCCCTACACCAGGCAGGGTTAGAAGCTCTTCAATGGTGTCTGGTACCTTCCCCTCAAATTCATCCAGGAGTATCTGGGATACCTCCTTTATCCTGGCAGCTTTAACATGATAAAAACCAGCAGAAACAATGAGTTTTTCAATATCCTCAATATCAGCCTGGGCAATCTCCTCCGGGGTTCTGAATTTAGAGAAGAGCAGAGCAGAAGCATGGTCTGTGTTTTCATCCCTGGTCCTCTGGGATAGAATCGTTCTAATCAACACCCGGAAGGGATGGCCTCCCTCAAAGCTCCTTAAAGTATACTCATCCTCCAGGGCGGTCATGATACGGTCGATCTTGGTTGGTATGGTTATATCTCCTGCAAATTGTATTCAAATTAAAAATAAAATCACGATTTTAACCTTTAACTCT
>MVQY01000034.1 GCA_002067325.1 Methanobacterium sp. PtaU1.Bin097
TCCTGGCCCCCGTTACGGGATGCCCCTACGCTGATGGCACCACCTACTTTGTCTTTGAGTTTGAAGTCTATCCGGAGTGGCCGGCTGCGGTCCATGAACATCTTAAGCTGGGAGGTGACGTTTCCAAAGTACACCGGGCTGCCTATTATTATACCCTGGGCTTCCTGAAGTTTACTGGTTATCTCCCTCATATCATCGTATATGGCGCATTCCCCGGTGTTTTTACATATGTCACAGGCTATGCAGGGTTCTATTTCTGCCTTAGCCAGGTTGGTGATTTCAGTTTCTGCACCGGCATTTTCTGCTGATTCTAAAGCCTTTTTTATATATATTTCTGTGTTGCTTCCCTTCCGGGGGCTTCCAATTATTCCTATGATTTTGACCATTGAAAACACACCTATAGATTACGTTTAAGCATTTATCAATATCTTTAAAGGGTAAAAACAAATCTTTTGAACATAAAATCTAATTGGTTCATATATTTAATGTATCAGGGTTATTTCTTTTACTTTATTGAAGTAGTTATTGAAGGATACTAAGTGGGTTATTTCGTGTTCTTTCATTACTGCTATGATTGAACTATCTGTAAATGACAGTTTAGTATCGTATTTAACGTAGGTTTCCATGGTTTTATCGTTAATATGGCTTATTTCATTTTCATTAATTAAAATACAGTTGTCTTTGAGGAAATAATAGGCATATTTAGCTGTTGTTTTGTCTGTCTTATTTCCTATGATGGTTATAACTTCATTGATAATTAAATTTGAGATGTAACAATCATTGTTGAAGATTCCTTTCTCTTCTATGGAGATAGCTTTATGGTTTAAGTCGTCTTTATCTAATATTAAAGCTATTATAAAAGAGCTGTCTAAAAATACATCCATTCTATATACCTTTTAAAATTTTTTTTTATCTATATAAACTTCTTTTTAAATTTACAGCATTAGTCCTTTCTTTTGTTTTACCTATCCCTATAATATCATCAACTTTGACTTTTTTCCTAAAACTTACCTGTATATTCCCTTCATCATCTTCTTTCCATTCCACTATATCATCAGGCTTTACTGAGTGTTTTTTTCTTAATTCTGCAGGTATTGTGGTCTGATTTTTTTTATATACCTTTGTTTCGATTATCATGAAATCACCATGTAAACTATATATCACTGGGCAATTTATATTTTACCATGCAAAAAATAATCAACATAAATTATGGAAAATACTATGGTTTATGGAAAATACTATGATTAACACATTCAAATTAAAGATTCAGCATCATTAATTTTTATCATCAAAAATATACTTTAACACAATGCAAAACCACGAATATAAAGCCTTAACCATCCATGAGGAGGCCCTTCAAATCGCAAGAAACTTCTTGGATGAAGGGAGGGGTGATGAAGCTGCCAGAGAAAATGCTAAAGATCTTTTAAAGGAACATTTAATTGAAACAGATGATGGCTCGTACACCCTTAAATCAGATATCTCAGGTGTTAAGTCTGAGACCATGCACACCCAACACGGTGCATTATCGGAGGCCCTGGAGAAATTCGTGAAGCCAGCACACTTGGAAGGTAAAGATAAAGTGGCCATACTCGACATATGCAGTGGATTGGGTTACAACGCAGCGTCATGTATCGAATATCTGGATGACCATGTCCAGATGGACCTAGATATGGTAGAGATATCCAGAGAAACTATAATACTCGCATTATTACTTGAAACACCCCTAAAATCCTATAAAACCGTCCAAAAAGCCGTGGAAAACCAGCTATATGAAGATGGGGACATGGCTATCAAACATTTTAAAGAAGAAATAACCAGTAGAATCAGGATCAATCTGCACATAGACGATGCCCGGGCCGTAGTTAAAGAATTGAAAAGCCAAAAGAAGACTTACGACGCAGTATTCCTCGATCCCTTCTCTCCTTTAAAATCTCCAGAGCTTTACACCAACGAGTTCTTCGAGTCTTTAAAGAATCTACTTAAGAATGATGGAGTTATCCTGACCTACACCTCTGCCGCACCGGTGCGATCCGCTGTTGTTAACACTGGTCTTCACGTGGGTGAAGGGCCGTCCTTCGGGAGGAGTGGGGGAACAGTCGCGTCTTTAAACCCAGAGATGATAGACAACCCGCTTAGCACAGATGATGAAAGGATGATAGCCCTCAGCGATGCGGGTATTCCATTTAAAGACCCTGGTTTTAAAGGTTCATCCCAGGACATTCTAAAGCGCAGAGAAGAGGAACGTAAAATCTCGAGGGGAAAGATTAAGTTCTCATCAACAGTCAAAACCCCCATATACCTTAATGAAAAACTTGAAGAGGGTAGACTAAAACGAAGAGTACTAAATAACCTGAAAAAGCTTGGTTTTACTGATTTAAAATCACCTGAAGCCCGGTACGTGGTATGCCCCCAGTACAAGGAGTGTATATGTGGTGGGGGTTGTGAGAATTTCAATAATTCGAGGGAAAGAATTTATGAAATGAGCCATAGATTAAGATCAATAGTCACGATCAATGATTAATATCCACTGATCAAGATTAATACTTAAGAAACCATAAATAAAAACTTCTTTTTCACTTAATACAGGAGATCAATACTTTGAACTTTGAAATTAAATACAAAGACGCCCGTGGCCGGGCTGGCATTCTAAAAACACCCCACGGTAAGGTGCAGACCCCTGCGCTTATGCCGGTCATCCACCCGGGAAAGCAGACCCTGGACATATCTAAGTACGGGGTGGATATGGTGATAACCAACGCTTACTTAATATATAAAAACCAGGATTTAAGGGAAATTGCACTGGAGAAGGGTGTTCATGAACTTATCAACTTCAACGGACCCATAATGACCGATTCTGGTTCATTCCAACTATCACTCTATGGTGATATCGATGTGAGTAACCGGGAGATCATCGAGTTCCAGGAAAAAATCGGGACCGATATTGGGACGTCACTGGATATACCCACCCCCCCCTTCGTGAGCATGGGGAGGGCTGAAGAGGAGATGGAAATCACCATCGAACGTGCCCGGGAGGCCTTAGAAGTCCGGGATAATCTGATGCTTAACTCGGTGGTGCAGGGATCCACGTATCCCAGCTTGAGGGCTAAGTGTGCAGAGACTCTGGGGGAGATGGACTTCCAGGTACACCCCATAGGTGCGGTGGTACCCTTGATGGAGTCCTATCAGTATTCCACCCTATTAGATGTGATTATGGCCAGTGTAGAGCACCTGCCTGATTCAAGGCCCAGGCACCTCATGGGTGCTGGACACCCCATGATATTCAGCTTCGCCGTGGC
>MVQY01000035.1 GCA_002067325.1 Methanobacterium sp. PtaU1.Bin097
TTCCAACTAAGAAAGGATTATGATCTTGAATCTGATGTTTTATGGCTCAGTATTGAAGATGATTACAATTATAGGGAATCCATTGGTATAGGGAATGTGATACTCGACTTCGATGAAAACTGCATTCCAGTAGCAGTTGAGATATTAGATGCTTCCAAAGTTCTTAATTTAAGTAAAGATTCTTTAAAAAAAGATTTTAATGTAAAGATGGACATCTCCGTAGATGAAGATCTGATTGCTATCCATGCTCAATTTGCTTTCCCAAATAAGAAACAAATACCTGTTGAAAAGGATTTTAAGACAGTGAATGATATAAATATACCATCTCGAGAGGTGGGGATGGTTATTGGTGAATTTTGAAAATAACAGGATCTTATCTATTTTTTATTATGCTTTTTAAAAACTTAAAATCTACAATGAATCTTCTTTTCTCAAACCCGCTGATAAACAGTGTTACGCTCTACAGGTACACGGTCTATCTTTTTTATAATTCTACGCATCTCTTCACGGGGTAAATGTTCACCGTAAGACGCCCCTGCCGCTATGGATATCTTGTCTTCCATCATGGTGCCTCCCAGATCGTTAGCACCACAGCACAGGGCTATTTGCGCCAGTTTAGTGCCTAATTTTATCCAGGAAGCCTGAATATTGGGTAATTCTTTACCGAGGATGATCCGGGCAATAGCATGTATCTTCAAGTCATCCATACCACTGGAAGGAGATAACTCGGCGCCTAAAACGTTGTTTTGATTTAAAAAAGTCATGGGGACCAGTTCTGTAAACCCATGGGTTTCACGCTGTATGTCCCGCAGTATCAGGAGATGGTCGATACGGTCTTCCCAGGTTTCTACAGTGCCGTACATAATTGTGGAGGTTGTGGGGATCCCTACTCCATGGGCTTCCTTTATAATCCTCACCCAATCTGCAGTGGAAACTTTGTTGGGACATATCTTGGCCCTAACAGAGTCTACCAGGATTTCCGCCGATGCACCGGTTAAGGTATCCAACCCGGCCTCTTTAAAATCGCTTAAAGCATCTATTGTGGATACTCCAGACAACCTTGCAGCATGGAAAACTTCCACCGGCGATAATCCATGAATTTCGATGTCATAATTAGATTTTATAGCACCCAGAAGATTACAATAATATTCAACGGTCATCTCTGGAGTTACACCACCAAATATGCATATTTCAGTGGCATTTACGTCCACCGCTTCTTTGACACTGGAGAGTACTTCTTCCGTGGTCATATGATAACCGATACTATCTCTGAAAGAGCAGAAACCACATCCGATCATGCACTCGTCCGTGATATCTATGTTCCTGTTGACCACGAAGGTGACTTCTTCACCCACTATATCCTTACGTAACTGGTCTGCTACATCGAATAGCTCGAAAGGGTTCGAATTTACCAGTTTTATAGCGTCCTCTCTGGTGATGTCTCCTTGAATAGAACGTTCGTAAATGTTTTCCATGATGAACTCCCCATCTACTTGCTTAATTTCAATATAAAAAAATCAAGTATTTAAAAGTACTTTATTTTATGGTGGAAGTAGGAACAGATTTTCAAGCAGCTCTGTTAAAACATTAAAAAAAGTGATAAATGCCGGGGGCGGGATTCGAACCCGCGGCCTCACGGTATCCCAGATATAAGTCAGAGCACTTGCTTAATACCCTATGAGCCGTGCGCTCTAACCAGCTGAGCCACCCCGGCGTGGCTTATATGACATCAGATTTTATCTAACTTAAAGTTTTCTATGAGGCTTTTAGAAGATTTTCATCTCATAATATATAATTCTTCCAGACTATTTTATACCCTACTGGATAATTAAAAATTTATCCTAAAAGGATCACTATCTTAAAAGGAACCATATAAGATCAAGGGATTTAAGGAAAACATCACGCAGGTGATTAAATGGCCGATAAAGACGAACACGTAATCGAAGCACTGGGAAAAACCAGGGTGGTAATAAAAAATGGGAAAGTAGTGGAAGTTGGCAAGCCGAAGATAGAATACTGTCCCATATTTGACAAGTACAGGGGAATTAAAAAGCTCACATCGGAACATGTCAGAGAAAATATCGAATTTAGAATAAAAGACTTCGGGATGTGCACCGGCGACAGGACCCTGCGGATGAAGGACTTCCTCTCCTTCGGAGTTTCAGAGACATTAAACACCCTGGCCGAGGAAGGACTGATCGATGCCGCTGTCACGGTCTGTGAGGGATGTGGAACGGTGATCCTAACAGAATCAGAACTCATCCAGGGCATAGGGGGTAGAGTATCCGGTCTTCTCAGTACCACCCCACTAGAAGAAGTTATAAAAGTTATAGGTAAAGAGAATGTCCTTGACCCGGAAACTGCAAGGATCAATCAAATTGACGGGGTTTTAAAGGCCATAGATATGGGTTATAAAAAAATAGCAGTCACCGTGGTATCCGCCGATGATACTATAAAACTCAGGGAAGTGGAAAGCCAGCACCCGGAAGTTAAGATCTACATATTCGTAGCCCATGCCACGGAGGTATCCAAAGAAGATGCGGAGGTTATCTTGGATCATGCCGATGTAGTGACCGGTTGCGCATCCCGGTACATCCGGGACATAGGTACAGAGAGAGGGTTTTTCCGCGCTGGAGATAGCATACCCATATTCGGGATAACCGAGGATGGTAAAAAATTCTTAGAGATAAGGATAGAAAAAATAGGTGGGCTGAAGGAAAAAAAGGATGCCCAAATCCCCAAACCATTGATTTAATGGTCCAATTGATTTTTATGGTTCAAATAGTGGAACAAATCTATCTAGGGACCGATTAACTCGGCAATTGCACGTATAACAGAGCTTTGGGTTACCAGTCCAATTAACTTTCCATTTTTGATTACAGGAATTCTTTGATAACCTTCATCAACCATAATTTTGATGATTTCCAGTAAAGACGTGTCTGGTTCAGCTGTTCTAAGGTTTTTACTCATTAATTCTTCAACTTTAAGCCCCACTGCTTCCCCACCAGCAAGTAAGATATCCCTATGGGTTATAATACCCACCAATTTCCCATCGTCCACTACTGGGAGTCCACCAACGTTACTGCGCATCATCTTAAGTTTGGCAGCAGCGATGAGGTCGGTTGGTGAGATGGTCTGCACCGTTTCGATCATCACATTCTTTGCTTTTAGATCATCTCTCATGGATTTATTTTTATAGCTACTCAAATAAAAGGGTAATTGTTCTCTGTAACCGAATAAAAAGGGCTTTATTTTCTTTTAAAAGTATTTTGTGGACAATTAATAAGTAAAAATCTGGTTTAAAGGCTTAAATTTAAGAAAACTTAATATTTAAGTAGAATCATGTCCATAAATCATATAAGAATTCAGTAAAAATTTGTTGGTGTAAAATAGTTTATAAAAAACAACTTTCTTTATGGGAAAAATTTAGAGGGGGATTTTAAAATTTCTAATCCATCCAAAAAGGATTTATCTGTAGTTATATGTGGAGAAGCAGGTCAGGGCATTCAAACGGTGGAAATGATACTGGTAAGGGCCATTAAACTGGCCGGCTATTATGTATTTTCTTCAAAAGAATATATGTCCAGGGTAAGAGGAGGATTAAACTCTACAGAGATACGTATTTCATCTAAAAGAGTCACTGCATATGTGGATCGAATCGATATTCTCCTGGCCATAAATGAAGGGGCCATAGGACATTTAGGTAGAAGGATAACAAAGGACACCCAGATAATAGGTGATGAAGACCAGTTAAAGTCAGTAACTGGAGAATATAACGTCCTGAAAATTCCAGTTCTGAAGAGTGCAGAGGAACTGGGAGGCATAATCTTTGCCAATGTGATAGCTGCCGGAGTCATTTCCTGCATGCTCAACATCCCACCAGAGGTGTTCGACCAGATAATCAGGGGTATGTTCGCCCGTAAAGGAGAAAAAATCGTAGAAAAGGATCTCCAGGCCGGAAGGAAGGGATACCAGCTGGGGGAAGAATTGATGGGATCAAAGGATTTCAAGTTCGAGATAGAAAAGGATCCGTCAGTTAAAGATGAACTGCTTTTAAGTGGAACAGAGGCAGTAGGTTTGGGTTGTTTGGCAGGTAACTGCAAATTCATGGCATCCTATCCCATGACCCCTTCAACACCACTGCAGATATTCATAGCCGAGAATGGAAAGGATTTTGATGTCATTTTTGAACAGGCAGAAGATGAAATAGCCGCCATAAACATGTCCATCGGGGCTTTCTACGCCGGGGCCCGGGCCATGATCGCCACCTCCGGAAGTGGATTCGCCCTTATGGAGGAAGCTGTAGGATTATCTGGAATGACAGAAACACCCGTGGTAATATACGTAGGCCAGAGGCCAGGACCAGCCGTGGGGCTTCCCACCAGGACAGCACAGGAAGACCTGAACCTAACACTGTACTCCGGGCCGGGAGAGTTCGCCCGGGTAATCTTCGCTCCAGGAAATTTCAAAGACGCATTTGAACTCTCACACAGGGCGTTTAACCTGGCAGATAAATACCAGATACCGGTTTTCATCCTCTCAGATCAGTACTTCGCTGAATGCAACTATAACCACCCGTCCCTTGATTTAAGTAACCTGGTGGTTGAAGAACATATCGTCAGGACAACTAAGGATTACAGGAGATACGAACTAACACCGGATGGTCTCTCCCCCCGGGGAATTCCGGGATATGGAGATGGACTGGTGGCCATCGATGCTGATGAACACGATGAAGAGGGCCACATCACTGAAGACCTGGAAATTAGAGCCAGGATGGTTGATAAACGATACACTAAAAAGATGAAGCTGATCAAGAAGGATATTATTCCTCCCGAACTCATTGGTAGTGATGATTATGAAATCCTGGCGGTAGGATGGGGATCTACCTACGGAACTATAAAAGAAGCGCTGAATAATTTGGGTTGGGAAGAAATCTCCTTTTTACACTTCAAACAGTTGTATCCACTGCATCCTGATACGATAAATTATTTGAATAAGGCTGATAAAACAGTTATATTCGAAAATAATGCTTCTGCACAGTTTGCTAATCTGATTAGAGTAGAGACCGGCTTTGAAATCGATGAAAAAATCTTAAAGTATAATGGAATGCCCTTTTCCGTTGAAGAAGTTACAGAAACCTTAAAAAGTATCAGGGGGTTATAAAAATGGATGCTAAGGACTTCAACATGGATGATGCCGATGTGGCCTGGTGCCCAGGGTGCGGTGACTTTTTCATACTAGAAACACTTAAAGAAACCCTGGCAGAACTGGAAATAAAGCCAGAAAACCTGGTTTTAGTAAGTGGAATTGGACAGGCCGGGAAACTCCCCCACTATATTAAATGTAACGTATTCAACAGTTTGCACGGTAGATCACTACCTCCAGCAGTTGCCATTAAGGCAGTAAACCCGGAACTTAGGGTGATAGATATAAGTGGGGACGGTTGCATGTATGGGGAGGGAGGCAACCACTTCATACATAACATCCGCCGAAACCCGGACATAGCCAACATAGTCCATAACAACATGGTCTACGGACTGACCAAGGGACAGGCATCCCCCACAAGCAGGACAGAATTTAAGACCAATTTACAGGTTGAAGGGGTATTCTTAGAGCCGTTCAACCCAATATCAGTAGCAATTGCCCTTAAAGCATCCTTCGTAGCCAGGGCTTACTGTAGGGATGTGGAAGAAACCAAGGACATCCTGAAAAAAGCCATAAAACATAAAGGTTATGCATTGGTTGACATATTCCAGCCCTGTGTGACCTTCAACAAGGTGAACACTTACCAGTGGTTTAAAGAAAACACTTACTACCTGGAAGACTCCCACGACCCCTATGATATTGAACAGGCCTTTAAAAGATCCATGGAGACCGATAAATTCCCCCTGGGAATATTCTATATGAACCCGGATAAAAGAACCTTCGAAGAAAACTTAGAAGTCTACCTGGAGGATAAAACACCGGTATATAAACGTAGAGTAGATATGGATAAATTGGAAAGATTGATAGAGTCCAAAAGGTGAA
>MVQY01000036.1 GCA_002067325.1 Methanobacterium sp. PtaU1.Bin097
GTTATAGAAGTAGCTATATCGGCGGCTATCCAGGACCCTAGATTTCCACCGGTATCTCCTGAGGAACTGGATGATGTCAGTGTAGAGGTGAGTGTGCTTACCAAACCGGAACTTATAGAGGTGGATAAACCTACTGAGTATCCGGAAAAGGTAAGTTTGGGTGAAGATGGGCTGATAGTGGAAAGCTGTTTTGGTCGGGGACTTCTGCTTCCCCAGGTCGCAGTAGAATGGCAGTGGGACGAGGAGGAATTCCTCTCCAACACCTGCATGAAGGCCGGGCTTAACCTGGACTGCTGGTTAGAGCCTGATATTAATATCTACAAGTTCCAGAGCCAGATTTTTGAGGAATAGACTTGTATAGAATCTAAAAAATCCAAAATTAAAGCATATATGAAAGATTCAGAACCAAATATTCATTGAACCATCTTCTTTTTATTTAAAAATTTAGCAATATATTGGACGTATTCATTGAAATCATCCAGATTTTTCTCTAAAATCATGGCGAGAATAGCTGGATCAACCTCTGTATACATATGTACCAGTATGTTTCTTAGTTTTGCTGCTTCTCGGAATCTGTCCGCAAATTCCTCAGGGATTACTCCTTCTTTTCCCAAGATGATTATTATTCCCTGATACTCTTCTGGTTTTTCCAGGTTTTCAGAGGATATTATGACTTCCCCAATATCCAGAGAACATTCAATGGTTAGTTGAAGGTTACGTTCAATAGCAGATCTTAAAAGATGGTCATCTTTTAACTCTTGCTCACTGGCAGGATATTTTCTTAAAAAATCCACGTATCCCTGTAAATTCTTTATTTTTCGGGCAACTTTTTCTTCTGTGTTCATTTAGTCCCTTCAACAGTTTTTTTAAGGAGATTGTACGCCCATCTCTGGTCATAATACTGACGGTCAAGATATCTAGACATGATGTATTGCTCTAAATCAACCTTAAAATCTTCATCCCTGATTAAAAAGGGATGGTTAGCCTTGATAACTTCAAAATTAAGTGAATTGGGTGCGTCGTTCATTACAACCAGATCCACCCTGTCAGCTTTCAAGATATCCCCTAGATCAGCTATTAAACTAAGTTCCAAATTCCATCTTTCTTTCTTCCCTAGTGACTCATCCAGAAAAATAGCAATATCCACGTCACTGAGTTTGCCCTGCTCTTCCCGGGCCACAGACCCAAAGAGGTAAGCCAGTTTAATCTTATCCTGTTTTTGCAGATATTTTCTAACTTCCTCTTCGTACTTCAAATAATCATCCCCTATTTGTATGGATTTTTAATTTTCAAATACATATTTCTATAATATTCTATCTTTAGGTTTATTAATATTTTATATGCTTCTTATTACAGATTCCTAATGAAGTGAATAAATTACAAACCTCACAAATGATACAAATTATATAACTGTACTTTTAAAATTAAACCAACAAAACAATTGAATCAAAAAATGAAAACCTCCACAAATTAATTTATAACCCGGATGGAAGTTTAAACTTCTTAAAAGGTTTTATTGAATTTTTTAAGTGATAACTCATGTTCCTACCAACCATACCCACACCAGAAGAAGCCCTGGATAAGGGATTCAACCGGGCAAAGAAGGCTGCAAATAAAGCTCGAACCTCTAAGATTCCCCACCAGCTGAAATCTAAGCGGATTGAGGAAATAAGGGTTAGGACTGCCTGCCAGGTGATACAGGAAACCTTCAAGAGCATCCTGGAAAAGACTCCCCAGGTAGAACAGATGCCCCTGTTCTATCAGGACTACATCGACGTGGCGGTGGGTGTTGACCAGCTTAAAAAATCTCTAGGAGCACTCAACTGGGTTGTGGGCATTCTAGCCAAACTTGAAGGGCAGTACGCCCAGAAGATCAGGAGAGGCAGCCCAGAAAGTGCAGCGAAGATACGCAGGGAGGCTTACGGCCGTATATCTTCTGTGGTTAATCGTATAAGGGATGAATTAGAGTTTTTAGATTACACCAAGGCCCGATTAAGGAATATGCCCACCGTCGACTTCGAAGCAGTTACCGCGGTTATAGCCGGCTTTCCTAACGTGGGTAAATCCACTCTACTTAGACAGATCACCACTGCTGAGCCCAAAGTGGCGGATTATCCCTTCACCACCACCGGTATCCAGATCGGTCACCTGGAACGTAAGTGGCAGAAATACCAGATCATAGACACACCCGGTCTCCTGGACAGGCCCATCGATGATATGAACACCATCGAACTTAACGCCATGGTGGCACTGGAACACCTGGCAGAGGTGGTTTTATACATCTTCGATGCATCAGAAACCTCTGGTTATCCATTAGAAAACCAGTTCATGTTATATGAGTCCATAAAAAAGATCTTCAAAATTCCCATAATTTGCATCTTCAATAAGATGGACCTGGTGGAAAATATTAATTATTTGAACGAATATATTCATAAGGTAGACGAACCTATACTTGTAACCGCTTCTGAGGGCAGCGGGATCTCCCAGGTAATGGATAAATTGGAGGAATTTAAAGATGACGAGAAGAGAAATCGCTGAACAGGTATTTAATGATGTTTTTAGTGCTATAAAGGATTCGCAGAGTGATTTGGAGAAGACGATATCTGGATATGCTTCTGGTATCATAGGCAAAACACTGGTGGATATAATAGACCAGGGAGATAATATAATCGTTAAAGCGGACCTCCCCGGATTTAAAAAGGAAAACATCAAAATAGATGTGAGTGATGATATCCTGGAAATCAATGCTCTTTTTGAAGAGGATACCCTGGAAGAGGGGTCTAATTATGTCAGAAGAGAGCGGAGATATAATGAAATTAAAAGAGTTGTTGAACTCCCCACCAAAATAAACATCGACCATGCGAGTGCCGAATTTGAAAACGGAGTCCTCCAGATTACCCTTCCAAAATCGGGGAAGACGAAGGTTAATGTAGAATAAAATTTTTTTTTAAAGATCTTGTATTTTTCTATAGATCTTATCTTACTTCTTATCCTTTCGAAGAGAGAAAAGCTCAGCCAGACAGACTGCCATTTCCGCTACCTCAACCGGGTTACGTCCCACTAAAGCGATGATGGGTTCCTTTCCCCAATCCCCGGTGTGATAGATGATATCTGGAACTTCTCCCAAACTGTTTATAGCCTGTTCCACACCCCAGGACACTGTTTTCCCTTCAATTTCACGCAGCTCATCAGGCTCTTCCGTCCGATTATAAGAGGATACCTTGAGCCCTAATTTTTCACATATCTCTATGATAACTGTGCTGTAACGTAAATTAAGGGCACTGCGGCGTTCAGGATCATGCTCCATAACCTCCAGCACCAGGCGGGCCATGTGGCTGGATGCACCCCAATCTGGCATTGTGAAAGCTTTTGCCCTACCATTTACTGTGGTTATACGTCCCGGAACTCCGACTACATCTTCTACGGATTTGGCATTTTCCAGGGCCATTACCAGGTTGCTCCTCACCTCAGGGATGAGTTCGGCCATGTGTTTTGAAGATTGGAGGATGATCAATCCCTGGTGGACACCTAATATTTCCATGGATTTAGTTTAATTCCAGGGCCTATAAATAGTTTGGATAATATTAGGTAGTTTGGATAATATTAGGGAAAATTTTACTCTCTTCCAAGTAATTTTGATATTTATAAATAAAATTTTGTTGTTGTATCCATAAAAAATTACTTCGTTAAACAGTGTTTTTTGGTGAAAAATTTAAAAAGATTTAAATAATTTTAAATACAGTAAGTATTATTGTCGGAACCTTGAAATTGTTATCTGACATTGCTGAAAAATGGGGGCAGTATAAAGTGAAGCGACCATTGTTGCTTACGATGTTACTGCTAATTGTAGTAGCATTGTTAATACCCAATATATGTGCCACCACAACAAATCAGCAGAACACGGAAATTATCACCAATACATCCATATCTCAGGATAATAACGCATCAATCTATGTAAAACCATCTGATAATCCAAGTACAACTGCCGCTGGTAGTCCCGGGGCAGTTACTGATACAAAAAGTACCACGACCAAGAGCCAGAGTACAGCCACTTCAGCATCTACCAGTAATTCCAGTAAAAACCAAAGCACAACGAATATTCAGTATGCCCAAGCGGCTGCAGGAGATAGTAATGTCCAGAATAACTGGTTCACCAACCAAAAAATAACCGAAGCAGCAGGACGAGTTAAAACCTATATAGAAACCAACAAGCGACTCCCTAATTACGTGACCATAGGAACAGTACAGGTAACCATGCCACAGTTCCTACAACTCATGACTACTGGTCTGATACAGGTAAGCAAAGGCACCACTACACAGATCCAATTAAAGAACGTAGGTACGCCAACAAGCATCTCAGAAAACATTAAAAGTGGAAGTCTCACCAAGACAGAGTACCTTAACCTAGCATCCAGGATACAATCCTACATCAACAACAACGGCCGAGCACCTAACTACGCCACCAGTTCTCTAGGGAAGGTTGGCTTTGAGTCTCTAATATACATGTACTCCAGAGTATTGGGTTACTATAATACTAATAAAGTCCTGTCCAGCACAGTTTCCATGAAACCATGGGAAAGCATAAGCAAACCAACAACAGTAACTCCAACACCAGGAACAAGTCAAACAAGTTTCACCATAGCCCAAATTGGTAAAGCAGCGGGAGATGTTAAAGCCTTCGTCGAAAAGAATGATAGGCTTCCAAACTTCGTGGAGATAAGTGGTAAAAATATAACCATGCCACAGTTTTTAAAACTCCTGACCACCAGTTTACTGCAGATATACGGTAATAAGAAGACGTCCATTGCACTTAAAAGTGCAGGTGCACCTTCCAGTCCCAGCGAAGATCATAAAAGTGGTAACATAGACAAATCAGGGTATGTTGATCTGGCAAATCGGATCCAAAAATACATGGATTCCAATGGTAAAGCACCAAACTTTGCCTCCAGCGCCCTAGGGAAAATTCGTTACGAAACGTTGATCTACATGGAATCACGTATAGTGTACTTCTACGCTGTGAACAATGTCTTACCGAAATATGCTACAGTAAACCCATGGGAAACATCTACCACACCAAGTACCAATAATCCTTATCTGAAAGCCACTGAAGACGCACCTTCAAACAGTCAAACGATAAAAAACCTGGCAAAAAGTATAACCGCAGGTAAAACATCGGAGAGTGCCAAGGCAACAGCCATATTCAACTGGGTCAGAGACAACATCGTGTATTCATTCTACTACGACACAATAAAAGGAGCATTAGGCGCCCTAAGTTCAAGGAAAGCTAACTGTGTTGACACCACACATCTGCTAGTCGCCCTAACCCGGGCGGCGGGAATACAGGCCAGATATGAGCATGGATACTGTAAATTCTCAGATGGATGGTTCGGACATGTATGGGCTCAGGTATATGTAAACGGTAAATGGTACCGTGCAGATGCAATTAGCTCCAGAAACTCCTTCGGTGTAATAAATAATTGGGATACCAGAACCTGGACTCAACTAGGCATCTATGCAGAATTGCCTTTCTAAAAAAATCCCCTTTCCTTTTTTTTCTTTTTATTTTTACAAAAACCAATTTAGAGCCTATTTTGTATTTAACAGTGCCTGAGTTTATTTAACAATGCTTCAACGCATCTTCATGGAACTCTGTTTCCTTTATCTTACGGATGATCTTACAGGAACTGTCCAGTGGTGATTCTTTATAGCCGGTGATCTTCACCACCTTGGCCTTCAGATTTCTCTTCGAGAGTTCTTCCCTGATTGTATCTAAGTCAAAATTCTGATCCGGGCCTATGGTGATGATGTCCGGGTTGATCTCTTCAACTATCTCAAACATATCAGTGGTGTGCCCCAAGTAGGCTTCATCTACTGGTTTAAGCATCTTCACCACCTCTAATCTTTGAACCTCATTAACTATGGGTACTCTTTTTCTTTTTCTAACCGTGACATCACGGGCCACCACAACCACAAGTTTAGTGTCCTTTCCCCCGAGATTTTTAGATTCCCTGAGGTAGTATCCGTGGCCGGGGTGGATTATGTCAAAGGTTCCGGTAGCCATTATGATTTTGATATTCTCACCTTCTATTTGATTTTAGTTTATTTAGTAAATATTAACCGCTTTTTACCTGATTTAAGGCTTGCTTTCAGGTTTCCCCACATGTACTGCTCCGGTCCGCAGCCAGAGACGATAACATAGTTGTACGGGGATTTTTTAACCAGTTCACCGATCTTATCTATCCTTTTCTCCATATCCTCATGGGATAGTGGATAGAAATCTGCTGGGAGCTTGTCCTTTATGATTTCATAGTACTCCCGGGCTGCTTCCACAGATTCCCTGCCAGGGACGACGTGAACCATCTTCGGGTTCAAGTAGATTAAGGAACTTAAATGGTCCTCGAATATTTCCTCTTCACCTTCATCCGGGGTGGTGTAGATAAATGCGGTTTGTTCGGCTATTTCCTCTCCGGTGTAGGTCTGCATGAACTGGATGTTGGCCTTTAAAGCGTCTCCGTTATCCCCCTGGCCCATCCCTACCAGTTTATCACCTTTCACCTTGAAGATTTCAAAGCGTCCCGGGGGTAGGATGGATAGGTCTAAAGAGTCGAATACTTCCTGTGTTGTTTTTTCAATATTCTCTGGATGGGGGGTGAATGTTACATAGGTTATGGCTGCACAGAGCAGGTTGTACAGGTTATGCATACCAAAGGCTGGTACTTCAACCGGGAAATCCAGCTGAAGATTTTTACCTGTGGGATAATTGAATACTTCCCCCTCTAAACGGACCTGCCAGCGGTCCTTTCCTGCCTTTAGCTGGGTGAACTTCATATCCGGTTCGGGCCGGGAGAATCCACAGCTACACTGATATATTCCCCGGTGATTAAGGTACCGTTTGGTGTAAGTCAGGTTTTCATTACATACTGGACAGAACACATCACCGGTTACGGGAGTTTTATCCTCCATGTCTATGTCCAACCCATAATAATTCACTTTAACATCTTTTTCCTTCTCTTTACCGATATAAGCAGTTCTAGGATCATCTGCATTGGATATGACTATCCCCCTTTTCATAGGTGCTGAAAGCAGTTGTTTTGCCCGGAGATATTCTTCGAAGGGATTTTTAACCCCACTAACCTGGGAATGCTCCCGGGAGACGTTGGTGTAAACCACACCTACCGGGTCCACTATCCTGCTAACTGTATCGGGAATGGCATGTTTAATATCCCTTATACCGTATTCAAAAACACCTAAACTGGATTTACCGTCCAGAAGACCAGTTACAATGGCGTTGATGGTGTTACTTTCGTAATTATAGGTTATGTTGGTATCATTCGCCAGTAAGAGAGCTGTTATCTTGGTAGTGGTTGTTTTACCATTGGTACCCGTGATAAGTATTGAGCCTATATCCAGTTTACTGGTTAATCTACTTACACATTCCTTTTTCCCAATCCTTAAATAGATGTGACCGGGGAAGCTTTTACCCATCCCACTTCCCAGTTTGGCTAAATATTTAGCTGATTTACCCATTAACCGGGCGGTGGCACATCTGATATTCTGTGACAATCCCATGATCTTTATCCTTTCTTTTTGATGTATTTATAATATTAGTTGAACTTTAAAATGAGTTTAGCCCAAAAAAGTAAATTAAACGTCTTACCATATAAAACTATATAAATCAATCCCGGGACGTCCACTAACCCAGAAAATATGGAATAACTTGATTTAATGATTATGGATAACATGATTTTATGATTCTAATAAGAGGCATTGGAACCAACCCCTATATCGGTGTAGGGAAAGTAAAAAAGATAGTTACACTGGAGGATCTCCTTGAACTGGATGGTGGGGAGATAGTTGTGGTATCCAAGGCATCCAGGGACATGCTGTCTCACCTCCAAAAGGCTGGAGGAGTGATTACCGATTACGGGGGAATAACCAGCCACGTGGCCATAGTGTTAAGGGAATTCGGTGTCCCCTGCGTAGTGGGGACTGGTAAAGCCACCCTTGTCCTGGAAGATGATGAAATTGTAACATTAGATGGTAAAACCGGTAATATTTATCAGGGATTCATGGAACTGGAGGAGGAGAAGGAGTTTCTGGAAATATTTAACCCCTCCACCAGGATAAAGGTCAATCTGAACGTCCCTGAGATTGCAGGGAGAGTTGCGCCCTACGCTGATGGTGTAGGGTCACTTAGAATTGAAAACATCATCATACGTACAGGTAAACATCCCCAGGTGCTTCTAGATGAAGGAGAATTAACCGATATATTAACCGATGGTGTGAGGGAAATAGTGGACGCTTTTTATCCTAAATCCGTATTTTTCCGTACTTTTGACATCCCCACCGATGAACTAAGACACCTGGAAGGGGGAGAGATAGAGCCGTTTGAACATAATCCACTTCTGGGTTCACGAGGGATAACCAAGGACTTAAATAATCCCCTTATACTGGAAGCGCAGTTTAACGCGGTTAAAAATCTGCTGGATGAAGGGTATTCCAATCTGGCCCTGAAGATACCCTACGTCAGGGATATCTCAGAATATGTCAAGTCAAAAAAAATCTTAAAGAAATGTGGTGTCCGCCCCCATCAAGACCTTAAGGTGGGTGTTTCAGTGGAAACCCCCTCAGTGGTGTTTACTTTTGATGAGTTCCTTAAAGAAGGCCTGGACTTTATAACCCTCGGTATGAGCGATCTCACCATGTGCTCCCTGGCAGTGGACCGCCGGGGCGTTAAAGTATCGAAGCACTTCCAGATAACCCACCCGGCTGTCATGGCCATGGTGAAGATGGTGATAGACCAGTGCAACCAGGCGGATATTGAAAGCTGCATCACTGGTTACGCTGCTTCAGATCCCAGGATCGTGAGGAAACTGGTGCACTGGGGAATAAGCTCCATATCCACCAACCCCGACCAGATACTGAAGATGAGGAGACTGGTGAACATTGCAGAAGACGAGCTATTGTTGAGTAATTTCACTGAACGGAATATATAACTCAAAATGAAAAGTATTTTATAATTTCAAAATGTAAAACTTCATAATTTCAACGCTTCTTCAAAATCTATTTTCCCCCGGTAAAGAGCAGAACCTATTACTACTCCATAAACATCTGTATCAGATAGAACCTTCAAATCATCAAGGGATGAAACACCACCAGCATACACCACCGGTATATCAACTGCCTCTAAAAGTTTCAGGAGAGGATCTACCTGGAAACCTTCTAAAAGTCCCTCATAATCTACGTTAGTAAATAGTATGCTACCGGTTCCGGCTTCCTCCATTATCCTACCCATCTGTGGTACTGTTTTACTGGTCTTCTCGGTCCAACCCTTAACCACCACCTGGTTATCCTTACTATCCAGGGCAACCATGACCCTCTCACTGGCAAATTCCTTGGAAAGTTCTGTTACTATGTCCGGGTTTTTCATGGCCAGAGTGCCCAGGATAACTCTTTCTATACCAGTATTAAGGAGTTTGGTGACATCTTCCTTGCTTCGTATCCCGCCACCCATCTCTATGGGGATGGATAATTCTTCCACCATGCTGGCAATCAATTCCTGGTTGCGGCGGTTATCTCCAAAGGCACCATCCAGATCAATGAGGTGCAGCATCTCGGCACCTTTTTCCTGCCAGCCTAATGCAACCTCCACCGGGTTATCGATAACCACCTGTTCAGTACCGGGCTTGCCCTGTACCAGCTGAACACACTTGCCGTTTTTTATGTCTACCGCGGGGATTGTTATCATAATTTCACGAACACCAGTTTTATTACATTAATTTTTTCTACAAATACATTTATATTAATTGATTTGGATTTTAGGGTATTATATTAATCTTTATCTTGAAAGTTGTTAGTTCTGTTTTTCAGTTATTGTTATTTAATGAGATTTCTTTCTACAATCAAAGCATAAATCTGAATTACTATTAGTTTTAAATACCTTTTTGCATTTTTTACAGGTGACTTCTTTAATGAGAGATGTTTTTTTCATCTGAAATTTTGCCATCTTTACAGAGCAATTATAATTATTAGCCTGGATTGTTGCTCTGGCTTTTCTATTTAAGGCCTCCTCAGCAAATTTTTTTTCAGTATCTTCTCCATAATCCCTGACCATAAAAATCACTGTCAATACCCTTAAGTCTGATTCATAAACAACCAATTTCCTAAATCATGGCGGATTATCAGGATAAACTAACAACATACCTCAAAGCTATGTTAGCGGTGAAATGCACTGTGTACTGTAATTTGTTCATTAAACACATTTATATCCAAACAAATGAATTTTAGATTCTCGAGTTTAATTATCCCTTTTTTTATATTTTTCATAAAGAAAGTATATAATTATTGATGATACTATCACAACCACACTGATCTCTTCAAGATATGAAATCTCAGTGGAAATGGTCTGGTACAGGCTTCCAAACTGCCATCCTAAAAATCCAAGGATGAATGCCCGTACCAGCGTACCTAGGAAGGTTATTACCACGAATTTTTTCAGGTCGTATCTGACGAATCCGCAGAAGACGTTTATGGCTATGCTGGGGACCACTGGAAGGGCCCTTAGGATGAATAGAACTACTTCGTCGGATCGGCTTTCCTCGAATTTACTCTGAGCTTTTTCTATATTCTCCCAGGAGACACCCAAATATTTGCCCAAACGGTCTATTAATTCCTTACCAAGGTAATAGGCAAGGGTGTAGATGAGTAAAGAACCAATGGTAACTCCCACCGATGCTGGCAGTACAACGTTTATAAAAAGTGAAAAGATCGTCTCTGGGGAAATTGCAGCTCCCTGCAGGATGATGAAGCTGGTGCCCATTATAACCAGGGTTGATGGTATGGGGGCGATGATTTCTTCAATTATACTACCCAGGAAAACTCCTAAGGGTCCGTAAGCAAGTAGCACACTTTCCAGATATAATATAATTTCTTCGAACAAAATTTATTACTCCTTTAAAAAAATTTATATAAGATTTTTATCAACTTTGTATTCCCGACCATATAAAAAAAATTTAGGGTTTAATATGGATATTCTCTCGATGATCTTTTTGGCAATTGGACTGGCCATGGACGCATTCAGTGTCTCAGTGACCAGGGGATTAACCCTAAAATTGGGTGTTAAACATGCGTTAATCATCGCCCTATCTTTCGCTGGTTTCCAGATTTTTATGCCCGTTTTAGGCTGGCTCTCGGGAATACAACTTCAATACCTGGTTTCAACCTTCGCTCCCTGGATCGCATTTCTACTACTTTTGGGTGTTGGAATTAAGATGATCTATGAGGCCCTATCTGCCAATGAAAATGTTTCCAATCATTTTTCATATAAAGAGCTGTTAATTCTCTCAATAGCAACTAGTATAGATGCTTTCGCTGTGGGAGTTACTTTTGCCTTTTTAAATGTAGCGATACTTCTTCCCATACTTTTCATTGGTCTAATTACATTTATCCTTTCACTTATAGGGATTTACATCGGGAAGAATATAGGCCACCTATTCGAAAATAAGATGGAAATAGTTGGCGGAGTAATATTAATAATTATTGGTTTTAAAATATTCCTAGAGAACATATTATTGTAGGTGTAACCAATGAGAAGAGTGGCCTTGAAGATAGCCTACCTGGGCACAGAATATTACGGCTTCCAGAGACAGCC
>MVQY01000037.1 GCA_002067325.1 Methanobacterium sp. PtaU1.Bin097
CAGCCCCTACCGGAACTTCGAACTCATGAACTCAGCACAGCTACAGTACGACTACAACCACGGACTGCTTGGTACGTTGGAAGTGGATTAAAAATATACTAAATTTTTAACTATTTCTTGGAATAGATTTTTTAAGACCTCTTGAACTAGATCAATTTTTTATAACTTTATTAATTTTTTAAGCACACCCAACAAGAACTCAACACTGGCATTTACTTCAGGAGAAACAGAGTCTACCAGCTCCATCTCCATGGGTTGAATTCCTATGAGAATAATATTAGATTTAATGGAATGTTCCAGGTATTTTATTAAAAATGAGAGTGGCATGGCGTGGGTTGAAATGTTATACTGGGATATCTCATCCTTCTTTATTATCTTGATATATCCTGGTGGTTTTCCCATATCCGCAGCATCCAATAGGATGATATGGGTGGGGTTTTCCCTTTTTATCAGCCCGGTGAAGTTTTCAGGAACAGTACCACCATCTAAAACCGTTACATCTTTCTTTTCCAGTGTCTTGCTTAGTTTCCTGGCTATGAGGGATCCTGCAAAGTCATCACCCCGTAACTGGTTGCCGATGCCTAAAATAACTAGTTTGTCCCTGCCTTTCAGGAATTCCTTTAATTGATTATGAAATTCTTCTAATTCGTCGTTAGATTCCTTAGATTCTTTATGAGATTCCTCTAATTCTTCGTTAGATTCTTTCATTTCCCTATGAAATTCCCTGGATCCTGGTTTTAATGGTATTTAATCCACCACCCATCTGGTAACTTAGATGTATTTCTACAGTATCTCCTTTTTTAACCTTTAATTTTTCTGTGGGAATGATCAGAGGGGGGTTCATCATAGGAGTGGGTCCGCAGACAATTTCCGGGGTTATCAACGTGAAGGTAGTAATTTTAATACCGGTGAGTAATCCATCTTCTTCTATTTTCAGTTTTAAATTAAAATCTCCCTGGGGGTGGATGTATTCTCCAAACTGGTACCTGCTGTAGATATTTAATGGTCCCAATACTTGATGCTGGGGGCTTCCATTTTCATGGTACGAGATGTGCTCAGATTTTGTAGACACTGGTTCAGCACCGTTAATTACACCGTGGGGGATCATCTTTCCCTCTTCTTTAAGATACTTTAAAAGGTAGTTTGTAACAAGTACCTGCTCTTCATCCACGAGGGCGGTGTCCAGCATTTCGCAGAGAATATAATCTGCCTTTTCAGGGAAATCCGCCTCAAAAACGTCCCCCTCTATAAAGGAAACGTTGTTAAAATTTTCCAAAAAAAGCGCTGTTTTAGAGGCTACCCTGGAATCCTTCTCCACAGAATAAATAAAATCTGCATAAGGAGCTGCGCAGGCAGTTAATATTCCAGAACCAGCTCCTATGTCAAAAACAATTCCCTTTATATCTTGGATGGCCTCATAAAAACCGGCCAGTCTTTCCTGGTCTAAAGTTAAGTTTTGGTGATAGGACGTAGAAAACACCTTCATCGATTAATTTGATATTGTCCTATCATTTTTTTTGTCCATATTTTTAGCTCCCCAGTTTCAATAAGATTTGAAACTTAAAAATATGGTTGGAAGAGTTAAAAATTTAAAAAAAATATCTATTTTTCATCCATCTTTTCACCGCTGGCTGTGCTGGTGAGTTTAACGTGTTCTACACCTTTGAGCCTCATTATTTTCTCGGTGAGTTTACGGATGTATTCAACATCTCCCTTGACGACTATTACTTCCAGACAGTATTTCTCGGTCATGTGTACGTGCATAACGGCACTGATGTATTCCCGGAAGTCGTGCTGGATGTCGGTTAGGTCTTCCATGACACCAGTATAATGGTGATCGTATATCACGGCCAGGATTCCTATGCGGTCGCCTTCCATCTCGTTCATCCACTGATAACGGACGATGTAGTCCTTGAGCGCATCTCTGATTCCCTTTGATCGTGATTGGTAACCCCTGTCTTTTAACACTTCATCAAATTCGTTTAAAAGTTTTTTGGGGAGTGACATACTAATTCTCATCATAATTTATCCTCCATTTTCTTAATATGGTAATACGAATTTTCTCTTTTTAGAGTTCTTTTCCATATTTAAAGTTTGTTGTTAGCAGATGATATTGTGATACATACCACAATAATATAAGATCATCCTTATTTAATACCTTTAATAGGATTATATATTAATAATTTACCGTGATTTTGTGATAACATAATCAAAGAATTTGGTAACCAGCAGCATTATACAGGTCAATTCTACAGGTTACTTAGAGCCATGAATAAAAAAAATTATATACATCGGGCCTAATATTTTAGATTAGACTAGGAGTGATAAGATGAGAGTTAGGGAAGCCATGAATAGGGGCGTTATAACGGTTGGTCTGGACACAGCACCTATAGAGGCCTTCGAAAAGATGTACAAGAAAGGAATACGAAGGTTGTTTGTTATGGATGAAGCAGGAAACCCCAAAGGGGTGGTATCCTACTACGATGTCATTGGAATACTGGGCAGCACTAAACCAAGCAAAGATGTAAAATCTTCCACGAGGATTGAGGATATCATGTCTGAGAGCATCATCACTGTATCCTCTGAAGACAGCGTTGAAAATGCTGCTAATTTAATGCTTCGGGCAGATATTTCTGGTCTTCTCGTGTTAGAGGATGAAAAACCGGTAGGAGTAATAACCAAAACCGATATCTGCCGATTAGTCGCTGCAGAGCTTTTAGTTCCTGCAGATTAAATACCGGTCTATTATTTTTACTAAAAAATTTTTTTTACTTAATTAAATTATTGTGGTAAATTTTATTGTGGTGATTTTAACATTTAAAAATAGGGATGCGGCTGCCGGGATTTGAACCCGGGTCGTAGGCTTGGAAGGCCCAAGTCCTAACCAGACTAGACTACAGCCGCGATGCGGCGTCCGGGATTTGAACCCGGGTCGCTGGCGTGGCAGGCCAGTGTCTTAACCAGGCTGGACTAACGCCGCATGCAGTAATTTTAACCGTATAACAAGATTGATGGGTTTTGTTATATAAATTTTTAGGTAGGAAAGCAACAAATTAATTATAAAACAAATTATACTGATTAATCGGGATAGAATAACTTTATAAGCAAGAAGAGGAAAAGTCCTTCCGGTGAGGTTTATGTTATGGATTATTGCACTCGTAGCTATTCTTATAGTTTCACTTATAATCGTTATAAAAGCTGCAGACATTTTTGTTGATAAAATAGTCGAAATTGGAGGGATAATGGGGATATCAGAGATTATCCTCGGTGTCACGGCATCGGCTATCGGTACTTCTCTCCCTGAGTTTGGTTCAGCCGTGATGGCGGCGTTATTTAACAGTCCAGACCTGGGGGTTGGAGTTGTAATCGGATCGAACATCTGGAACATCGCCGGTATTCTAGGAATTTCCGCTATTTTCGCCGGTACCATCCGATCCAGTCCCAAAGGACTTACACGAGACGGTGCGTTCACTCTATTAACCGCATTTATTCTTTTAGGTTTCATGTACTTCCTGGGTGTAGTGGACATATATGCTTCAATAATCTTTGTTATTGTCTATTCCATTTATCTATGGATTTTAATTAGAGATCAGAAAAAAGAAGCTGAAAATGACGTTAAAAAAGAGGAAATAAAAGTTAAACCAACAGAACAAATATCATATCATCCCCCCGAAGAAAAGAAAAAAATTGGCTTCGGCATGATAGCATGGAGTCTCGTGGGACTTGTTGGTTTAATTGTAGGCTGCCGTTTACTGGTCTACAGCGGAACAGAACTGGCCACCATAGCCAACATTCCACAGATGATCATGGGACTCTTTACTCTGGCCATCGGGACCAGTATTCCTGAACTGGTGGTTACCTTCAACTCCGCCCGTAAAGGGTTACACGATCTATCCATCGGTACTGTTTTGGGGAGTAACACCTTCAACATCATGATTGGACTGGGAATTCCCGCTATTTTCATGAGCGTCCCAATAGAACATCTTTCCTATACCTTCGATGCTCCGGTGATGATATTTGTCACTGTTCTGGTGCTCTTACTCATTAAGAGGGGCATGAAACTTACTAGAGTAGATGGATTTATACTAGCACTGACATATATTACATATGCAGTGTTAAGAATCTACGTATTAGGGTGATATTATGGTTTATAAGAAAATATTAGTTACCAGTACTGGAGAATATCTGGATCAAATTGCCAAGGAAACTATGGAGCTCATTGCTGATTGGGATACCGATGTAATCGGAGTATATGTGGTGGAAACCTCCACACCCTTCTTAACTCCAAAAAAAGTAAAGGAAATGATGGTAACAGAATTAACCCAAAGAGGAAAGCAGGTTTTAGATGCCATGGAGGAAAAATTCAGAGCCCCCAACATCCACTTCAGTAGGATCCTTAAGGAAGGCGATCCAGCAGATGAGATAGTTAAGATCGCCGAAAAAAACGATGTCGATCTATTAGTGATGGGAACCGGTAAAAGTATAGTGGATAAACATCTTCTGGGAAGTGTTTCAGAGAAGGTTGTTCACTCTGCACCATGTACTATCCTGCTTATCAGGACAGTATCCGAATAAATTATCCAGGCCACCCCACAGCTTAAAAAAATCTTTTATTTTTCATTTATTAGTTAAATTTTATTTTATAATTTCTTATTAAAAAAAATTAATTTCATTTTACTTAATATTTTTATAAAATCCATGAACTAATTAATATTAATTTTATACGAATTTCAATCATTCACCTTGGAGGGACAAAAATGCATATTAACTTTCAAAAATTAGGCATCCCACTGGCCGTAATAGCTTTCATATTAGTCATGCTGGTGCCTACCCCCGGATTAAATCTTTCAGGCCATGCAGCTATTGGTCTACTAGTGTTTGCAGTCATAATGTGGGCCACCGAAGCCTTACACTTAGCTGTTACCTCACTTATTATCCTCTTTATCCAGCCTATAATCCAGGTAGCCAGCTTTACCGATGCGGTTATTGGATTTGCCAACCCAATTATCTTCCTGATGATTGGTGGTTTTATTATTGCAGAGGCCATTCGTAAAAGCGGTCTTGCCCAGCGTTTCACTTACGTTTTGCTGAATAAGCTGGGCAGCACTCCCAATAAAAGTCTCTTTGTAACTGTATTTTCCACAGGACTTCTTTCTGCATTCATTGAAAATGTGGTGGCATTTGCCATGCTTCTTCCCATCATCAAACAGATCATACCCATGATGGGTGTGGACAACCCAGAGAAAGGAAAGAGTAACTTTGCCAAGGCAATGGTTCTAGGAGCATCCTATGGTTCTCTGGCGGGTGGATTTGGAACAGAGATAGGAACCGCACCCAACCTTATGGCCGCAGCGTACACCCACATCCCATTTGTGGAATGGATGATATTCGGTTTTCCATTATCCATCATCATGATGCTGGTAATCTGGAAAGGCCTTGGACGTATGTTCCCGGCGGAGGTTAAGGGAATAGTTGGCGGAAAGGATACCATAACTTCTAAAATGATGGAATTAGGGGTTATGGCTCGAAAAGAAAAAATCGCCCTGGTGATCCTGCTTTTCACCATAGGTCTATGGGTCACCACCGGTTTAACTGGACTGGACAGTTACTCCATAGCGTTGATCGGGGCGGTGCTGATGCTGGCCTTTAAAATCATCGACTGGAAAGATGCGCAGAGTAACGTTGATTGGGGTCTTATAGTATTCTTTGGAGGTGCGTTATCCTTAGGGGCGGCACTTCTAAATACTGGAGCAGCAAACTGGTTGATACAGGATATAGTAAGTGTTTTCGGAAGCGATCCATCCACTCTGCTCATCATGGTGGTGCTGATGATCATCGCCGTCTTGATTACCCAGGTAATGTCCAACATTGCTTTATCAGCTATACTGGTACCATTGTCAGTTACTCTGGCAGCGGCTCAGGGCCAGCCAATCGGGATATATGCCGTACCTGTAGCTATAGCCTGTTCATTGTCGTTCATGTTTCCCATGGCAGATCCTACAGTTGCCATGGCCTACGGAACGAATTATGTTAACATAAAGGAGATACTGAAAGCAGGAGTACCAATGGTGATTATTGGTATTATAGCTACTTTATTCGTAATTTTGACCATAGCCATTCCCCTTGTTCTTAAATAAAATGCAGATTAAATTTCTGCATAACTTTATTTTTAAGTAAAAAATAGATATAATAATATACCTAACTTACTGGAGGATGACATTATGATTAAAAGGATACTACTTCCTACAGACGGATCTGATGCGGCTGAACGGGCTGGAGAAGATGCAATAGCCATGGCGGATGTTGGTGGTCAGGATATAATCGTTTTATATGTAATTGATACTTCTTACTTGAATGCTTTACCACAAAGGGATCTAAGGGAACAGTTGAGTGATGAACTTAGAAAAGAGGGAGAAGAAGCAGTGGAGAAGTTCAAAAAACGGTTGGAAGAAAGCCAGTGTGAAGGTTACTGTAAGAATATCAACCTCATAACCATGATCAAGGAAGGCAAACCAGCCGATGTCATCCTTAAAACAGCCGATGAAGAAGATGTGAATTTAATTATCATGGGAAAATCAGGAAAGAATGGCCTGGAAAAATTAATCCTGGGAAACACCACAGAACGGGTGGTAAGGGGAGCTAAAGTACCAGTTCATGTGGTAGCATAGAACTTAAATTTCTATTTTTTTATAGGTCTGATAATTTCAGTCGAAAGACTTATGTACCTATATACTCTATTTTATAAAAGTTCAAATTTCACTGGAATTTCAGGATTTTTTGTGAAAATTCTCCAATTAAAGTAAAATTCTCGAATTAAATATCATATCCTTAGGTGTTCCTGATGTACATAGTAGTTATGGGCGGCGGAAGGGTCGGTTTAAATTTGGCGTCTTTCCTGATTTCTGATGGACATGACGTGACACTAATTGAAAGTGACAGTGAGCTATGCAACAACGCTGCTTCTGAGCTGGATGCCCTGGTAATTTGTGGTAATGGTACCGATACAAAGATCCTGGAAGAAGCCAATCTAAAGGATGCAGATGTTTTTGTAGCGGCTACTGGACATGATGAGACCAATCTACTGGCCTGCGTACTGGTGAGGGATTATAACGTTGGTAAGATCATAGCCCGGGTGAGTGACCCCAGCCATTCCCCAGCGTTTAAAAAGATCGGCGTAGACTCAGTCATAAGTCCAGAACTAACCGCAGCCAGTTACCTGGAAAAACTTATCATAAGGCCGAAAATAGCCGATTTAGTTGTTTTAGGTAGGGGAGATGCAGAATTACTGGACATGACCCTGGAAAATAAGGAGGTAATCGGGAAACGGGTGGGGGAGATAAGTCCTGGTGAGCACTTCATCATAGTCGCGGTCTACGATAATGGTAAAATAAACATTCCCCGGCCAGAACTGATTTTAGAGCAGGGGATGAAGATTTCTGTCCTGGTTAAAACCAAATATGCCAAGGAAGTTTTGAAAAGATTCACCAAACTCTAGATTCTACCAATCCTTTAATTTTTAAAGTCTAATTTTCTTTTATATTCTAATTCTAATCTTTTAATTCTAATCTTATTAAATCCTAGTTCTAATTTTTTTTAAATTCTAATTCTAAACCTTTTCAATCAAACCCTCAATAACACTCATATCAATATTATCTTCAAATATATACGCCAGCCGATCGATGGAGAACCTTTTTAAATCTTCAAAGTCGTCCCTGACAAATCCTAGTTCATCAAGGCCCTTTTCCTTCCGCAGAAGGTCGGTGAAAAACCTCCTGAAGTGGAAGTTGTGGAATACACCATGGAAGTAGGTGCCTGCCACCTGGTCTGCTACTGCACCGTCGTACCCTGAACCGGGGCCGTTACCAACACCTTTAATGATCCTGAAGAGTGGTTTAACATCACCTAAGACGGTGGTGCCTTCGTGTAATTCGTAGCCGTCCACCAGGTTTCCTTTGAAGCTTTTAAACATGCCGTTTCCCAGTAGTTCACCCTGGCTCTGGGTTATTATCTTATCCACCTTGCCGAAACTGGTTTTCATATCCAGGAGCCCAATCCCGTCCACGGAACCATACTTGGACTCTTTAAGGGTTTCATCTAAAATTTTAGTCCCCATCATCTGGTAACCACCGCAGAGACCAAAGATAGGTATCTCCTTTGAGATGGTTTGGATATCATCCACGAAACCAGCCTCCTCTATGGCCATCATGTCGTTGATGGTGTTTCTGGTCCCGGGGAGTATTAAAGCATCTACCTTTCCCATGTTGTCTCCCAGTTCAATGAGTTCAATCCCAATATCTGGCTCATATTCCAGGGGGTCTATATCGGTGAAGTTGGCTATGCGGGGGAAGCGCATCAATCCCATGGAGATCTTCTCATTTTTACTGAACTTATGTTCCGATAGGGAGGCGGAATCTTCCTCTGGAAGCTTAAGGCTTTCATCATAGGGGATGACCCCTAAAATTGGCACCCCTACTATCTCTTCTATCTGCTCTATCCCAGGCATCAGTATATCCAGGTTACCACGGAACTTGTTAATTATAATCCCCTTTATCCTTTTGCGATCTTCTTCTGGTAAGAGAGAGAAGGTACCGGCGATGGAGGCGAAAACACCTCCCCGGTCGATATCTGCCACCAGGAGCACGTCGGCATCGGCCAGTTCTGCGATCTTCATGTTGGCCATATCCACGTCCAGCATGTTGATCTCCGCTGGAGAACCCGCACCTTCAATTACCACTATTTCATACCTGTCTTTCAGGTAATCCAGGGAAGTTTTAATGGCTTTAAGTGCTTCCTCCCGGAAATTATTCTGGTAATGGTAAAAATTCATATCCCCAGCGGGTTTTCCATGAACTATGACCTGGGAGATGAAATCTTCCTTGGGCTTTAGGAGGATGGGGTTCATATGATAGGATGGTTCCAGGCCGGCGGCTTCTGCCTGAAGCACCTGGGCCATGGCTATTTCTGCATTTTCACTGGTGGTATAGGAGTTAAGGGACATATTCTGGGATTTGAAGGGAACCACCTGATAACCCCTTTTGGAGAATATCCTGCATAGGGCAGCCACAACCACGCTTTTACCTGCGTTGGATGAGGTCCCCTGGACCATTATACACATCATTTATGAGCCTTCCTTAATTAAAATCTCTTATTGGATATAAATAATAGTTGAATATTCTACTAGATAAATTGATTTCTATATATGGATCAATATTTCCAGATCAGGATATGATATATGAAGAAATGATATAAGAGACGAAATAGTAATATATAAATAAGACTAATTGCATTAATAATTAGTTCACAATAAAAGCAAATATTCATATATTAGATTACAAATATCCAATACTTGTAAAAACAATTTTAAACTAATAAAACACTTTTATTTTTTGTTTTGTGGAAAATAAAGGAGGTTGTCATAGTAAATGGCAAATTTAAACTCGAATTCAACCAGTTCAGTGAAGAACACACTTAACATAAGGTCTTATAATAACTCCGGGGAGATTGATGTCCCGGATAAGATAATAGACCAGATCATCGGTCAGAAAGAAGCTGTAGAAACAGTGAAAAAAGCAGCTAAGCAGAGAAGAAACGTTCTCTTAATTGGTGAACCGGGTATAGGAAAGTCCATGTTAGCTAAGGGAATGGCGGAGCTACTCCCTGCTGAAGAACTTCAGGATGTCCTTGTTTATCCTAATATAGAGGATAACCACAACCCATTAATTGGAGCCATGCCTGCTGGTGAAGCTAAAAAAGTAGTAACCAACTACAAGGTAAAGGCCAAAGGATCAGAAGAGAGAAAGAACATGTTGATGATGGTTGTCATTGCCTTTATCCTGATTGTAGGATTCTATCTGCAACAATTTTTAGCAGCGGTAATCGCCGCAGGAATTGTCTTTTTAGCTCTACAGCAGATGAAACCCAAATCCTCAGTTATGGTGCCCAAGTTATTGATCAACAATGACAATCACAAAACAGCCCCATTTATAGATGCCACTGGTGCACACGCCGGCGCACTCTTAGGTGATGTAAGGCACGACCCTTACCAGTCCGGGGGGCTGGGAACTCCTGCCCATGAAAGGGTGGAAGCAGGTATGATACATAAGGCCAACAAAGGAGTGCTTTATGTGGACGAAATCGGAACCATGAAGATGAAAACCCAGCAGGAGCTCTTAACTGCCATGCAGGAGAAAAAATATTCTATAACCGGTCAAAGTGAGACCAGCAGTGGAGCTATGGTAAGGACCCAGGAAGTACCCTGCGACTTCGTACTGGTGGCTTCCGGTAACATACAGATCCTTGAAGGAATGCACATCGCATTACGTTCCAGGATAAGAGGGTATGGTTACGAAGTTTATATGAAAGATTCCATGCCAGACACCCCGGAAAACCGGGATAAACTCATACAGTTCGTGGCACAGGAAGTTAAAAAGGATGGAAGAATCCCCCACTTCAGTAAAGAAGCTGTGGGAGAAATTATCAGAGAAGCTCAAAGAAGAGCCGGTAAAAAAGATTCACTAACCCTCAAACTAAGGGATTTAGGTGGCCTGGTTAGGGCCGCTGGAGATATAGCCAAGGGTGAAAGGGCTGAATTAGTCACGTTAGAACATGTAATCAGTGCTAAAAAACTCGCAAGAACATTAGAACAGCAGATGGCAGATAGAAACATCTCACATATTAAACAGTACAATGTATTTAAATCGGAAGGTACTCAGGTTGGTCGTGTAAACGGATTGGCCGTAATGGGTGGCCGTAGCGGAATAATTCTCCCCATTGAAGCGGAAGCAGCCCCGGCCCAGAGTAGCTTAGAGGGTAAAATCATAGCCACTGGTAAATTAGGTGAAATAGCCAAAGAAGCAGTAACCAACGTAAGTGCCCTAATTAAGAAGAACACAGGTACAAGTATCTCGAACTACGACATACATATTCAGTTTGTACAGGCTCATGGTGGTGTAGAAGGGGACAGTGCCAGTGTATCGGTGGCAACTGCAGTTATATCTGCTCTTGAAAACATTCCAGTTGACCAGTCACTAGCTCTAACAGGTTCTTTAAGTGTAAGGGGGGATGTACTCCCTGTTGGTGGAGTGACAGGTAAGATAGAAGCAGCAGCCGAAGCAGGTATTAAGAAGGTTTTAATACCCAGAGCCAACATGGAAGACGTGTTAATAGAGGACAGGTACCGCAGGAAGATTGAAATCATACCTGTAGATACTCTAAGTGATGTCCTGGAACATGCCTTGGTAGGTAAAGGTAAAAAAGGCTTGCTCCAGAAAATGCGTAAAATCACAGACATCATGCCAACCGGTATCCTGCAGAACCCAACCACCAATTAATGGGATTTTAGGAGACAAATTCGAATTTTAGGAGATAAACTTTTTTTTATATCTCCATTGTTCACTTTTTTTGAAATTGAACCTGATTTTAATCTAATTTTTTATACAATTAAAAGGAAAATAACAACATGGAAAAACTAAATTTTAAAGACATAATATCTAAGCCAATGGAGAAGGCAGTACTCGATATGGGTTTTGAAGAGGCCACACCCATCCAGTCCCTGGCCATACCCCACATCATGGAAGGTAGAGATGTGATAGGCCAGGCACAGACCGGAACAGGTAAAACCGCTGCCTTTGGAATTCCCATATTAGAGAAGATCCATCCCCACCAAAAGGAACTACAGGCCATAATACTATGCCCCACCAGGGAACTGGCCATCCAAGTGGCAGAGGAACTGAAAAAACTCTCCAAATACCTGAAGAACATCCGAGTACTACCCGTCTACGGTGGCCAGCCTATAGAAAGACAGATCAAAGCACTGGATAAGGGCGTGCAGATAGTGATAGGCACACCCGGCCGGGTCATGGATCATATGAGGCGGGGAACCCTGGACATGAGCAGTGTAAGAATCATAGTACTGGATGAAGCCGATGAAATGTTAGATATGGGCTTTAGAGATGATATTGAATTTGTTTTAAGGGATATGCCTGATGAAAGGCAGATGTTACTCTTTTCAGCGACCATGTCCCGGGAAATACTCAGGTTAACCAAGAAATATCAGGACGATCCGGAATTTTTAAAGGTAGTTCCCCAGGAACTCACCGTCCCGGAAACCCAGCAGATATACTTCGAAGTCAAGGAGAAGATGAAACTGGACTTACTATCCCGATTACTGGACATACACAACCCCAACCTCTCCCTGGTATTCTGCAACACCAAGAGACGCGTCGACCGATTGGTAAGCCACTTACAGGTAAGGGGATACCTGGCTGATGGCCTGCACGGTGATCTCACCCAGAAACAGAGGGACCGGGTGATGAACAAGTTCCGCAAGGGAACCATCGACGTCCTGGTGGCTACCGATGTGGCTGCCCGGGGGATCGACGTGGATGATATAGAAATAGTCTTCAACTACGACGTACCAAACGATGATGAATACTACGTCCACCGTATCGGCCGGACAGGTAGAGCGGGTAAAAATGGTAAAGCATTCACCTTCGTATCTGGTAAGGAAATCTACCGGTTGAGAGATATACAAAGGTATACTAAAACCAGTATAGAACAGCAGGAGATACCAACCTTACGCCACGTGCAGGAGATGAAGACCGACCAGTTCATCAAGAAGGTAAAAAATGTCATAAACACCGAGGATCTGGATAAACAGATACTCATAGTGGAAAGGTTGATAGAAGAAGATTACACTTCCCTGGAAACCGCGGCAGCCCTGTTGAAGATGGCCATGACCGAGGAAAATACCGATGGTGAATCAGATAACGGCTTTGGAGATACTGGTGCGAGTATAGGTATGGTACGATTCTTCCTGAATATTGGGCGCAAAGACAGAGTCAAGGCAAAGGATATAGTGAGGGCTGTAGGGGATAAAACAGGCCTCTCCAGTAGCGTAATAGGTAAAGTCGATGTTTACGATAAGTTTTCCTTCATGGAAATACCGGATAGCAGCGCTAAGGATGTGTTTTCCATTATGAGGGGTGCTAAAATTAAGGGAAGATCGGTGAACATAGAACCGGCTAATAAGAGGATGAAGTAGAGCTAATAAAAGAATAAAATAGAGCTAATAAAAGAATAAGTAAAAATAAGTTCTTTCTATTATTTTTTCATTGCTTTCCCATCGCTGCAGTAGAGAAAGTCGGGTTTAGCATTCTCCAGGCCAAATTCTTTATAAACCATGCATTCATTACATAAGCAGTTTTTTTCTGTTTCAATATCTTCACATTCTGCTTTTCCATTAGCGCAGTACATGCCAGGGTAATCCTCTGGTTTAGGGTCATCCTCACTTTGCAAGAGTTCCTGGAAATTCATCATCTTTTCCTTGGCGCACGTACTGTTTTCCTGCACAGGACAGGTTGGACACAGGCATCTGATGATGTTTTCTTTTATGTATGGGATTTCAAACTTTTCTTTGTTCATTTTATTTCCTCATAAACGTTGGACTAAAATAGATATAACAAAAAAATAAGAAAATAAAAAAAAGAACTTTTTTATTCTGGTTAAGCAGCTGGTTCTACTGGGTTCCTGTTTAATAATCCACCTATGGCACCACCGATTGCGCCTATTATTGCGAAGAGGATAATTAAAACCACTGCTAAAATTCCACCAGCGGCTATTCCTGCTGCAGCACCGAATATGGCGCCTCCAAATATAGCTACTATGATGCCTACAATGATTCCACCTATGACTCCTGCTAAAGCTCCGTGGATTGCTCCGTTACCTGCGCCGCCGACCATGTAACCGACGATTATAGTTGCTATCAAGACTCCAATGATACTTCCCCAGCCACCTATTAGTCCGAAGATTATACCTAAAACGATTACTAAAACTGCACCAATACCAGCCCATTTCCAGTCAACCATGCTTTTCACCCCCTTTTAAATTGTTTAAAAGATAAGAAACTGGATAGTTTCTTTAATCTTGATTATACTATTTGTGTATGATGGCATTTATTATTTGTTATTAAATTTAACTGTAAAATATTTGAATTTACTCCAGACCAGCCACAATAAAAGAAGAAAAATAAAATGAAGAAAGTAGAAAAAGAATTTTTCTATTCTGGTTCAGAAGCCGGTTATACCGATTTCCTGTTTAATAATCCGCCGATAGCACCGCCGATAGCGCCTACTATTGCGTATGCGACGATAATGATTATGATGGCAATGACACCAGTGGTAATTCCAAGTGCAGCTCCAGCAGTGATAGTAACTAGGGTACTTCCAATTAAAGCTGCTATAATGGCTACGATGATTCCACCCAGAATTGCTGTTAAAGCTCCATGAAGTGCACCATTAGATGGGCCGCCACCGGCCAGATAACCTGTAATAATAGTGGCAATAAAGAATCCTATGGAGCTTGCGATATTTCCGACGAATATTCCCAGGAGTAAACCTAAAACGATTGTTAAAATGAAACCGATGATGACTGCTTTCCAATCGACCATATTTTCACCCCCTTTTAAATTGTTACCAAATAAAAACCTTCAGTTTTAATTTTATTATTTATCACAATACTTATCCTTTGCCTTTGGTTTTTTAAAAATTAACTATTAAAATCGTAATAAGTTACAAATAATCAGAGTAGATCAACTATTATTGGGAAATAAACCTTATTTCCCAATAAAATCAGCAATCAAGGGAGCAACAGAGATGGTACTTGCATCTGACTGTAGTGTGTCGGTGGCGATGACATCATCTACACCTGAAGCGAATATTCTAAGCAGTGCATCTTCCACTAGGACGGGGTGGACGCAGGACACCACTATTTTACTTGCGCCGTGTTGACGTAGGATATGGGAGGCGTTTATTATGGTTCCCCCGGTGCTTATTATATCGTCTATTATCACCGCTTCCCTACCCTGGACATCCAGATCCTTGGTTCTAGTTTCCACCTTATCTGGTAATATGCGGGTTTTTTCCAGATGGTCCGAGTCACATCCCAGTATACCGGCTATTTCACTGGCAAATCCCAGGGCACCCTTATCTGGAGCAACTATCACTGGATCATCTAAATGTTCCTCTATATATTCAGCGATGAGGGGCATGGCAGATAGGTTGTGGGCTGGGATGTTGAACAGGTTACGCAGTCCGTCTTCGTGGAGGTTGATGGAGAAAATCTCAGAAGCCCCGCACGCTTCCAGGAGTTCAGATACCACCTGGGCAGAGATGGCCTCCCCTGTTTTGAAACGTTTTTCCTGTCTTGCGTAACCGAAGTAGGGTATTACCACCTTTATGTTTTCTACGTCTAAACTTTTAAGGGTTTTGAGGATTAAAAATAGTTCTAGTAGGTTCTGGTCCTGAGGATATCCAGTTGACTGGATGACTACTGCATCTGATTCCAGGTTACCTCCTATTCTAATGTATCGTTCACCGTCAGGAAATTTTCTGGTCTCCAGGGGGCATAATGTTTCGTCTAGTTCTTTTGAAATTAATGCCGCCAGTTTCTGAGATGCAGATCCTCCTATTATCATCAATATACATCACCAACATTTTTTATGAGTATGGATATTTAATGGAAAATACTTTAATAAACTTTTATATGGACACATTCAATTCCTTTAAAAGCTTGTCGCGTTCTTCCTTCAATTTTTTTAGAAGTTCTTTATCACAGTTTTCATCTTTCTCCATGAAGGCTATACTATGGGTTATTGCTTCTAAATTTGCTTCCTTTATATTTACTGACATTTTTTATCCCCTACTCTGCCGTTAAGAAATCAAAAATTTCTACAGTAGAAATACGTTCCAGATTAACTTCTCATTATTAAACTCTGCTTAAACATCTATAAAAAGTATTTTCTTTTTCTTTTTATAGCATATCTAATTTAAAGAAAAATTCACTGTTCATGTTTTGTTTAAAGTTAAATAGAAACATTTTTTAAGGCATATTGACATAAAAATAAATATTAAAATAAGTAAGAGGAGGTGTAAGGTATGGCAAAAACTTCAACCGGTATATTGTTGATAATTTTGGGTTTAATTGTTTTGGCCCTCCCACTAGCAGGATTAATTGCCGTGAGTTGGCTCACAGGCTTTGCTCTTGCCCTTTTGGGAATTGGACTTTTAATATTCGGATACGGTGACACCAAAGAAAGCACTGCTCTAGGCGTAATAGAGATTATCCTGGGAATAATAGCCATAATATTTGGTATTGGATTTATAGTCTCTCCTGCATTATTCGCCTTTGTAGCCGGATTCTTGATATATCTCGCTGGTATTTTCCTAGTTATAGTCGGTCTGATCGCCATATTCGCTGCAGCAGGCGCCAGATGGAACGGAGTAGTAACCCTGATAATCGGTCTCATATACCTGATACTGGGATACTTCGTATCAGATCCATTCTATCTCGGCGTATTAATCGGTCTCTGGCTGCTCATCGTGGGAATAATGAACGTACTCCAGAAGGAAGACTAAGACCATCATTTTTTTCTTTCTTTTTTTGAATAATGAAATAATGAAATTTGAATTTTCCTAGTTTCTCCGAGTTAAGGGATAATGTTTTTATTCAAGCTTATCACTATTTAATACATCATAGAAGATAAGAAGGTGGCCTGATGCACGAATTATCCATGGCTGATGCCATAGTGAAGACCGTACTGGATGTTGCAGAGAAAAATCAAGCAGAAGAAATACTGGAAGTAACCATCGAGGTAGGCAAACTCACCATGCTCAATCCTGAGCAATTAAGATTCCTTTTAGATGTTTTAAAAGAAAACACGTTACTGGAAGGGGCTGAAATAATAATAGAAGAGATACCAGTGGAAATTAAATGTCTCTCCTGTGGTTATGCTGGATCGACCAATCTTAATGATTCTGATCACTATTTGATGATAGTCAAATGTCCGGAGTGTGATGAAAGAAACCTGGAGATAGTTACTGGACAAGAATGTAACGTAAAAAACATCCGTATTGAAAAGCCTGAATAAAAAATATAAATTCCAAAATTCTAATAATCCAAATATTATAAATTCTGATAGTTCCAATATTGTAAAATTCTAATAAAATTGATTTTAAAAAATATTACCAAACTTTGGAAGTGAATAGATATGCATAAAATCGCAGATGTAGAGATACAGCACGACATAATGGTGGCCAATAAAAAGCTCGCCCAGAGAAATCAGAGAATCCTAGATAAAGCCAACGTATTTTCAGTGGATGTTTTAGGAGCCATAGGCTCAGGTAAAACATCACTCATCGAACTTTTAATAAAAAAATCTGATGAAAAGATAGGTGTCATAGCCGGTGACGTCATCAGCAAATTCGACGCCGGCCGGTTCCAGCAATATGACATACCAGTGGTAGGCTTAAACACTGGTAAAGAATGCCACCTGGACGCCCATCTGGTGGAACACGCCATAGAAGACATGCCTTTGGACGAAATAGACACACTCTATATTGAAAACGTGGGAAACCTCATCTGTCCCGTTGACTTCGACTTAGGAAGCCACATGCGCATGGTGGTGATCAGTGTCAGTGAGGGAGACGACACCGTGGAAAAACACCCCCTGATCTTCAAGGACGCCGACCTGATAGTCATAAACAAGATAGACATCGCAGATGCAGTGGGTGCAGACGCGGAAAAGATGGTAAAAGATGCTAAATACCTAAACCCTGATGTTAAAATAATAAAAAGCAGCCTTAAAACAGAAGAAGGATTGAATGAGATCATTAAGGCAATAAAAGATTTCAGAGATAGCATCAACTAGTTTAGATTAAAATTATCTACTGGGTTTGATTAAAGATCGACTAGATCTTCTAATTAAACATCACTAGATATGTTAAAACATTCAACTACATCTGATTGAAAACATCGCCTGGATCGAATTAATTTACTTAATACAATATATTGGTGATTCATTGAAAGTATGGATAGACATAGTAAACGCGCCGCATGTTTGGTTTTTCAAGAACATAATAAAATATCTGGAAGATGAGGGTGAAGAGGTGTTCATCACCGCCCGTAAGTTTGGTGATGTCCATCAGCTTATGGACTTATTTGATCTCCCCTACACTTCGGTGGGCAGGCACGGTGCCACCCTGGAACAGAAGCTTCTGCGGAGCACAGAAAGGGTTTACAACCTATCGAAGATCATCGAAAAAGAAAAACCAGATGTAGCGGTGTCTAAACATTCAATTGAACTTCCCAGGGTGTCTTTCGGACTTAAAATACCCAGTGTGTATGTGCTGGATAATGAACATGCCATAGCAGCAAACAGGCTCACACTACCCCTCTGTAATAAGATTGTAGTACCAAAGGCCATGAGCGTATGGGATGTGCTGAAAATCGGTGCAGATCCCAATGCACTGGTACGTTACAATGGAACATCGGAGGTTATACACTTCGTGGATTTCCAGTATAACCCAAACATCTTCGAAGATTTGAATTTGGATTTAAATAAGGATAAGACCATACTGATGAGGCCGGAACCCGCCCTGGCATCCTACCTTGACGCTGACTGCCATGAATCTGTCTTGTCTCCAATCGTGGAAAATATTGGGGAATATGCAAATATCCTGGTCATCCCCCGATTTAAACAACAGCAGGAAATATTCGCTGGCAACGAGAATGTAACCATAATCAAACCACCAGTGGACACATTCAGTCTGATGAAAAGATGTGATCTGGTGATTGGTGCGGGAGGTACCATGAACCGGGAGGCAGCCCTTTTAGGAACCCCAGTCATATCCTGTTACCCCGGGAAATTACTCGCCGTGGATGGATTCTACATTGAAAAAGATCTTATGAAGAGATCACAGGACATAGGCGAAATAGTTGACCTGGCACTGGAACTCATGATGGAACATAAGGTAAAAAAACAGCTTAAAACCGATGATCTTCTCCAGATCATGATAGATAATATATATGGTGCGGTGGAAGGTTAATCCTACTTACCTGTAAAGTTAATCCCACCTGATTTAAAGTTAATCCTATTTGATTTAAAAAATTGTCTAACTCTTATCCATTTAATTTGAAAAAATAAGGATGGACTGACCGGGATTTGAACCCGGGGCCTCCGCCATGCCAAGGCGACGCTCTACCAACCTGAGCTACCAGCCCTTATACAAGATTATATACAATTATATTTAAATGTAATGCATCGGTTTTAAATGTAACGTACCTGTAACAATTCTAGATAAAATTGAACCTGAAACCTGGTATAAACATGAATAAATATAATATCAGAAATGCTGTAGAAGAGGACTTCCTGTCCATTGCAGAAATTGCGGCATACTGCCCTCCCATGGTTACTGAGAGGAATTCCATCTACCATATCTTTACTAAATTCTTTAGAACCACATCCTTGGTTATTGAACATGAAAATAAAAAGATCATAGGCTTTTTACTGGGATTCATATCCCAGGACGATCCTCAGGAAGGATACATACATCTCCTATGTGTAATGCCTCCGTGGAGAAATAAGGGCCTGGCCAAGGGCCTTGTAGAGGAATTTCTGGATATCTTAAGGAAAGAGGGATGCCAGAGGGTTCATCTTATAACCAGCCCTGGAAATAAGAAGGCGCTGAGCTTCTATGAGAAAATGGAATTTAAAATCAGTAATGAAGGAGAAGAAATAGTAATAAATGGTGTTAAAACCAGTAAAAATTATAATGGACCCGGAGAGCATAAATTGATATGTACTAAACTACTAGATTAACTGGGGCTTATAGTTATATTTAAGAGGAAAAAAATTAAATAGATAAATTCTAAAATTATATTCTTAAAATCTTACATTAAAATTCTTAAAACTTTCAAAATAGGGAGAATTCAATGCCTTTAATCGCTCAAAATCATTTACAACTCATTATAGAATTTGGATTGATGCTACTACTGGGTGTCAGTTTCTTAATTAACATAGTACCCTTATCATTAAGTGCAGTGTTGCTGGGTGGCCTGCTTGTCAGCATAGGAATGGTAGTCCTATTTGGATTCGATGCATTTTCACTATTACTGCCCGGTATCGGTATCCACGAGTTCACCCACCCTTACGGGGCTATCGCCCTGTTTTCAGTTGTCACTTCCCTGGCTGCAATTTATATAATGGATGATGTGGGAATAAACACCAGGAGCCTTAAGACATTCTTAATAATGATCATCCTGGCCATCACCTTATTTGGAGGGATGATGCACCGGGATTTCCTTCTCATGTGGATTGTGGGACTGTTCATAGCATTCTTCGTGCTATCTAAAACCTTCCGACGTAAATCAGTGTTAACCGTTAAAAGGGTGATCATGGTAGGGGTTGTGGTGCTGGTTGCCTTCGGTTTCATGGAAGTTCTATCCAGATTACTGAGCATGCCCATAATAAGCCCCATCTCCAGGATAGAGAGAATCCTGGACAACTCACTGCCCAGCATAAAGATGGTAATACAGAACACCTATCTAATAGGACACAACCCCGCCACGTCCTTTTGGGGGGCTGAATCATCCGGATTTTCCGATGGATACATAACCCTTCCCATAAGTTTAATAACCACCTTCGGATTAGCTTTACCCGTATTTTACGGGGTCCTGACCAATCAGAAGGATGTGATAGATTATTTCACATCAGGAATTTTTGCCTGGGGCTATGAATTTGGTTATATCATCCTCATCCTGGTTCTACTAGCCGTTCTGGGTGTAATAATTATAGGGCTTAAAATAATGAAGGTCTACAAGGAGAAAAGGGAAAGAGGAAATAAAACATTACTGGGTAGAGAGGCACTGTTGATTGGTTCTTTAACCGCCTTTATGGGCCAGGCCTGGGCAGGATTTTTCATAATCAACCGTGATATAAATGGAACGGCACTGGTAACCTTTTTATTCCTGGGTGCTATGGTACTGGGACATGTGTTGATGGTTAAAAAGAGTTGACAGCTCAAGGAGAGTGTTAAATTGAAAAAAGCTTTAGTTTTACTGGGATGCCCGGAGGCCCCATCTCAAAACCCCATGGCAGTGTATTCTGTGTATAAACTTACCAGTCTGGGCTACCAGGTTACCGTGGCCAGTACTCCATCGGCTCTGAAGCTTTTAGAGGTTTCAGATCCCGAGGAATTTTATGTAAAAAATAAAATCGACATAGAAACATGTCTGGAGAATTTAGAGGAAGGATCCTTTGATTTACTGGTAGGATTCGTGCATAAGGATGCTGCAGTTTCCTATTTCGTAACATTCTACCATATCCTGAACACCAATTCCATTGCAGTGGTCTTTGAAAAGGATCCCGAACTACTGGAAAATTACGTAGAATCAATAACAGGAAGTACAAATGCTACCATAGTATCAGCCAGGGCATACCATAACCCCACACCCATAAGAGTTAAATTTGACAGGGCACTGAAGAAATTGGAGGATTAACAGTGACTTTTTGCTTGGAAACGTACCTGCAGGAATCTGAAAATTACGAAATACTCATCTCTAGAGCGGGGTTTAAAGATTGTATAGAGGTTATAGAAGACCACGCTCCAGAAACCATCCATGTAAAGCCGGGGGAAAAAATATTGGGTGTAAGAATAATAGGAATTCCCCCTATAACCATAGGAATAGATGAAAAAAAGGGTACCATAACCCTGCCTTATACTAAACCGTGTTATGGTACGGCGGTGGTTGAATTACCAGTGGATAAAGAGGAAATAGTTAATATTAAAGCGTTGGATATTAAAGAGTAAGAGATTCTTTAAACTAAAATTCCTTTTTTAATTAATTAGTTCAAATTCCCAATTTTTTTTTAATCATAAAAATTATTTATTCTAAAATCCTAACATATTTTAAACTGAAAATTCAACCAAATTTCTGAATTTAAAAGAACCAATTTAAATCCGGTAATAAAAATGCTGACCACTGTAGTAGGAAGTTATCCTGTAGTTATGGGGAAACCCGAATCCTTCATCGAGAAAATCAAGTCGACACTAGGAAGTTACGATCCATACCAGCGTGCTCTGGATGTGGCAGTCACCGATCAGGTAAATGCTGGGGTAGACCTCATATCCGATGGACAGGTGAGGGAAGGCATGCTGCAGATATTCGCCAGTCACATTCCAGGAATGTCTGTGGATGATAATAAACCGGTTATTGAGGGAAAGATTAATCCAGCACCCTATTCCATTGGAACATCGGATATTAAATCAGCCCTGAACACTGCCAAGAAGATCAACCCTGATTTTGGAAAGAATTTAGATCTATTCCATGGTAAGAATTTTAATGAAGGTTTTAAAGGGATCAAAGGGATTATAACCGGACCAACCACCTTAGCACTTTCCAGCCTCATTGAAGGGTTCTACAGTAAAGATAAGAGGGAAGAGATAGTTGTTGATCTCGCCTGGGCCCTGAAGAAGGAAGCAGGATTTCTTCAGGATGCCGGGGCAGCCACCATCCAGATAGATGAACCGTATCTCTCCACTGGCATTGCAGATTTAAAGACGGCCCGAAAGGCGGTGGATATTATAACCCAAAATTTATCGATCCCAGTGACTATGCATGTTTGTGGGGAGTTGGTTGATGTTTGGGATGAACTTTTAAGGTTTAAAGTTGATATCCTTGATGGTGAATTCGCAGGCCAGCCGAAAAACCTGCAAATACTCGAGGATACCAGTTTAAGGGGTAAAAAGCTGGGACTGGGCTGCGTGAACAACAAAACCGATGAAATCGAAAGCAAAGAGCAAGTTGCAGAAGTAATAAAGAAGGGTATAGAAAACCTTGGAAAAGAGAATATAATAGCTGACCCAGACTGTGGAATGCGTCTACGCTCGCGGGAAGCGGCTTATTCGAAACTAAAAGTTATGGTGGAGACGGTGAAATGGCTCTCTTAATTGAAGCAGATGAAATAGCAGACGGATGGGAAGAACTGGTTAGAAAGATAATGAAGGAAGGAAAGGAGATAGAGGATGAAAGGGGTTCTTTAACCAAGGAACTCCTGAATATATTGGTCCATGTTAAAAAGCCCCTGGGTAAAAATGCGGACTATTATCTGAGTAATATAGCGAGGCTAAAGAATATCCGGATACCAAAGGGATACTTCTGGAGTGGGGAGAAACTGGAGATTTATTCCCAGCAGTTTTTAAGCAAAGATAGGCAGGGATTTGTCTACACCTATGGTAATAGACTCCGGGAACATTTCCAGGGAGTTGACCAGATACAGGAAGCTATAAACAGGCTTAGAAACTGTGAGGAATCCCGCCGGGCAATTTCAGTAACCTGGGATCCGGTGATGGACACAGAGAATGATGAGGTACCCTGTATGATGCTGGTCGACCTGAAGATCCGTGATGGTAAACTCAACGTCACCGGTCTCTGGCGTTCACATGACATCTATGGGGCCTGGTTCCCCAACGCCGTTGGCCTTGCCAATTTAGCCCAGTACGCTGCAGGAGAACTGGGCGTGCAGGTGGGAACCCTTACCATACACTCCATCAGCGCCCACATCTATGAAGTTAACTTCGATGAGGCAAACAGGTTTTAATTTTCTATTTTAAGCCAATTTTAAGGTAAAGCAGGGTTTGATTTTTTATTTTTTATCCTTAAAAATTAAATAAAAAAACTTAAAACCAGTGGAGATTTAAAAAGAGAAATGGAAAATGAATTTTTAAATTCAAAGATGAAATGATTTCAAAAGATGAAATATAATTTTAGATTTATGAGGTGTAAGAATGGTAAGTGTCAATGTGGAAGCGAAAAAAACCGTGGATTTAATGATTAAAAAGGCAGACGAACTCAACATAGCTGTGGATGTCTTAAGCAACGGATCAACCGTGATAGATGCGGGTGTAAACGTATCAGGAAGCTTTAAAGCAGGGGAACTTTACACCAAGGTATGTTTAGGTGGGCTGGCCGATGTGGGAATCTCCATCCCTGGAGACCTATCAGAGAAATTCGCCCTGCCATCGGTGAAGATCAAAACAGACTTCCCATCCATATCCACCCTGGGTTCCCAGAAAGCAGGATGGTCAGTAAGTGTGGGAGACTTCTTTGCACTGGGAAGTGGACCAGCACGTGCCCTGGCACTTAAACCCGCAGAAACCTATGAAGAGATAGGATACAAGGACGATGCAGACATAGCCATACTGACCCTGGAAGCAGACCAGCTACCCGGAACCGATGTAACAGAAGCCATAGCTAAAGACAGCGGAGTGTCACCAGAAAACGTCTATGTACTGGCAGCACCTACATCATCCCTGGTAGGCTCTATACAGATATCCGGAAGGGTAGTGGAAAATGGAACCTATAAGATGCTGGAATTCCTCCACTTCGATGTGAATAAGGTAAAACACGCAGCCGGAATAGCACCCATCGCACCAGTAGACCCAGACGGACTTAAAGCCATGGGAAAAACCAACGACGCAGTACTATTCGGTGGAAGAACCTACTACTATGTGGAATCTGAGGAAGGAGACGACATAAAATCGGTGGCTGAAAAGCTGCCATCATCAGCCTCTGATGGCTATGGCAAACCATTCTTCGACGTCTTCAAGGAAGCAGAGTTCGATTTCTACAAGATAGACAAAGGCATGTTCGCCCCTGCTGAAGTGGTGATAAACGACTTACGCACTGGGGAAATATTCAAAGCAGGATACGTAAACAGCGAACTCCTCCAGAAGTCCTTTGGATTATAAAACCCTTAGAACCACTTGAATTATTTAATAAATTTTTAATTTTTTTCCTTGATTTTAATGTAATTTGGGGATAGAACATGAAGATAGGTATTTGTGATACGACATTTGCCCGGGTAGACATGGCAGAATATGCCGTAAATGAAATTAAACAAAATCTGGCCAACGTAGAAATCATAAGGAGGACTGTGCCGGGTGTTAAGGATTTACCAGTGGCTTGTAAGAAATTGATAGAAGAAGAGGGTTGTGAGATGATCATGGCATTGGGGATGCCCGGACCCGAGGCGATAGATAAACAGTGCGCCCATGAAGCATCTACCGGTCTCATTGCTGCTCAGCTTATGACCAACACCCATATATTAGAGGTATTCGTCCACGAAGATGAGGGGCTGGATCCTAAGGACTTGAAAACAATGGCCATAAACAGGGCAACAGAACATGCCCAGAACCTTGTTAAAATGCTCAGGGGCCCTGAACAATTGCGGAAAGAAGCAGGTAAAGGTATGAGAGAGGGAAGACCGGATGTTGGTCCGGTTTAAATAAATTATTTTTTCTATTTTTAAGTTTAAGATAGATTAATTACCGCCTATCTACATAATATAACAGTGAGGATAATAAAGGGGTGATATCATGAAGGAAGAGGTATTTTACAGCACAGGAATGAAGAAGATTAAAGAGGACTACCCGGATCTTTACCAGGCAAGTGTGGATTTAAACGAAGCAGCTTACACTGGAAAGGTCCTTGACTATAAAACTCAGAAGCTGATAGCCCTGGGTATAACCGCAGCGAATTCTGATGATAGGGCTACTAAAAAACAGATACTCAGTAACATGCAGGAATTCGGAGCGACCAAAGACGAAATAATGGATGTCCTGAGGGTGGTCCTGCTGATTGCAGGTAAACCAGCCTTTATGAAGGCGGTTAATATCCTGTATAAAATTGAAAAATAGTTTTTAACTTTTTTTAAGTCTTTCTTTTTTTTTAGAAGTATTCTTTTTTTTAAAAAATTTTTTTTTAGATCAGGCAATTTTTGATTGGGGCCCATATATTTTATCTGGTACTCTATTATATTATATTTAAATCCATTATCTAAAACCTAGTATATTTACCTGAAATTCTCCACGGCAGCGAAAATGGGAGGATATTAATTTTTTAATGTGGTAATAAACTAAAGGGACAGTTTCAAATTGGATAATAAACTAAGGGGACAGTGAAATACAGTGAAAAATGATAAGTCATCATCAGAATCTGATCATACATCTTCTGAGTTTCATGAACTGGAAGGGAGAACAGAAGGAGTCAACCTGATTTTAGGAGACCCTAAAAAGGCGGTTATCAAACTTTCCGGACCGATGATCATTGCCATGATTCTTCAAACCACTTATAACCTTGTTAACGCTATCTGGGTTGCTGGTCTTGGGGGAGAAGCCCTGGCTGCTGTAGGGTTTGTCACACCACTTTTTATGATAATGGTGGGTCTAAGTAACGGTCTGGGTGCTGGTGCCGCTTCATCTGTAGCGCGTTTTATCGGTGCCGGTGATAAAAGAAGTGCCAACAACGCCGCCATTCATTCCCTGCTAATTACCATCGTGATTTCAGTTATCATTACCTTTCTACTTTTGATATTCCTGGAACCTATTCTGATTTTCTTAGGAGCAGGAAGCACCCTGGATCTGGCGGTGCAATTCGGTAGGGTGACCTTCGCCGGTACCATCTTCATGTTATTTACAGGTGCGGCCTATGGTATTCTTCGAGCAGAGGGGGATACTAAAAGAACCATGTATGCCATGGTGGTTTCATCGGTTTTAAACATGGTATTAGACCCTATACTTATATATTCAGCGGGCTTAGGAATTTCCGGAGCGGCATATGGTACGGTGATATCCATGGCCATGGTGTCCCTGGTAATTCTATACTGGTTCTTCCTGAAGAAGGACACCTACGTATCATTCTCACTTAAAGACTTCTTGCCTGATTTTAAAGTGGTTAAAGATGTTCTGTCTGTAGGATTGCCTGCCAGTGCGGAATTTCTTATAATTTCCATAAACGTTGGTATCCTTAATGGATTACTGGTTTTAGTTGCCGGGACAGATGCAGTTGCAGTCTATTCTGCAGGATGGAGAGTGGTTATGATGGCAATACTGCCAATAGTAGCCATTGGAACGTCCGTTATTACCGTTGCCGGGGTCTCATTCGGATCCAGAAAATTTGAAAACCTTTCTATCACCCATAACTACTCTGTAAAAATAGGATCTCTTACAGCTTTAATATTGGCTATTTTAACCTTCATATTAGCCCCTTATATGGCGATGTTATTTGCTTACACCCCACAGAGTGCTTATTTAGCACCGACCATTGCTGCTTTCCTTCAGGTGATGTGTTTCTTCTATATCTTCATGCCTCCGGGGGTTATGTCTGGTTCTATTTTCCAGGGAACAGGTAAGGGAATGTCTTCATTGACCCTGGCCGTACTTAGAAACATGATACTGGTGATCATCTTCGCGTATATTCTGGCCATACCCCTTAATATGGGCGAAAGGGGAGTTTGGTGGGGTATTGTAGCGGGAGATATTGTGGGAGGTATAGTTGCCTATGTCTGGGCGCGTTTCTATATAAGAAGACTCCAGGACACCTATAAAGGGGAAGTTCTCTCCTAAGTTGAATAAAATCAGGTTTCTTCCATTATGAAATCAGTTACCTTTCATATGGTATTCACCGGTTCAAACTTATGTAACTCCTGTCAGGGCCCAAAACCTTTTTAAGGTGTTATGACCAACAATTGGTTACTGTAAATTTAAAGTATAACCTACTTTTTTTAGGGACACAGTCCCATGGATGTGGCGAAAGCTGAACGAAAAGAGGTGTTTTAATTGTATAAATATATTAGACAAGCTTGGAAAAATACTGACGACTCCTATATCAAGGAGTTAATGCAGAAGAGAGCTCCTGAGTGGAGAAAAGAAAACGTAATTACGAGAATTGACCGACCCACCCGACTTGACCGGGCCAGATCCTTAGGCTACAAAGCAAAAAAAGGATATGTACTTGTGAGGACCCGTGTCCGTAGGGGTGGAAGGAGAAAAACCCGATTCAAAGCAGGTAGAAGGCCTAAAAGAATGGGTGTAACTAAGATCACCCCCCAAAAATCCATAAAGAGGATAGCTGAGGAGAGAGTGGCCAGGAAATACCCCAATTTAGAGGTTTTAAATTCTTACTGGGTATGGGAAGATGGGAAATTCAAGTTCTATGAAGTTATTCTGGTAGACCCAAACCACCCATCCATTAAAAATGACTCAAACATCAACTGGATAGGGGAAAAACAGCACACCAACCGGGTTTTCAGAGGCCTTACCAGTGAAGGTCAAAAGACCAGAGGCCTTCGAAATAAAGGTAAAGGAGCTGAGAAGGTCCGGTAAATAATGATCCATAACATCTCTTATCGAACCTTTGTTTATGGAACAGAAAACGAGGAAAAAGTGAAAACAGCAGTTAAAACTCTTTTTCCCAACTCCTCACCCCAAAAGGAATACACTGAAGGCTACTGGAAAAATCCAGTACTAATTTTGCACGATAAAATCGAAAAAAAGAAGGAGATCAGAGATTTTATCGGTACACTCCAAGATACATCTACTGCAGATAAAATCCGGAAGGATCTAGATAGGAAGATGGATGATAAAGGCAACTTATTTCTCCGTTTTGATAAACAAAGGGCCTATCTTGATGAACTAGAGATAGTGGAACATGGTGACTCCATCCATGTTAAGATCAAAATCGCAGCATACCCGGCCCGAAAAGAAGTTGCCATGAAACTTGCCAGGCAAATTTGGGGGTGAAGATGATTTTATTTTTTGATTTCCATGTAAAAGATGATCCTGAACTGGTTAAAGAAGCTGATAGATTAGGGTATGCTGGTTTAACACTGTTTTCGAATGGAAATGGGAATAATTCTAATGGAAATGAGAATAAAGTTGAAGTTGCAAGTGGAGAAACAACAAACCAGGAAAATTCCATTAAGAAAGAAAATCCTATCAAAACTTATAAAGGAGTCTTCATTTCCGCGAAAAACCCAGAAAACATGAGGCAGAAGGTTAAAAAGTCCAGGAAAAATGCCGATGTTATCATGGTGCGTGGTGGTGACCAGAAGATAAACAGAGCGGCCTGTGAAGATCCTCAGGTAGATATACTATCAGCACCCTACCTAAAACGGAGAGACTGTGGCATCAACCATGTTATGGCCAAAAAAGCCGCCCTTAACGAAGTGGCAGTTGAATTAAACATTAAATATCTGATTAAAACTAATTCTTATCTACATTACAAGGTATTATCTCATTTTAGGGAGATAATTAAATTGAAAAGGAAATATGGCTTTCCCCTCATCATCACCAGCGATGCAGAGTCCATCTACGACCTGCACATACCCCAGGATCTAATTGCCTTATCGGGATGTTTTGGAATGGATCGGGAAGAAGCAGAAGCTGCACTTTCTGAAACTCCACAGAAAATAATTGAAAGGAGTGAAACTAGAGATAAAGTCGTTGTAGACGGAGTTAAGATTATCGAGTAGGATTATTGACATTATAGGAGTAGAAATATCATAAAGTAAGATTGCCGATTTTACCGTGGTTTAAATGAAGCTTAAAATATTACCCCCGCATCTCAGGAACAAGAAAAGATACCTGGCATTTGAAGTCCGGTCGCAAAATCCCCTCACCCGTGATGAAGTAATATCACTCATATGGGGGGCTGCAGGAGGTTTATACGGCTCCTGTGGTGTCAGCCGCTTTGATCTGTGGGTGGTTAAGGTATGGAAATGTAATTCATCCGGGCAGAATATTACTAAGGGAATTCTCCGCTGCAGGAGGGAGGAGGTCGACAGGGTAAGATCGGTTTTTCCAGTTATAAATCGTTTTAAAGGTAAAAGAGTAGTATTCCATACATTAGGTGTTTCTGGGACAATTAAATCAGCGAGACGTAAATTTATTAAAGAGGGTTCACAAAGTTTATTTTAATTATTGATTAATTTTTAATTCGAATCTTTTTTATAGTAAAATTATTATAAGATATTATTGTTATTTTCTTGATACTAAAAAATATCTGGTAATTAACTAAATCATAAAGAAAGGGTTTAAAGAGTACGTTCATTTCGTAATTAAAAAAAATGAGAGGTATATTATATGCAACCGTTTCCAGCAGCAGGATATGATAAGGGTATATCCATATTTAGCCCCGATGGAAGGCTTTTCCAAGTTGAATATGCAAGAGAAGCCGTAAAGCGAGGTACAACTTCATTGGGCGTTAAATCAACGGAAGGAGTGGTGCTGGTGGTAGATAAAAGACCAACCAGCAAACTGGTAGAGCCCAAATCAATTGAAAAGATATTCAAGATCGATGAGCATATAGGCGCAGCAACGTCAGGTCTGGTGGCAGATGCCAGAAACTTAATCGAGAAGGCCAGGATGGAATCCCAGATCAACAGAATAACCTATAACGAGCCCATACGTGTAGAAGCACTGGCCAAGAAGATATGTGACCTGAAACAGATGTACACCCAGCACGGTGGGGTAAGGCCATTCGGTTCAGCCCTGATAATAGGCGGAGTAAACGATACTGGCTGCCGGTTATTTGAAACCGACCCCAGCGGGGCGCTGATAGAGTACAAGGCCACCGCTATAGGTTCAGGAAGGACCAATGCCATGGATGAATTTGAGAAAAAATATAGGGAAGACATGAACCTGGAAGAAGCCATGGAACTGGCACTCGACGCTGTATATGAAGCAACTGAAGGAAAAACCACAGTAGAAAGCGTGGAGATAGCGGTAGTGGAAAGTGCCACCAAGAAATTCAGAAAACTAACCGATGACGAGATAGCCGAACACGTTGAAGAATTACTTTTAAGAAAACCTAAAGAAACAGAAGGAGAAGAAGAGGAATAAGATAATGGTAACTCTTGAAGACGCAGTAATAGCCCGACTGGAATATTACGGCGAACACTTTGAAATTCTGGTAGACCCAGACCTGGCTGCTGATTTCAAGAGGGGTAAAGAGATAGAACTGGAAGACATACTGGCCGTGGAAGAGATATTCAAGGATGCTAAGAAAGGAGATAAAGCATCCGAAGAGGCCATGTTAAAGGCTTTTGAAACCACCGACCCAGCTGAAGTCGCTGCCTTTATAATAAAAAAAGGACAGGTGCAGTTAACTGCCCAGCAACGTAAAGAGATGCAGGAAGAAAAGAGGAAGATGATCGTAGCTACCATAACCAGGGAAGCAATAAATCCTCAGACAAAACTTCCCCATCCAGCAAGAAGAATAGAAATAGCCATGGAAGAAGCTAAAATACACGTAGACCCATTTAAGAGCGTTGATGAGCAGGTTACAGAGACCTTAAAAGCCATCCGTACCAAGATACCCATCAAATTTGAAAAGGTCCAGGTAGCCATAAAGATACCGGGGGACGTCCAGGGGAAAGTGTACAGCATCATCCCCGAATTCGGGACCACTAAAAACGAGGAATGGCAGCGGGATGGTTCATGGATAGCTGTGGTGGAAATACCCGGCGGTATGCAGGACAACTTCTATCAAAGGTTGAACGAGTTAACCCACGGACAGTTAGAGACCAAACTATTATAAAAATTACCCATAAACCAATATCAAAATATTATAATACATAACCAATGTTATTAATAACGATACCAAACAGAGTACTATAGGAGACTTATTCTTATTTTTTCTTAAAATAGGAGGATTTTCAGTGATATTTATAGAAGATAAACAGATGGTAATACCAGGAGATGTGCTGGCAGACAAGGAGTACCAGTCAGGGAGAGGAACTTTCAAGGAGGATGATAAGATATGTTCCTCACTGGTGGGTCTGGTGGCCATAAGAGATAAAAAAATCAGCGTCATACCCCTGCAAAGTAAATACATCCCTAAAAGGGGAGACGTGGTAATTGGAGAAATAACAGACATCAGATTTTCCATGTGGAATCTGGATATAAACTCACCTTATTCTGGAATTTTACCCGCATCAGATGTTTTTGGAAAGGAAAAAAGAGATTTAAACAAAGCATTTAACGTGGGAGATGTCTTATTTTTACGGGTAGTCGATGTCGACGAAGTAAAAAAGGTAAAATTAGGCCTTAAGGGACGGGGCCTGGGGAAATTCAGGGACGGAATACTCATCTACATAACCCCCACCAAAGTACCCCGACTGATCGGTAAAAAGGGATCCATGATCAACATGATCAAGGATGAGACCAAATGTGAAGTGGTAGTGGGACAAAACGGAGTAGTATGGGTAAAAGGCGACCCCTCCATGGAGAGGGTGGCTGAGAAAGTCATAAACATGATCGAAGAACAGGCCCATACCTCAGGATTAACCGACCGGGTAAGGAACATGCTTTTCGAACTTCTGGGTAAAGAAATACCCGAAAAAGAGGAAAAACCAGAAGCAACCGAAGAAGCAACCGATGAAGAGGAAGAAGAGGAAGAAAACGGAGAAAATTTAATTCAATAGAATTGAATTAAAACAAAATTAAAGTAAGGTGATTACAATTATAACCAATAAAATTTTAGGTAAAAATTCTACGTCCAGTAAAAGAGCCGATGGACGGGCTTCTGATGAATTAAGACCATTTAAAATTGAGGCAGGAGTTTTAGAGAGGGCAGATGGATCAGCCTATCTGGAACTGGGAGGTAATAAAGTTATCGTGGCAGTGTACGGTCCCCGGGAGCTGCACATAAGAAGATTGATGCAGCCAGACAGAGCAGTGCTCAGGTGTAGATACAACATGGCGCCCTTCTCTGTAGATGACCGGAAAAGACCAGGACCAGACCGTAGATCAGTGGAGATATCCAAGATAACTTCAGAAGCACTGATGCCCGCAGTATTCCTGGAAAAATTCCCCAGATCAACCATCGACGTATTCATAGAAGTATTGGAAGCTGAGGGAGGAACTAGATGTGCCGGTATAACTGCGGCATCCGTGGCATTAGCCGATGCAGGTGTCCCCATGCGTGACCTGGTAGTGGCCTGTGCCGCTGGAAAATCCGAGGGTGAAGTCGTACTGGACCTTTCAGAAGTTGAAGATAAAGATGGTGAAGCAGATGTACCAGTGGCCATCATGCCCCGTACAGGAGAGGTAACCCTGCTGCAGAGTGATGGAAATTTAACACCTGAGGAATTCGGAAAAGCCCTGAATTTAGCCATAGAAGGGTGTATGAAATTATCCGAAGCACAGAAAGAAGCTATAATAAAGAGGTACGGTGATTAAAATGGGAGTTACAATTATTCCTGAAATAATAAGAGAAAGCTTAAACAACCTGGTAAAGAATGGAGAAAGGTCCGACGACCGATCATTTGATGATTACCGGGATATCTACCTGGAAACCGGGGTGATAAGTAAGGCGGAAGGATCTGCCCGGGTTAAAATCGGTAAAACCCAGATAATGGTGGGTGCCAAACCCCAGATCGGCGAACCATTCTCTGACACACCCAACGTGGGTGTTCTAATGACCAACTCCGAATTAATACCCATGGCATCTCCAGATTTCGAGCCAGGACCCCCAGATGAACGTTCTGTTGAACTGGCAAGGGTAACTGACCGCTGCATGAGAGAAGCGGGAGTGGTTGATCTGGAAAAACTCTGTATCATAGAGGGTAAAAAGGTGTGGATGATCTTCCTGGACCTCCATATAATAGACTACGATGGAAACCTAATGGATGCAGCAGTACTGGGAAGTATGGCGGCCCTCATGGACGCCAAGATCCCAGAAGCCAAAGTGGAAGATGATGAAGTGGTTATCGACCCAGAAAAGAAGGTATCCCTCCCCATAAAAGAAAAGGCGCTGATGTGCACCTTCGCCAAGATAGGCGGCGAATTAATAGTTGACCCTTCCTTAGAAGAGGAACAGGTCATGGACGCCCGTATCTCCATAGGCATGAGAGCAGACGGTAGTATCTGCGCCATGCAGAAAGGCGGTATGCAACCTTTAAACAAGGATGAGATCCTAAAAGCCGTGGAAAGGACCGGGGAGATAACCAAGAAACTCATGGAACATCTGCCACAGAACAATCAATAAGTAACTGAAAAACTAACCAATTTACAGGTTAAAAATTTACAAGATTAAATATTCAAGGTGATAATATGGCAAGAACAAAGAAAGTAGGGGTAACCGGAAGATTCGGTGCCCGATACGGTAGGAAAGCAAAGAGAACCGTAAAGAAGATAGAAGAAAACATGAAAAAATACCATACCTGCCCTCAGTGTGACAGGCCTGGTGTAAAAAGAGTTTCCACTGGCATATGGAAGTGCCGTAAATGTAACACAGTATTTACTGGTGGAGCATACCTTCCATCAACACCAATGGGTAAAACCGCAGCCAGGAACATCAAGAGGATTGTAGGAGGAACATAATTTGTATAAATGTGCTAAATGCGGTGTCCTGGTAGATATCAAAGGATACACCGAATCAAAATGTCCCAGCTGCCGGTACAGAATCCTCTTTAAGGAAGTACCTCCGGTAAGAAGGGTGTTAAAATCCAGATAGACCAGGCAACTAGATAAGAACTAGTAATCTACAAATAAAACAGCAATCAATATTTACCCGTAAATGCGGATATAGTCTAATGTTAATAACCACATCCAGAAAGCCATCTCCCCGAACCCGGTCCTTTGCCGGAAGCCTGGAAAGAGTTTTTAACTCTAAATACATAAACCGGGGCAAGATGAGTATGCGAGATGTGCTCCTTAAATTAAGGGCATCGGACCATACTAAGGTAGCGGTTATATCCGAGATGAAGGGTAATCCCAGCAGGATAGAATTCTTCAATCTGGAAGGCGATTCAATCCTTATCATGGATATTACTGTCTCCAATCCCATGGGTAGCGGTAGAGTTAAGAAAAAAGAGTTACGGCTCAGATGGCAACTGGACGAGCCAGATCTCAGAGGGATTGGATTAGCTCCCAGAGATAATAGCTCAACTCTTAAAGAGACGATCATCTACGTCTTAGAAGTCCCGGAAGATCCAGTCGATCTGATTCGGAAGGACACCCTTAAGGATGAAATGAGAGAGTATTCAAATTCCAATTTAGTACTGGTTAAGGATGAAGAAAGTAAAGCATTGATGGAGTTCCATGACCAGGAGGGACAGATAACCGGGCCCCGGATATACATACATAAGTGTAGAACTGGTGATTAAATGACACTTCGAGGGGTGGACATGGAGTTTCAGATAGAATTCCAGGATGTAAAACAGGCAGAAATAGTCTTGAAGGCACTAGAGCCTGAGGTAGATTCTTCCCCATCTGAAAGATCCCGGGTGGAGTTGAACTTAACCGGTAAGGTACTGGATGTAAACATCACTGCTTCAGACGCTACATCTTTAAGGGCGTCGGTGAACTCCTATCTAAGGTGGATAATGCTGTCCCTGGATGTATTGAATGTGAATAAATCGATGTAATAAAAGATTAAAACTTTAATTAAACGTTAAATTTTAATTTAGAGGTGAATGAAATGGAAGTTCCTAAAAATGTACAGCATCAGATAGCCCAGTTCCAGCAGATGCAACAGCAGGCCCAGGCCATAACCATGCAGAAGCAGAGCGTGGAGATGCAGATCAGAGAAACTGATAAGGCTTTAGAAGAACTTAAAAAAGCGGAAGAAGATTCAGATGTCTACAAAACAGCGGGTAATCTTCTTATAAAAGTTAAAAAGGATGAGATGGTTACAGAACTCGAAGATAAACTGGAGACATTGAAGTTACGAGAGAAAACTGTAGGCCGACAGGAAGAAAGGATAATGAAGAAGCTGCAGGAAATGCAGACCTCCTTACAGGAAGCCATGCAGGGGCCAGGACAGCCGGGGTTAGGCACTTGAGAAGGCTAACCGACGAGGAACTGGGTAAGGTCTCAGAGGTAGCTGTGGAAGCTGCAGAAAACTATATACTTTCCAGGGTTTCCAAAAAAGAGATCCTGGACCTGGATATAAACGCTGATATCACATACGAAGATGTATTGAACGTGGATATAACGGTAGATATTGATTTGGATGAGTTATCTGCTGCTGATGAAAATGAAATAGCAGAAAGTGCAGTGGATGCAGCTTTAAAAGAATTAGATGTTTTTATCGATGAAAATTTTAGGTGAACAATTTTATTCTTAATTAATTAATTTTTTTTTATTTAAAAACGAAAGTGGGGTATATCTTTGACCGAGTTAATACCTGTCCTGGATTTAATGTCTGGAATTGCAGTATCCGGTAAATCAGGCCAGAGGGACACCTATAAGCCACTCCGCACTGTTTATTCCGGAACTCCAGATCCAGTTGACATAGTCATATCCCTTAAAAGAGAGGGATTTAAACGTATCTACGTGGCTGACCTGGATGCCATTGAGGGGAGAGGTTCTAACCTGGAAATCGTCCGGAAAATTAACCATGTACTGCCGGTTATGCTGGACTGGGGGGTTAAAGATATTGAGAGCTTTGCCTTTGCCCTGGATTTTGCAGATAAAATCATAATCGCCACGGAAACCCTTACAAGCTGGGCAGATTTAGGGGAAATATTCCATAAATTCCCCAGGCAGAGGATGATGGTTAGTATTGATGTAAAAGATGGACAGATACTAAGCAGAGATCCATCTCTCACATTCGGTGAAGTTAAATCTATACTGGAAAAACTGAAACTGGAAGAAATTATTTTACTTGATATCTCTGGGGTGGGAACTTTAAGTGGATTTAACTTGGACCTCCTGAATAATTTCAGAGGGATGGAAGATGCTTTGATACTCGGCGGGGGAATCACACCAGAAGAGGTAAAGAACCTGAATGATCGGGGGGTGAATAAATTCTTAATAGGCACTGCTTTGCATTCCGGTAAAGTTGGTCTACAGTAGAAAATGAGCAGGTTCAAAACCCAAAAAATCCCTAAACTTATTTGATATCCTGTTTATAGATTTAACCATGCCAAAGTTCATGATCATCGGCCCTTTAACCAAAGACCGAATTGTAAAGAGGGACAACGTTTGTAACACCGTTGGAGGTGGTGTTTACTACCAATCAGCAGTACTATCAGGATTGGGAATGGACAACACCGTCATTACCACTATGTCAAAGATGGACAAAGGCTTAATGAAACAATTCCCAGGAGCCGCACAGATAATCCCCATATATACCGAGAAAACCATGGAATTTGAGAATATCTACCCTGATGATAACCCCAATCACAGAATACAGAAAACACAAATCCCGGTAAATCCAATAAAACCCGCTAATTTTAAAGATTTAAACTTCAAAGCCTACGATGCCCTACTCTTATCCCCATTATCTCCCTATGACATTCCCCAAGAAACAGTGCAATATCTAAGTAAACAAGATATACCCATCTACCTGGGTGCCCAGGGATATTTAAGGCATGTTGAAAGTGGAAATGTGGTTTTAAAACCCTGGAGAGGCTATAAAAGATTCCTCAAACTGGTTGATTTCCTGTTTTTAGACGAACTGGAAGCCCGGGTGATACTGGGAAATTCCAGTGATAACTGCGCAGAAATCGCCCAGGTATTATCCAATTTTGGGCCGGAAGAGGTGATTATAACCAGAGGCGACCGTGGCGCTGTTATATATTCCCAAATAACAGCCGAAAATAAAAATATCCACGATATACCCTCTTTTCCACCAGAAGAGATAGTTGACCCCACTGGGCTGGGCGACACCTTCATGGCCGCCTATGCAGTAAAAAAACTGGAAACTCCCGATCCTGCAGAATGTGGAAGGTTCGCAGCCCATATCTCATCACTTAAGATGGGACAGAAGGGAGCTTTATTTGAAATAAAAAGAAAATAAAGATTTTTTAAGGATTCCTAGAATAAACTTTCCTTTTATCCTGGTTTCCTGAGATAAATTATTATTCTGGTTTCTTTTAAGATGAATTATTTATTATCCCAGCAGTAACGGTAAAATTACGAAGGGGGATAGTCCTGCTATTAAAAATATTAAAGCGCCAATTAGAGTTTGACGGTTATTGGAATCCATTATTCCTGTAGTTATAATTATTATCCCTGTAAATGCCAGTATAGGGGGAATTATATGGGAGAATATCAGTGAACTTTCTACCAGTGGACTGTATGCTATTTTAATCACCTAACTTGTATTTGATCGGTAAAATTTATTAATTTAACGGTTTTATTCTAATCAATTTATAGTTTCTATTCTAATCAATTTACAGTGTACCATCCAGGCTGCTTGTGTTGTGCCTGGAGGATAACAGGTTACCAGGGTAAGGTTGTTGTCTCCTGGTGGGAATTTTATGGGGTCGGTTTTATAGTCCCATTTAATATCTCCATTGGACACCACCTGATAAATATATTTCCTCTGGGTAAGATAGTCATTTATCACCACTTCATCTTCTGGCTTGAGCTGGTTGATACTTTTAAATGGGGCTGAAAAAATAGTACGATGACCTAACAAACCCATGGTGCCGTTTTGATCGGGATAGGAACTTTCACCGTAATAAAAAACAGAATTATATCCATTTACTGTATCTGAACGAATTCCCCAGTTTACATCCAAGGATGGGATTGATACACTGCCCCAGAAGGGAGTTTTCGCGGGTATTAATACTGAATTTACTTTAAAGTTATTTTTGATGACTTCAAAGCCATACTGGGCAGTTAAGATTTCCATATTGGAGGTGGAACCAAGATCATTCAGGGGGTCACCTGAGATCACCTTTTGGGTGTAGATGACGGTGTATAGATTACCATTTTTGGGTACCCATACCTCCTTTTGCAGGTAGATATTTCCATCTCTTTCGATCTTATAGGTATTTTCGTAGATAACATCCATATTAATGGTTTTCTTGTTAGAGGAAATCAACCTGAATCCGGAATCGTATGCGGTGGTGGAGTTAAGGATGTAATCTTCCGGGGACTGATACCCTGGAGGGATGACCTGTTTGTTGATGTTTATGTTCAAATTAGGTGATGGTTGGAATGATACCACCTGCGATGAGTTAGAGCCTGGTTTTTCGTCCCAACCCTGGGGATAATCAAAGGAAATTTCCCCATCATCATAGTGTTTGGTCAGTCCAAAGTTGAAGCCAAGGTATGCTGCTGATATGATTATTAAAATTAATACAATCAGAGATAAGTGTTTTTTCATTAAATCAACATTTTCTGGGTATTTTTTTATTTAAATAGACTCTATGTTTTGTTAAATAGACTTCTACGTACATAAAAGAATTTTTTAATTAAAGGCACAATTCTACATATAAAAATTTAGACACATAAAAAAAATCTTTTCTTAAAGATATGATTAAAATTTAGCTACATATAAAGTTTATTCATAATGCTCCAGTATGGTTCTACGTAACTCCTTTTCAGATTCAGCTATTATTTCTACATTATCTACTGGAATATCCTGTTCTTTAAGATATTCTAAGAGTTCAGCCGGGGTTTTGTTTTCTTCTAAGTCTACTACCACTGCATTTGACTCAGAAGATATTTTTATAGGTGAATAATCTTCCAGGGCCTGGTAAGCCTCCTCAACAGCACCTGTTTTCACCCGGAAGGTGCGTATTTTGTTGGATATTTGAGCAATGTCGATGTTCATTCTCTGCAGAACAATTAAAACATGCTTATTTAAGGCTTCTTCAAGGATGGGGATGTCAATTAAATCTTTATTTTGAATTATACGGACGGACTGGGCAATTTGAGCCACATCCCTGGCATGGGCGAAGCTGGGTTCCAGACCTTCCCCTCCTTTTTTACGAGTTTCATAAACTTTTCTGAACCGTTCCAGCACCCCTTCATTGTAATCTTCATCAAGGAGCTCCATGTTTCGTCTGAAGACCTCTACAACATCGTCCAGGTTGGGATTCATTAGAAAAATGTGTAGAGGAGCTCTTCTAAGGTGGGCTTCGTCCATGATACTTATATCCAAGTTGGTGGAGAACGCTGGAATGAAATGAGTATGTACAATGACCGGTATCCCTCTCACATAGATGGCGTCTTTTTTATTTTCCATGGGAACGATGAGACGGTTTAAGATCATCTCATGGTCATCCCTCTGTCTTCCTAAATCATCTATAAGCAGTATCCCCCCGTTTGCCTTTATTATGGGTGAGGTTTCATACACACCTTTATTGGCGTCATAATTGGTTTCTAATTTATTTAAGCTCAATTCAGCACCAGTTATAACAAATGGGGCGTATATTTTCACCCAACGTGGATCCTGGGGTTGTTCTTCGCATTTTTTATGGAAATCCTGATCGTAAAGCTGTATCACCCTACCACTGAACTCTATAAATTTGGGAATTACGAGTGGGGGTAGTAGTTCCGGCATTTTACTAATAATAAATGTTTTACCAGTTCCTGGGGAACCGTAGACAAATATGCCCTTACCAATGGTACATGACTCCATCATACACTCTTTAGCGTAATTAACTCCCACTATATCTTTAAATGCATATTCTACCACATCACTGGGGATTTTTATGGGATAACGGTCTTTCATCTGTAATTCCATTACAGTATAGTAATCTTCATAGGCCACCGGGGCGATTCCGATGTAGGGATTTTCTTCAGTAACACCACGGGCTTTTTCACGGCCTTTCTGGGTTATGGTGAATTGTATACTGGAAAATAAGAACCCTCCACTGGTAGGGGCGCAAAAACCTCCTTTTTCCAGGTCATTTAATACTTTTTCCATTATATCCCAGTGTATCCCGGTAATCTCATTGATCACGCTGGTTTTAACGGTACCAAAACTAGAGACAATTTTCAAAATCAAATCTTTTATAAAAGATTCAGACAAATTAAGTTCTTCCAGGGTTCTGGGTTGTTCAAGATATTTAAATAGTTTTTCCATCTTAGGACCGTGATAATAATCCATAATAATACATCCCCTACAATGTTTAATCTCTTTCAAATTAAATATGTTGTAATATATTAACCCTCTTCATATAAAAACTAGAAACCAGTAAAGATCACTGAGAAATTGATGATAGGTGGTTTATGTAAAATCTATGGGTGCTTTTTTTAAAACAAAATCAGTGTTTGCAAAAATAATGTTGGGTTTAAAGTATCTTCTTAACGTCCTGAAGGTTGGGCAGAACTTCCAGTTCAATATTCCTCTCCTTCAAGAATAACTTCTCCTCTCGACTTAACTCAGAATTAACCAAGATAGCATCCATTCCAATATCAATAGCCCCCAGGATATCTTCGCTGAATTTATTACCGATCATGATGGAATTTTCCGCATTACATTCCATCCTATCCAGGGCCTGCTGGAATATTTTCTTATCTGGTTTCTCCGCACCTACCTCTTCAGAAGTTATTACTTCATCGAAAAAATGGTGCAGACCAAGTCTTATAAGCTTCTCCCATTGTTTAATGGTAATTCCATTGGATATAACCCCTAAATGGTAGCCCTGACTTTTCAAGTAGATCAAAGTGGGTATGGTCTCTGGAAACAGTCTTAAAAGAGCGAATTTAACGTTATGGTAGGTTATCATTCCCAGGGCAATTAACAGGGGTTTTTCCTCACCAAATACCTGTTTGGTCAAGACGTTGAAATGCTTATCATAGTTGGAGCCTTTCTCCTTGATTATCTCCCGGAGTAATTTATAGGCCTCATCTGAGGACAAGGGTAACCCCGCATCTATCATCACACCAATGGCTGCCTTTCTAGCTAATTTGGCAAAACCAGATGTGTCGTATAAAGTATCATCAATATCAAAGAAGACAGCTTTGCTCATGTACATACTCTTTAGCAGAAATACTATTAAACCTTTTATAAAATTGATCAAAAAAAATTCTATTAGAAAATTCTATTAAAAAAAATTTGTTTATAAAAAGAAATTTACACGATGCATTTCACCTAAAAAAATGCATCCAGACTGCTCTGTTTTTCCTTATGAATAATATCCTCCTTAGGATAACCCACAGCCTCTATAATTCGGGTAACAGCCGGTAAAACCTGATTATCAATGTAGTATGATGGATCGTACTGGGAGACATCGGCGTCTTCCAGGGGAACCGCCCTTTGACTGATGGCTTCCCTCCCCCTTACCACCACGTATCTGATGATGGTACCGGGACCAACCTTCCTACCCTTCGCCATGGCCTTTTTAGCAGCCATCACATGGGGTGCGCTTTGAACGTATTCCTCGGGGTTTTTGGTTAGCTGGGTGTGGATCACCAGATTTTCCAGGGAGATATTCCCATCCTTTATCTCCTGCATAGTATCCTGAACGATTCTCACGGCCTTCTGGGGTGATCCTTCCTCCAGCAAGGCCCTTAATACTTTTTCCTGGGTTTTTTTAGCTACAGGGGCCCAGTCTCGCCTGACAAGTTCCAGGCCCTTTACCACGATGTTGCCGTCCTGTATCAGGGCGTACCGTTTCTTGGTTACGAAGAAGCCCCTCTGGAAAAAACCCTCAAACTCAAGCTCCATACCTTCTGGAAGGTCCTGATTAACCTGGGAAGTGAAGCTTTGTGCTTTATCTTTGATCTCTAAAAATCGGCTGTTATCATTCAACCAGTACACCATTTATGATGCCATGTTGACCGGGCCGGGATGTTACCTTTACTTTACCCAGACTGGTTTCCACCACGGCACCTTTGTTTATAATGTTCCTTCTTACAAATTGGATGTTGGCCGCATTTTCGATGACGTTTAGAATCTCAGTTACCTGGACTTTGTTGTTTTTAGGGTCCACCACGTTTATCTTGTTTTCATTGGTAAGGCGGATCTTTTCATTTCCCCCTTTAGCACGGATCTTCTTGATCTTACGTTCACCAATTTTGGTCTCTGCTGGGTCCCTTCCAAATTCGATCTTTCTTTTATTTCGATTAGATTTACTCCGTCCGCCGGTGTGTTTTCTCAATGATTTTCCTTGCCATATTGCCATTATTTCACCTCAAATAACAAATCTTATAAAAATGAAAGCATTCAATCACTTTTGTTATCTTAAATTAATTCCATCTAAATTTATACTTTCATTAAATTAAAACATAGTTACATTACAAGTTATTTAATTTTTTGATGGATAAACCTTAGTGATGTTTGTACTGAATATATATGACTATACTTAAATATGTGTAAGATGAAATGAAATTAGTTATCTAGTAAATCAAAACTATTTTCAATATTAATTATATTTTTTTATTAATCAATTGAACGTTGAAATTTAAGAGGTAATAATCTAAATTTTCAAAGTAAAGGTGAGATAAAATGAAAATCGGGATGTCACATGGGGCCGGCGGAGAAATCATGCAGGGCCTGATATCAGGAATCATACTGGAAAATATCAAAAATAAAAGTGTAAACGGTGGAATCGGATTAGAGGAACTGGACGACGGAGCCACCATCCCCCTGGATGAATATGAAATCGTAATAAGCACAGACAGCCATACCATCGATCCAATCTTCTTTCCTGGAGGAGATATAGGAAAAATATCCATAGCTGGGACTGTAAATGACGTGTCAGTCATGGGCGCTAAGCCACTGGCCATAGCCAGTGCCATGATTATCAGCGAAGGTTTTTCCAGTGAAGACCTGGAGAAGATAGTGAAATCCATGGATGCAGTGGCTACTGAAGCAGGAGTAGCCATAGTAACCGGTGATACAAAGGTCATGGAGAAAGATAAACTGGACAAGATAATAATAACCACCACGGGCATAGGAATCGCCCGAAAAGGAGAAATTAAAAGGGATTCAGACTTAAAGGTTGGCGATAAGGTAATCCTCACCGGGAGTGTGGGTGACCATGGGATATCCCTCATGTCCTTCCGGGAAGGGTTCGGATTTGATACAGACCTTAAATCCGATGTCGCCCCAGTATGGGGAATGGTTAAAGCCGCACTGGAAATTGGGGGTGTCACCGCCATGAAGGACCCTACCCGGGGAGGTATTGCCAACGCCCTGAATGAACTGGCCTCTAAATCTGGAGTGGGAATGCTCATCGACGAGGAAAAGATACCATTTAAAAAGGAAGTCAATGCTGCCTCTGAAATGCTGGGAATAGACCCTTATGAAGTTGCAAATGAAGGAAAGGTCATATTGGGGGTAGAAAAAGAGAAAGCCCCGGAAATTTTAGAGGCCATTCGAAAGACCAAGTATGGAAAGGAAGCCCAGATAATTGGTGAGGTCACCGAGGATGAACACGTGATTATGATAACCACCCTCGGGGGTAAAAGGATTCTGGAAGAGCCAATAGCTGATCCAGTGCCCAGGGTCTGTTAAATAATTTAGTTTGGTTCATTAAATACATTTATAAACTTATTTAAACATAAAATAGTATTAACAAATTGAGAAGGAGAGGATCCCATGCCAGGTTTATGGGGAAAGCGATTTGTGGCTTTGATTATTGATGCTTTAATTATCACACTGTTATTATGGGTTATAGTAGCTGTTATTTATCCAGTGATTGTATTACTTAATCTACTTGTACTTTTTAATATCTGGGTTCCACTTGCCGCAGTAGTGATCGTGGCCTATTTCACTTACTTTGAAGGTAAATACAGTACCACACCAGGAAAGAACGTTATGAAATTAAAAGTCAGGGCAATCAAGGGGGAAATAGGTTATAAAAAGACATTAATACGGAATTTATCCAAAATTTTATGGTTCCCACTAGTAGTGGATGTTATAGTGGGCTTTGCCATGGGAAAACCCAGGGAAAGATACTTGGATCGCTTGGCTAAAACAGAAGTGGTTAAAACAGAGGAAGTGGAAGATTCACAGAAAAATCTGGAACAATCCACAACTTAATCTGATTTAGTTCTTAAAAAAAATTTTATTCTTTTTTAAATTTTTTTGGAGTTTGTAAAGTTATTGGATGTTGATTTTTTTCGTGTTTGTGTGTCCATTTTTTTATTTTAGGTTTAGGTAGTTGAGTATTCCTTTGTTGGTTGTGTATCTTGTTTTTATTTTGTTCTGGGTCTGTTTGTCTGTAGTAATTTTCAATTTTGTTGGATGTTCGTTGTATATATGGGTTTTTCATATTGTGTGAGTCTTTCAAAGTCAGGAATTAATTCAGTGCAAAGCACTAAAACAAGATTTTCAATGCTATACAATAATATAAAATATCTACCACCAATTATAGGAAAATTCCTTCACAAACTAAGCAAAATATTCAATAAAACAATCAATCACATAGGCAATGACGATATACCCTCCACAAATGACAAAAAGAACGACACTAACGGTATAACACTACTAGGATACCTGAAAAAAAGGATACAAAACAGACCAAGGACTAAAAATGCATCTAAACTTCGCCGAATACCGATGGACACAAGAAACACCAAAAAAAACTAAAACAGCAACATTTTAGACAGAACCATGAAATATGCATTTTTATGTATAACACCTAATTTATCCAATATTCTTTTATATCTTCGCCGACGTTATACCTTTTTTATATTCGAACTGTTAAATCTATATAACGAATATAAGTCTTTCTAAATGAACTTATTACAAAGGTTTATATGATATCCAACTAGACCATTTAGTATCTCATATATATCATGAACATTCATGAAGGATTGATCAAAACACAGATTAAATTCAGAAATTTTTCAATTTTCAGTGAATGATCATGAAAAAATCGTTGAATGATCATAGGGGAAATAAGATAATCCGTCTATGACGCTAGACACGGAAGGACAATAGTTTATTTGATTTTAGAGGTAGTTTAAATGATAGATAGGGTGCTAAAAGACTTAGGTAGAATTCAAGGTGTGAATGGGTCTTTGGTTGTTGGAAAGGATGGTTTAATTATAGAAAAAGAAGTCACCTCCGATATAGACTCTGAACTTGTGGGAGCCATGTCTTCAGCTGTCTTCGGTACAGCCGAGAGATCTACAGAAGAAATGAAACATGACCACCTTCAACAGGTTATGATAGAGGGTAACAAGGGTAAAACACTGATGATAGACTCCAAAGAGGCTATTTTAGTCGTAATAACCGATGTAAATATAAATCTCGGACTGATTCGATTGGAAATGAAAAGAAGTTCGGAACGAATAATCGATTTAATATAAAGGTTGATCAAATGCCAGAATACAAAAATTACGACGAGTATCTACAAAACATGGGGTTAATTTTGAAAGAGGGCGCCAGCGTACTATGTTTAAAACCAGAAACAAACGCTACCAGACTGGGACCGTTCTGTGAAGAAAGAAAGAGTCTGGTATCTGCAAATTCCGTGGGTGCCATAAGATCTATCATCATTACAGGGAGTAAACAGTTTGGCATGGGGACCATGGGCTCCATACTCAGAATAGCAGGTGGTGAATTTTCATCTCTAAGAGCTAAACAAATGATGGATACAGGGAAAGTGGAGAAAGGAGATGTCCAAGGCTGGCTTGACATTGTAAAATTTGATTTTGGAAATTGGGGCTACGGCATCCTGACTGCCGAAAGCATTGAAGACGAAAAAATCACTATCAAAATCGATGAATGCATGAGCTGTTCTGGAATGCCAATTTTAGGTAATCCCGTATGTTATTATGAAGGAGGACGAATTACCGGAGGTCTTTCAGAGATAACAGGCGAAAAATGGCAGTTTATAGAGGTGAACTGCTGGGCACTTGGAGATGATTTCTGTAGATTCGAACTAACCAAGATTTAACTACGTGTTAAACTTCAATTTATTTTTTTTAAATTTTTTGGAGTTTGTAAAGTTATGGGGTGTTGATTTTTTTTCGTGTTTTTTGTGTCTATTTTTTCATTTTTAGGTTTAGGTAGTTGAGTATTCTTTTGTTGGTTTTGTATCTTGTTTTTCAAGAAAAATGCCTCAACACCCAAAACTTTACACCCTCTATTCATTCCACTATTCTAACTTCCTGCACCGATGGTTTGGCTATAACTCTAGCAATTATCAGGGTGGCTACCACTGCTATTATGGTTATCAAAATAGCGTATATTAACAATCCTGTAATACCGCTGTCTGCCTGGAAGTACTGGAGTATTATTGCCTTAATAGCTTCATTCCAGGCGAGTGCCGCTATTAATCCAAATGCTGTGGTCATCAAAGTGGCAATTGTTTGAGATACCTGACCTTTTATATCTTTTACATCCTCTTTCATCAGTTTACCTCCAATCAAACTATGTTACTATTCTATTAAAACTTATTAAAGTAATTTCACCTAAATTTCTCCTTGAATGGTTTAAATTCAATGAATTTGTTTAAAAAAATTAAAATAATAGGTTAATTAAAAAACATCAATTGACGAATTAAAAATAAAAACTAAAACTCCAATAAAGGATACCATGAGAAATATAAAAAATTTTATCTCAACCAACATGTTCATGGGCGCTTCAACCAAACAGGGCCATGAAATTGCCACAAAAAGCAGAAAAATAGTGAAATCCCTGATAGATGATAAAACCAGGCACCTGAAACCGGAAGAGAGATCCATAGTGGAGAGGATAGTGCACTCCACAGCCGACCCAGAATATGCGGAAATCACCAGGATGAGCCCGGATTTTGTAGATGAAAGCTTAAAATCAATCCAGGCCGGTAAGGACATATTGACCGATATAAACATGGTGAAAGTGGGTATAAATAAATATCCCGGTAAAGTCAGGTGCTACATCAACCATGAAAAGACCCTGGAAATTGCAAAAAGGGAAGGAATAACCCGGGCAGCCGCCGCCATGCAGGTCGCTGCAGAGGATGGATTCGACGGCATAGTGGCCATAGGAAACTCACCAACCGCCTTGCTCGAAGTCCTGGAGTTAACCCGGAAGGACCTGATGAAGGTAAAATCAGTAATAGGTGTCCCAGTAGGATTTGTAGGGGCTGCTGAGGCAAAAAAAGCACTGGATGAAACTGACATCCCTCATCTAATAACCGGGGGGCCTAAAGGCGGGACTCCCGTGGCGGTTGCGGCTGTAAATGCCCTGATCAATCTTGATAAAGCATCGAGATGACTTGTTTTATTTAAAAAGGGGATTTCATTGATTGATTTAAAATAGGGATTTATAAGGATAATTAAAAATTCTATGGATTTAAAGGAGAATACACCATGAAATCAGAAGATCTATTTAACGAAGCTAAAAAATATCTACCTGGAGGGGTTGATTCCCCGGTAAGGGCCTTCAAACCCTACCCTTTCTTTGCTGAATGTGCTTCCAGCTCACATCTAAAGGACGTGGATGGTAAAGATTATATAGATTATTGTCTGGCCTACGGTCCCCTGGTTCTAGGACATTCCCACCCAGACATAGTTAAAGCAGTGGAAAAACAGCTTGAACTGGGTACAGCCTACGGTGTGCCCACTCAGAATGAGATAGAATTAGCTAAGTTGGTTACTGGGAGGGTGCCCTGTGCCGACATGGTGAGATTTGTAAATTCAGGTACAGAGGCCACCATGAGTGCTATAAGACTCGCGAGAGCCGTAACCGGCAGGAAGAAGATCGTTAAATTTGAAGGATCCTACCACGGAGCTCACGATTACGTGCTGGTGAAATCCGGATCAGGGGCCATGGGGTTGCCTGATTCACCAGGAGTACCCGAGGAAACCACTAAAAATACCGTACTGATTCCATTTAATGATACTGAGGCAGTGGAGGATTTGATCCGAGAAGAATGGGAGGAGATAGCTACCATTATCGTTGAACCGGTGATGGGCAACGTGGGCTGCATCCCACCAAGAGAGGGTTACCTTGAATTTTTACGCCAGATCACCAGTGAAAACGGCATCATACTCATCTTCGACGAGGTGATAACTGGTTTTAGACTGGCAGAGGGAGGTGCTCAGGAATATTACGGTGTAACACCCGATCTGGTAACTTTTGGGAAAATATTAGGTGGTGGATTCCCTATAGGGGCAATATCTGGAAAACGAGAGTACATGGAGAAATTAGCCCCGCAGGGGGATGTTTACCAGGCAGGTACCTTTAATGGAAATCCTATATCAATTACAGCCGGTCTCACCACACTGGAACTTCTCGATAAAAACTTCTACACCCAGCTGGAGAAGAAAGGCCAGTACCTGCGAAAGGGTATTGGAGATATTTTAGAAGAACAGGATTTAGATTATAAGGTTGCTGGATTAAGCTCCATGTTCCAGATATACTTCACTGGTAAGGATGTGCACGATTACCAGGATGCAAAAACAGCCGATACTCAGAAGTTCGACAAATATTTCCATGAACTCCTGGAAAAAGGGGTGTTTATTCCCCCATCCCAGTTTGAATGCTGCTTTATCTCCTTAAAACACTCTGAAGATGACTTAGAACATACCTTAGAGGCTGTTGGGGAAGCACTGAAGGGATAAATTTACCAAACTCCTTTTAAATTAATCTATTAAATTTCTTTTAAATCAATCAATGGAGTCCCCTTTTTAAATAAATAAAAACAGTAAAACCACGACTTTCAAATAAATAAAAACAGTAGAACCACCACTACAACGATAACTACCAGAATAATAAATAAAGGAGTTTTTAAAAAACCAGTAAATGTGAGTTTCTCACTCTCATATGCCTTGGTCCGCTGTTCTCTTACGATGGACATCAACCTATCTTCATTATCTGAGATATCATCCAGGAGTCTTTTCTGATTTTTGATATCAGCCTGCAGATTTCTTTCGTTTAAAACATCCCATACTGTCCATCTTTCCTCTTTGATCTCGTTGAGCAGTTCTTCCTGGATATGTATATGTTTGGAAAGATTTTTAATTATGGCCTTTCTTTTTGCTGATTTACTCTTAAGCAAGGTCAGTAACTGCTCTATTTCTTCTGTATCGTCCAATTCATCAAGCCCGGAATAATGATCAGAAGATTGGGTAGGTAGACTTTCAATGAATTCTAACTCCCATCCACATTCACATGAGACAAAATCATCCTTACTCTCACCATCCTGAAGACGGTAGTAACCCTGACATTTTCTACAATACAGATACCCATTAGATTCAAGTGGGAGTTGTTGTTTAGTAGCATCTTTAGGTGTGGTCATTTTACAAACCTTATATATCGCTGTTAATGATTAGTAACTTATTGCCTATATATATTACCCTTTTTTTATTAGGTAAAATCATATATTAATAGAGATCAAACTTGGCTCGGTTAAAAAGTTATGGAAGGGTATTAAATGACGATAATTGCTGGTGTGGGGGGAAATAAAAATATAATAACCGCCTCACAGAGGGTAGATTTCCCTGTGCAACTGGTGGATTCTCCAGAAGAATTTGTAGAGTCCATAATAGGTAATAAAGCTCAGGCCTATGTAAGGGGGTCCCTGGGTGCTTCCCAGATTATGGCTGGACTGAAAAACAGGTATAAGGAATTCTATCGTGCGTCTTTTATAGAAATTAAGGGGCATAAATTTTTCCTGGCACCAGTGGGCATCGATGAAGGGGACCATCTGGAACAGAAACTGCAGATAATAAAGCTGGGGGCACGATTCCTGGAAAAAATTAATATTAAACCTAAAATAGCCATACTTTCCGGTGGCAGAGTCCAGGATCTTGGAAGAAGCCAGAAGATCGATAGATCCATTGCAGAGGGAGAGTTGTTAACAGAGATCACAAGGAATAAATATCCAGTTAAACATCATCATATATTGATTGAAGAAGCAATTCATGATAATTCAAATTTTATACTGGCACCAGATGGTATCACCGGGAATTTAATATTCAGATCTCTTGTTTTATCAGGATGTGGAGAAAGCCATGGCGCTGTAACCCTGGGAATGGACGTGATATTAATCGATACTTCACGATCCCTCACAGTGGAAGGTTATACCCGGGCGTTGAAATTCGCCAAATACCTGATGGATTCAGTGTGATGAGGTATTAGAATTGATGGAAGAGGAAAGTTGAAATTCGCCAAATACCTGATGGATTCAAAGATTAATAACCTTAGAAATAAAATTTAGCAATTATTTGAAATGGAAAATAAGATTAAAAAGAAAAAAAGCACTGATTTAAGTAAATAATAGGTCAATAAGCATCTTTTTTATATCTGATTATGATAGTTTATTTTTTATAGGATCACTTATAAATCTAAATATACTAAGATGCTGGGAGTAACAATGTCACTTTTAAAACCACTATATACAGTATACGAATGGTACATCTCTCGAAATCTCCGTACAGAAAACATGCCCAGACACGTAGCCCTAATAATGGACGGTAACAGAAGATACTCCAAAATACAGGGTGACATGGATTCAATTGAAGGTCACAAACGGGGAGTGGACACCCTGGAAAAGGTGCTGGACTGGTGTATTGATTTAGGGATAGAGATAGTCACCGTATACGCATTTTCCATAGAAAACTTTAAAAGACCACCAGAGGAAGTAAAAGGTTTAATGGAACTATTCAAGTACAACTTCGCATCCATAGCCCAAAATAAAAGGATCCATAAAAACGAAGTAAAGCTAAAGGCGGTGGGTAAACTGGAACTCTTACCGGATGATGTAAGAGAAGCCATAAGACATGCGGAAGAATCCACCAGCAAATACAATAAAAGACAGGTAAATATCGCTATAGGATACGACGGACGTTTAGAAATAGTCGATGCCATGCAGAAAATAGCAGATCAGGTTAAAGATGGTAAACTCGACCCAGAGGATATAGATGAAAAGGTTATAAATGAAAATCTATACACCGCCGGACTGGCGGACCCCAACCTGATCATAAGAACCAGTGGAGAAGAAAGACTCAGCGGATTCTTACTCTGGCAATCATCCTACAGTGAACTCTATTTCTGTGACAGTTTATGGCCACAACTCAGGAAAGTAGATTTCCTAAGGGCTTTAAGAGATTACCAACAGAGGGAAAGAAGGTTTGGGGTATAATAATTAGGAGTTGTAAATTTTTTATTTTCATAAGGTGGGGTTAATTATTAGATACAGATAGAATTTCTTTTATTTTCATTAGGGGGGTTTAAAATTCAGATAGGAATAGGATTTTTTTTATTTTCATTCAGACTGGAGGTTAAGATTTAATACATAATTTTCATATCATATAATCGGGAGTTTGGAAAATGATCGACGCACACTGCCATGTAGACTTCAAAGAATACAACAAAAACAGGGGAGAAGTAATGCAAAGGGCCCAGGAGAAACTACGGGCCATCATCAACTCCGGAGCAAGTCTAGGTGGTAACCGGCGCACATTAAAACTGCAAGAAGAATATCCTGGATTTCTATATGCCACTCTTGGTTTCCACCCACACAATGCAGTTAAAGCCGATTCTACGATTATAGACCAGGCCCTAGGGGAAATTGTTGATAATATAGATAAAACAGTGGCCTTAGGCGAGACAGGTCTTGATTTCCACCAGATAAAGGGTGAAGAACAAAAAAAGAGACAGATAGATATATTTAAAAGATTTATAGATTTGGCGGTTGAGTTTGAAAAGCCCCTGGTTATACACGCCCGTGATTCTGAGGAAACCGCCCTGAACATGGTAAAAAACACAGTACCCCAGGTTATATTCCACTGCTATGGGGGCAACGCCCGGACAGCCAGTGCAATAGTAGATGAAGGGTACTACCTATCCTTATCAACCATCATCAGCTTTTCCGACCACCACCAGGAACTGGCAAGGGAAATCCCCCTCTATAGCATGCTCACAGAAACTGACAGTCCCTACCTATCCCCATTTAAAGGCCGTAATGAACCAGCATACGTGGAAGAAGTGGTGAAGACCGTTGCCCAGGTAAAGGATACAAGCAGGGACGAGATTGACCGGGTAACCCAAAAAAATGCAGAAAAAATTTTCAGGTTGTAAGTGAATGGCTCGCAGATCATATGTAGTGGTGGTAGTTTTAATTTTGGCAGTTGCACTAATTTTTTCGATATTATATATTAATCCAAGCTTCAACAACAGCCAAGAACAGAAGTCAAGGTTACAGGAAGCAAATATATCCATCATCTTCACTGGAGATGTGATGCTGGGACCAAGAGTGGGAACAGCACTGGCCGCCGGTCAGAACGTGTTTGCAGATCTAAAACCGATGTTTGAAAAATCAGATCTGGTCGTCGTAAACTTAGAAGCTCCATTTACCAATTCCAATCAAAACTGGAAGCAAGTCATACCATTTAAGGCAAACCCCCAATTTGCACATTACTTAAAGGATAACTTCATCGATGTGGCTACCCTGGCCAACAACCATATCATGGATTACGGGCCCACAGGGTTACATGATACCATAACAGCTTTAAAGGAGAATAATGTCTCCTACGTGGGGGCCGGGGAGAATATTGATGAAGCCAGTCAGCCACTCTATTATAAGGTGAACAACGTTACCATCGCCATTTTAAGTTTCTATGACAACACCACTTTCCCCTTTGATCCGACAACACAGGTCCAGGCAGCCACAGATTCACGGCCAGGATATGCTCCTATGAACTGGGATCTGATTAAGAAGAGCATAGCCACGGTTCGAAATAATTCTGACCTGGTGGTGGTGTGTTTCCACTATGGAGTTGAGTATTCCCTATGGCATGATGAAAGTCAGGAAGAAGTATCCAGAAAAAGTATAGATGAGGGTGCTGATCTCATCATAGGCAACCATCCCCATGTAACACAGGAAATAGAGATGTACAAGGGAAAGCTGATCTTCTACAGTCTAGGTAACACTGTGTTCTATGATCTTACCGCAGGAAGTCCAAATAACATCATTGTAGAGTATAAGGTCACAAACGGAACTGCGCAGACAATAATACACCCCATCCTTGTTTATAATTATGCTCCCCACATCATGGATGATCAGAGGGCTAATGCCTTTTTAAAAAGTATAGAAGACAAATCAAACGTCAACATGACCATAGAAAATGGACTGGGTATCATTGATATTTGAAAGCTTTAGAAGTATATTACCCTCCCACTGGAAGTACATTACCCCCACTACTTTCCTTACTCATCTAACTTGGTGAAAACCTCTTTTGCAGCATTTATACCGTTGATGGCTGCAGGGAAACCGGCATAAACCGCCATCTGTATTATTACCTCTACAATCTCTTCACGGGTGCATCCGCTGTTTAAAGCACCTTCTATATGGCTCTGGAGTTGCAGAGGCGCATTGCCCAGGGCAGTGAGTGCAGCCACCGTGGCTATCTCCCGGGACTTCAGGTCAAGACTAGGTCTGCTGTAGATGTCGCCGTAGGCAAATTCAGCAACGTATCGTGCTAGATCCGGTGCAATATCCCCCAAGTTTTCCCTTAATTTTTTATAATTTTCACTGTTATGTTCTTCGAGATGTTTTAAACCCCTTTGATAGCGTCTGTTATCCATTTCTGTGTTCTCCTTCAACTAAAACTACATAAAACAATAAAAACTTAAGTTTAACTAATTATAATAGGAATTATATTTATAAATATTTTTTATAGCCAACACCTGGTTAAGTAATTAGTCCACTTAAAAATCTTTTACAGGTTAGAAAATGAAGCCCCATGTTATATTAAATTCTGCCATGACCTTGGACGGGAAGATAGCCACCAGAACAGGTAGTTCAGAAATTTCCGGCCCGGAAGATCTTCTAAGAGTGCACCAGCTTAGAAGGAAACTGGATGCCATAATGGTGGGGGTCAACACGGTCTTAGAAGACGATCCAAGGTTAACCGTTCATAAATTCCAACCAGATGAATCTGATAGTTCATTAAGGGAATTTGATAACCCGTTAAGGGTGATAACAGATAGTAAAGCCAGAACTCCCTTAAATTCACGTGTGCTTAACCAGGAAGCCGGGACTTTAATAGCTGTTTCCCAGAAAGCACCAGGAGAAAGAGTCAAAGCATTGAGGGATAAGGGGGGAAATGTAGATGTAATACTGGCTGGTGAGGCCAGGGTGGATCTTGCCATCTTAATGGATGAACTGGCCCAGAGGGGGGTACGGTCATTACTCCTGGAGGGCGGTTCGACCTTAAACTTCTCCATGCTCCAGGCCGGCCTGGTGGATGAAGTCAGAGTATGTATCGCACCCATGATAGCCGGGGGAGTAGGTGCTAAAACTCTGGCAGGGGGTGAGGGCGTGGATTACATGAAGGACGCCTTTAAATTAGAGCTTAAAAAGAGTTATAAATTAGGAAAAGATTTTATACTGGAATATGAAGTCTTAAAATAAAAAAAAGGTTGGTTAGTTTTTTTTCAAAAACAGCAGGTATATTCCAGCTAAGATGGCAACTATAGCGATTATCCATAAGAGATAACCGAAGAACCATATGGCAGTGAACCATACCACTATGATTAAAATTCCAAGAATCAAATATATTATGCCCATTATTTTATCGTTCATTTAACACACCTCATATTATTTAATTAGTTCCCTGACCTTAATTAAACTTACTATTTTCGTGAAGTGTTTAATATCCATTTTTACCCAATATATTCAGGGGGTTGGTTCTTAAAATTTTATGAACTTCTTTATCTGGAATCCCAGCACCTTTAATTATCTTAAGTGCGGTTTCATAGGATATTAAGTCTTCTGGGGCGTGTGTATCGGTGTCCATCACCAGGTTGGCTCCTACCTCCATTGCCACCTTGGCCACATATCCGTTGGCAAGGCAGTGCCCCCTTCTGGAACTTATCTCCAGTGCGATATCATTATCACGGGCAATTTCAGCTTCTTCAACGGTTATAAGTCCTGGATGGGCCAGTATATCAATTTCTGGAATGTTAACCGCGGTGAAATTCGTGCCCTCCAGGACTGGTTCCACCAGAGTCTCTCCGTGGGCTACGATAATTTCTGCACCTAACTTCCTGGCTTGGACGGCCAGTTTATCAATTACTTCAACTGGTGCATGGGTTATTTCAGCCCCAGGAATAACGTTGATATCCCAGTTATCCCGGATATCATTAATCGCGTTTATTATTTTTCCCACACTGTCGATGTTGGACGCGTCGACATGGTCGGTTATGGCCACGGCCTCATGATCCAGGACCTGTGCGCGTCTGGCTATTTCAGATGGGAGCAGTTCACCATCACTGAATATGCTGTGGGTATGTAAATCTATTCTTTTACTCATGAGAATCAACTCAAATTTATTATTAGCTATACTTTAAACAATTACCTTGATTGTGCTTATTGTTATATGGTATTCTTGGCATAAATAATAATGGTGATTTTGATTGAAAAGTTCTTTATTCGTTCCTTCACATATAACCGGGTTTTTCCAGATTATACCTGACTTAGATCCACTGAGAAAGGGTTCCCGGGGTGCAGGGATAGTCCTGGATAAAGGGGTAATAACCGATGTATCCATTGAAGATGGTGATGGTGTAGATGTTATAATTAACGGTGAATCAGATTCTAAACTTTCTTCTATAACCTACAAGACTATAGATTTAATTAAAGAGCGATTTACAATTGTTAATGAAAAAATTACCATCAACCATGAGTTTCAAATCCCGGTGGGCAGTGGATTCGGGGTTTCAGCCGCCTGTGCCCTGGGAACATCGCTGGGAATTGTAAAAGCCCTTAAACTCCCTTTAACCTATAATAGGGCGGCATCCATAGCCCATCTGGCGGAGATTGAGATGAAAAGTGGTTTAGGTGATGTCATAGCAGAGATCACCGGCGGACTGGTCTTAAGGCTTAAAGAAGGCGCCCCAGGATACGGTAGAACAGATAGGATTCTTCCCGGTCGAAGCCGGGGTGTTGATGAATATTACATCATCAGCAAGACCCTGGGAGAAATTGAAACATCCACCATAATCGAAGATCCCTACTGGCAGAAGAAAATCAACCAAACCGGTGAAACCCTGCTGGGTGAACTTCTGGAAAAACCAGATATCCATAACTTCTTTAAACTATCCCAGAGATTTGCAGAGAAAACCTCACTCATGAATTCACAGCTTAAAGAAGTGGTGGACATACTGGAAGAAGAGACCCTGGGGGCCAGTATGGCTATGCTGGGAAACACGGCATTTGCACTCTCTGAAACACCAGATACAAGTTTAGATGATGCTATAATCTCTAAAATTGATGATATGGGTTGTAGGTTCCTTTAAAATTACCTAAAATAAGTTATTTTTTAACATCCTCGAGGGCATGTTTACTTCTTAACATCCTCAACCAAGTATTTAATATCTTCATCATCCAGTTTACGGGTTATGATATTGGTCATCTTACCCACGGCAAAGACCAGTACGTTGAGGCCCCTTTTGGCGGCGGCCACGGCTGCCTCAGGGGTTGCAAATTCAAAATCAGCCTGTATACCTAATTTTTCCGCAACCACCCGGGACACGGTTCCCATTATTCCCATGCGGTCGATTTCTTCCTTCCTGTCCGTCAGGATGTCTTTAATTTTTTCCAGATCAGAGGCACTTGAACCGCCCTGATTGATGGTTGGAAGCTTAATTATAATTACATATCCGGGATCAAGTTCTATGAGTCCACTTAACTTGGTGAGTGCCACGTCTTCACCTTCCCTGGCGTCGCTCAGCACTTCTGCATGGGCGGGTGTTTCACTGGTGGTGGCGTAGAGAACTCCTTTATCCATCTCCATCCAGACTTCATCACCGGATTTAAGTTCTTCCCGGGCTATGGCTGGCCATATGGATTTATAAGCATTCATGGTATCCAGGACCTGTTCTGAATACTTTCTAAGGTCCATGGCCTCACGCTTAACCCTTTCAATACCCCTCTTGGTGATCTTGTAGTGGACGTGTCCCTTACCAGTTTCAACCAGACCTTCATCGACTAAACTTTTGATATTTTCTGAGACGGCCTGGACTGTTATTCCCAGCTCCTCTGCAATGTCTTTCTGACGCAGATGAGGCTCCTGCTTGGCTATTTCTGCCAGTATCTGGAAACGGGTGAGTTCACCCTTCTTTTTAAAGACCTTCATGTTACACCAATTAAATTTATTTACATAGTACTATTAACTTTTCATTCATTATTTAACTATATGGTGACATGGCTAATAAGAGCAGTTGATTGGGGAAATATTCAGCGCAGCCCAACTTTTCAGGCGATATTCAATTACTTTTTTTCAGATTCCTCTAAATTAACTATACCTGTTATTTTCGATAGTGCCGGTACACGTGTAGATGATATCATGGGGGATTCTACACCAGTTACAAAGAAACTGGATATGATTCATGCGGGTATACACTATGATATTGTCAAAGGAGCAGATAAAAGTTTGGCTGATGATTTCTTGAGTAAGTGGTATGGAAAAGACGAGACACACATCCCTCTTAAAGAAAAAAGAGGAATAACCAGGATATATTCCAAAATAAAAACAGACGTCCACTTAGAGCAGATGCGATTTAGAAATGTAGCATTGATGGAAGCAGGTATCCCTGAAGAATTTTTACCAGGAATGAGGGTTCCATTTCGGCATAATAAGAATTTGAGGTTAATACTTCCTTTGGAAGAAAACATCGTCCAGCAAGTTGAAGATTATTACAAATCTTCGAGTAATAAGCAGCCGTTGACAAAAATATACGGTGATTTAGTAGGAATAGACTATTTAGAAGATGAACTGGTTGGAGGAATTAAAACTGCCAGAAAACAGGTGGAATATTTCATGAACACCCGTGACGAAGCAATGGAGGAAATAACAAAATTGCTTGGATAGGGGATTTATTCATACAACACCATTTAAAGCAGTATCAAATTTCTGCAGGAATTCACCCACTTTTGATTCTGGAACATAAGCTCCACAGGCTACTGAATGCCCTCCGCCACTGCCTCCCACTTTTTCGGCCACCTTCTTGATCATGTTTCCGAAGTGGATGCCGTCGTAAGCTAAAAGGCGTGAACAACGTAAGGACACCTTGATATCGTCTTTCTGGTCACTTATATCTGTAAGGCCTATGATAGGTTTCCTCCAGTCACCGTAACTTAAAAGCATCCCAGTTATGGTTCCGATGACTTCGCTTTTTATCCCGTTTCCCTCGAAGTACTGGAGGTTGTCCAGTTTGTTGATCCGATCCTCTTCCCTCACCCATTCCATCTTCTGGGCAAGGTATCTCCGGTGTTGCCGGGCCAACTTCCCCATATCCTTTAATGCAGCCTCTCTATCGCCTTTTAACACGTTAAGGGCGATTTCGTGTCTTTTGTTTCGGCTGCAGGCGTTTACGGCGGTGGAAAATTCACTGGCATCCCGTAGTGGGGTGTATAGCTTTTCGTTTAAGAATTCGTAGGCATCTCCAGAGACCAGTTTGGGGATGTGCTTGACGTATCTATGGGGGACCTCCCTGCTTAACAACCTCACCAGTTCAGAGAATATCCTCCGCTTCTCATCCATGCTTAAGTCATAGAGAGTCCGTTGTTTGCCGTCCTTTGTAGTGGGGATTTCAAGTTTCCTCAGGAGTAACATACACTCATTACGATTGTTGGTTATGGGGAGGTTAACATCTCCGAAGTAGGAAAGTGCAACGAAGAGTGGTCTAGTCTGTCTTCCATAGATGGATAGGTCGTAGCTGGAATTCACCAGGCCGAGTTTTACGGCATCCTGGAGTATCTCCTGGTTTAAACCCTGTAATTTGCCTGTAAAACTATCCTGCATATCACCCACAGCACTTAAAACACCCATCCAGCTTAGTTTGTAGAACCCGAAGGTTTTAGCCAGTAAATAGGACATTCCGCCTCCGGATATTTGGTAAGATCCATCGATACCATAATGATGGGGGTTAAGTTCCAGGAAATTTCCATTAAACTGGTTATGACTCCGGAGGGGTGGGTGGTGGTCTAAAATCAGGACTTTGGAGTTTGAGGTTGCAAATTTATCCAGGTTCTGCCCGGATGCCAGGTCAGAAAAGATTGTGAGCTCATTTTCCGGGCGTAAATCCTCTATCCGGTCTAAACTTATAAATTCGATTTCATGGTCTATTTCAAGCTCATCCAGTGTTGAGGAGAGAATTGCACCTGCTGATAAACCGTCACAATCGATGTGACTGTATATTTTCACATCTTCAGCATTTTTAACCATGTTATGTGCTTTATCGAATCCTTTTATCATCGTGGATTTTGGATGTTTCACCTTGAACAATCTCCTGTTATAATAAAGATTTCACCATAAAAATAAATGATTAAACCAACAATTAAACTTATTATTGATTTTATTAACTTAAATAAGTTTCTAAATGAGTTAATTACTTGGAATATGGTAATAACCATATGGGGATAGTAATAATGATATGGTCTAAAAAATTAAGCCACATATCAAACTGAACAAGATTTATTTGCGGAAACCCCGGATGGTGTTGCTAATCTTAATTAGAATTTCCCTTTTAGGCTGGTTTTTATCGATGATTACCCTTCCTGAATTTTCCCACCAGGATTTAGGGTAAGATTTATCTTTTTCCACTTCAGGGTTGAGTCCCAGTTTACCCGCTGCCCGGGATATCTCCCTGAGTTTTGGTGTGCTTACAGCATACTTTTTAGAGATCTTCCTCCCTTCTTTCACCGTTTTTTTCGAGTCGATGTTGGCCGGCCAGATAGTAGCTTTCATTATTTCACCAGTGAACGTTTTTATTTACTTATTATTTACTTAATCCATTTCTTCCCTTAACCTGTCTAACATAGATTTAACTGTATACTCGTCAGGGGTTATGGTGGGTATATCATATTTTTCTAAGGCTCTTGCAGTGACCGGGCCTATAGCTGCCACCAGGACCTCACCGCTGCGGAGTGGTTCCAGTAATCTCTCCTTATCTTCCCCTTCAACCATTTTAAACAGGTTGCTGGCGGTGAGTGTGCTGGTGAAGGTGACTGCATCAACTTTCCTATTTATGATGCCCTGAACCAGTTCATTGACCTTGCTGCGATCCCCGGGAAGGTCTGACTTGTAGGCTTCCACCAGGAAAACGTTAGCACCTCTATCTTTTAATCCATCGGGTAGCACGTCACGGGCTGCCAGAGTCCGGGGGAGGCCTATGTTCTTATTTTCAACATCCACATCTTCAAATATTTCCAATAAACCCTCAGCCGTGTAGTCATCAGGGATAACATCCGCTTCTAAGCCGTATTCACTTAAGTTTTTCCCGGTGCGTGGTCCGATAACCGCGATCCGGCAATCAGGGTTCAACCTGTCTTTAAGGTCTTTGCAGTGTTTAAATAGAGATAAAATTGCAGTGGATGAGGTGAAGATAAGCCAGTCCAGCTTACCTACATTTTTACATAAGTCTTTCAGTGGCTGGGTGTTGGTGATGACCAATTCCAGTGTAGGGGCAACCAGGACTGTCCCACCGTAGTCTTCGATTATTTTAATTGCTTCCTGGCTCCTCTCTATAGGCCGGGTTATTGCGATCTTTTTTCCTTTAAAATCGTTCATAAGAGTACCTTCTTATTATAAGTTTCCTGTTTATTGTAACCGTACCTTCTTAAATACATCCACCACTTGCCCTATGATGACCAGGGCAGGGGGTTTAATATCCTTAGTGTGTATGTCCTCCAGAGTACCAGTGATGATCCTCTGTTCAGGTAGAGTACCTCTTTCTATTACACACACTGGGGTTTGGGGATCTCTATATTTCATTAATTTTCGGGTGTTGTCTTCCAGTTTCCCCACACCCATCAGGATCACGATGGTATCTGCTTTAAAATCCCATTTAACCTGTTGTTCGCTCTTGGTGGGGTCTTCATGTCCAGTTACAATGGTCAGTGATGTGGCAACTCCCCTATGGGTTACTGGTAGTCCTATGGTTGTGGGAACTCCTATAGCCGAGGTTACGCCGGGGATTATCTCGAAGGGGATTCCTTCTTCCAGGAGGGCGAGCATCTCCTCGCCGCCCCTTCCAAATACGAAGGGGTCTCCTCCTTTAAGCCTTACCACCAGGTCGTTGGTTTTGGCTTTATCAATGAGTATCTGGTTTATTTCTTCCTGTTTTTTGTAGTGCTGGCCGGCCTTTTTACCTACGTAAATTAACTCCGCATCCCTGGCATGTTCGAGTATTTTCTCATTGGATAGGTAGTCGTATAAAACCACATCTGCCTTTTTAAGGACGTCCACTGCCTTCAAGGTGAGGAGATCTGGATCACCAGGTCCTGCGCCTACTAGATACACTGTCATAATATTTTACACCTTTTGATTAAATGAAAAAGAAATAATATCCTTATAAAAATGAGATGGGGGTTTAATAATTGACTATTCCCTTGAAGAACTTCAAACCATCATCTGAACCTAGGATTACTTCGGAGGCTCTCTCTGGATGGGGCATCACTGCGCATACCAACCCATCTTCATCACACACTCCGGTAATTGCTTCCATGGAGCCGTTGGGGTTTTCGCCTTCGAAGGCCAGCACCACCTGGTCCTGATCCTTCAGTTTCTGTATTTCATCGTTGTAGTAACGTCCTTCTGCATGGGCTATGGGCATTTTGATGATGTCACCAGCACTGTACATACTGGTGAAGGGTGTTCTGGTGGTTTTAACCTTCAATTCGGTCCATCTGCACAGGAATTTTGCGTGGCTGTTGTTGGTGAACACTCCCGGGACCAGGCCTATCTCTGCCAGGATCTGAGCCCCGTTACATATTCCCAGGACAGGTTTCCCCGCTTTAACAGCGTCTTTAATTCCATTGATGACGGGGGTGATGGCTGCGATGGCTCCAGCCCTTAAATAATCACCGTAGGAGAATCCTCCAGGGATTATTATACCATCAAATGATGAGAGGTCCCTCTGGTTCCACCAGGCATATTCAGGTTCCCCCCCGGCTAGTTCAAGGGCGTGGTACACATCCCGGTCACAGTTGGTACCTGGAAATCTTATAATCGCCACTTTCATTTTAATCCTCCGGGGCTATTCCTATCTCGTAGTTATGGATCACCGGGTTGCAGAGCAGTTTTTGACACATCTCATCCACCTTCTGGCGGACAATATCTTCACTATCCCCTTCTATGGAGAATTTAATTATTTGAAGGGTTTTGGTGTTTTCTACCTGGTACTTCAGGAGCGCCAGTGCCCTTTGGATGGTGGCTGCTTCCGGGTTCAGCATGCCTTTTTTTAAACTTATTTTGACCTCTGCATCGTACTTCATCTTCTTTCACCTATATTCGTAGCCTTTCGCCTAATATTAATAGCCAGATAATTATTATACCATAGCCAGATAATTATTATACCAATGCTAGATAATTATTATACTCTTAATCAATTTGTGATGTCCTTAATATTCCATTTTTTCTTGTCTTCAATGTCCAGTATCCGGGATGCTACTTCCTGGTAGGCGTCCATCACACCGGTTTCTCCCTTTCTAAATAGGTCTTTATCCAGTACCTCGCAGGTTTCACTGTCCCAGAATCTGCAGGAATCAGGGCTGATCTCATCTCCCAAGATTATTTCGCCTTTATGGTTCCTGCCGAACTCGATTTTAAAGTCAGGGAAGGTGATCCCCTTTTTTAGTAGGAAGTCTTTAAGTACCTGGTTGATCTTCAGGGTTATCTTTCGGATTTCATCCAGTTCCTCCCTGGTGACGAAGCCCAGGGCTACGGCTATGTCGTCGTTTACCATGGGGTCGTGGAATTCATCGCTCTTATAGTCCATCTGTATAATGGGTGGGTCGAATTCCTGCCGTTCCTGGAAGGGGAACTTTCGAAGCAGGCTTCCGGCGGCGATGTTCCTGGTTATAACCTCTAATGGTATCATATCCAGGCGGTGTGAGAGCATAACTCCAAGTTCCAGTAGTTCGATGTACTGGGTTTTAATCCCTGCTTCCTCCAGGACCTCGAAGAACTTCGCTGAAATTACGGAGTTGAAATGACCTTTATCCGTGAGTGTATCCTTTTTTTCACCATCTCCTGCCGTTATATCATCCCGGAATTTAACTATGACCACTTCAGGATCGTCTGTTTCGTACACACTCTTGGCTTTTCCTTGGTATATTAACTGGTGATCTTGTGGGTTCATGGTGATACTCCCATTATTTAGTGGTAAGATTTTTTTTATCCAAAAAGTAATCTATTTTGGGCTTTAAATTGTGGAACTTTTAAACTGTGATATTTAATTTACTCATTATCAAATATTTATATACTTCTTAATTTACAATTAGTGATATTGACTAGGTTAAATGGAAATATAAATATTATTTGTTCAAATTTATTTGCAATCTTTGGTGAAAAATATGTGTGGTATCGTAGGATGCGTACTTAAGGATGATGAAGCCGCACCAGTACTTCTAGAGTGTGTAGGAAAATTAGAATATAGAGGCTATGATTCGGTGGGTATAGCCACCTCGGACAGTGATATTAAAATCATAAAGGATCAAGGTAAAATAGATAAATACAAGGAAAACCTGGATTTAAAAGAGCTACCCGGCAAATCAGGCATTGCCCATGTGAGATGGGCCACCCATGGCAGTCCCACTAAGGAAAACGCACACCCCCACACAGATTGTAAAAACAGGATAGCCGTGGTTCATAACGGGATCATTGAAAATTTTAAGGAATTAAAGACAGAGCTTCTAAACTCAGGCCATAAATTTAAATCTGAAACTGATACTGAGATTATACCCCACTTAATTGAGGAATATATGGATGAGGGACAGGATCTGGAGGGAGCCATCCGTTCAACCACCCGGAGATTAATTGGTTCCTATGCCCTGGCAGTCATGTCCACAGATGAAACAGGCAAGATAATTGGTGTTAGGAAAGAAAGCCCACTCATCGTGGGGTTAGGAGAAGATGAATATTTCTTAGCATCTGATGTTCCTGCAGTCTTAAACCACACCAATCAGGTGATCTACCTTGATAACAGGGAAATGGCAATTCTGGATGGTAATGATGTCATCATTAAAAATTTAGATGGAGATATAATATCTAAGGAAGTCCACACCATTGAATGGACACCGGATATGGCTGAAAAAACAGGATATAATCATTTCATGCTTAAAGAGATACATGAACAGCCAGATGCGGTGAAAAACACCCTCATGGAAGAAAAAGAAATTAGAAACGTGATAGAGAAGTTCCCCAAATTCAGCAAGATATGCTTCGTGGCCTGCGGAACATCATATCATGCTTCTCTGGTTGGTAAATACCTCTTTGAAACACTGGTAGGCATACCTACAGATGTGATACTGGCATCGGAGTTTGAATATACATCGGGAGCTTTAGATAAGGATACGCTGGTAATATTCATCTCCCAATCAGGTGAGACGGCCGATACCCTCAAGGCCCTGAAGATTGCCAATCGTAAATCACATACCCTGGCCATAGTAAATGTGGTGGGAAGCACCGCTACCAGAGAGGCTGAACATGTAATATTCACTAGAGCAGGGCCTGAAATAGGCGTAGCTGCTACTAAAACCTATATTAGCCAGTTAACTGCCATCTATCTCATGGCCATACTGATGAGCGGTAAAGAAGAGCTTCTCCAAACACTGGAAAAGATGCCGGATTATATGGAGGAAGCCTTAAAGAGTGAGGAACAGATAAAGGAAATTGCTGGGAAGTACAAGGACACCACTGATTTCTTCTTCATTGGCAGGGGCTTCTCGTACCCTACTGCCATGGAAGGGGCTCTTAAACTAAAAGAAATTACTTACATCCACGGTGAGGGGTACGCTGCCGGAGAACTAAAACATGGGCCCCTGGCCCTGATAGATGAGGAGGTACCGGTAGTTGCAGTTACACCTCCTGGCAGTAGTCATGATAAGACCTTAAGCAACGTGGAAGAAGTTAAAGCCAGGTTTGCCCATGTGATAGCACTGGGTTCCCATGATGATGATGTTTTAAAGTCGGATTCTGATGAGTTTATTGGCTTTCCAGATGAGATCAATGAGATGTTTTCTCCCCTTCCATACGTGATTCCGATGCAGCTTCTATCCTATTATATCAGTGTGGAAAGAGGTTTCGATCCAGATAAACCAAAAAACCTGGCTAAATGCGTTACTGTAGAATAATCAGGCAGTTTCAAAAGGGGTTCAAACTCAACTATGGAAATTATAATAACCTAGAATATTATAATAGACATATAATTTACTAAAGTTTACAGGATATTCAATGAATGGTGATAAACTATGAATCCTAAAAAAAGCGGGACAATCTTCATCGTGCTCATGATAGCCTTCGTTGCATTTGGAAGTGGATCCATTGCCGATGCTCTGAATTTAGATGGAGATGCCATAGTGAACTTAATTCCAGATAACTTCACCTCAATAAACCAGCAACAGATAACCCAGATTGATGATCCCTCATTTAAACCAGTACCGTTAACCACTCATGTTGTGGAAAACAACACCAACAGCACACCCCATAATAATTCTACCAATGGGACCAATCAAATTACAGGATAATAAAAATAGGATACTTTTTTAGAATATTTTTATTAGGATAGGTAGGTCTATTTACAGAATTTAATGGAATAATCTGATATTTAACAATTTTATAAAAGAAATTAATCATTAAAAATTAAAAAAATTAACCATTTAATTAATCATTTAAAATATAAACAGTGATTCGATGGCAGAGGATAATAAAATTGGTGAGAAAATTCGCCAGGTAAGAGAACGTAAGGAGATGTCAGTAGAGGAACTGGCAAAGGCCAGTGGAAACAGTGTGGAACTTATAGAAAGCCTGGAAGACGGGTCATATATCCCCTCCATGACCCCCTTATTCAAGATAGCAAGGGCATTAGGGGTGCGCCTGGGAACTTTTCTGGATGACATGCCCCAAACCGGACCTTTCCTGGTGAAGTCAGGACAGTCGGAGGAGGTAATTCACTTCACAGGGAGCATCAGCAACCTGGAAGAAAGTACCCTTGATCTTTATTCCCTGGCATATGGGAAGGGCGACAGACATATGGAGCCCTTCATAGTGGATCTACATCCAAAAAGTGCCGATAAATACGAGTTATCATCCCATGAAGGTGAAGAATTTATTTACGTCATGGGCGGCGAGATAGAACTTTGCTACGGCCAGGAAAAGTATGTGTTAGGTACGGGGGACAGCATATACTACGATTCAGTTATACCACACGATCTACACGCCTACCAGAAGGACGCCAGAATACTGGCAGTGGTCTACGCACCATTATGATCATAAAAGAAAGATTTCATGGATTAAACTATAATTAAAGAGGAATAAAATGTTCACCATAAAGGTTACACCCCGATTTGGAGATGCCGATGGCCTGCGCCACATCAACAACATAGCACTGGTAGAATGGTTTGAAGTAGGTAGAAATCCAATATTCCGTATATTTACTCCAGATCTGGATTTAAGCTATGAGAAATGGAGACTGATACTGGTAAGAACAGAATTTGATTACATAGGCCAGATGTACTACGGTGAAGATGTGGAGATCAGAAGCTACATAACCAAGATCGGCAACACCTCATTCACCATCGGACACGAGGCCTGGCAACACGACGAGCTAAAAGCACGTGGAAAGGCAGTACTCGTCCATTACGACTTCATCGAAGGGAAATCAAAACCAATATCAGATTCCATCCGTAAATCCCTGGAAAAACATTTAGTTAAAGAGGATGAGCTGACCGGCGCCCCTGAAAATTAAATAATAAGAACTTAAAGATGATAAGAACCCTGGAGATAACAACAGATTACTCACTTAATAAAAGAGATTTAAAAACAGGTAAAAAGAGATAGAAGGTTTTAAAAATGGTTTTTACTGAAGAAACTCTGGGGAACTTCTTGGAGGCCATGGTGGAAAAAAATCCCGATCAGGAATTCATGGTCTACCCTGACCGGGACTTACGCTTCACTTATAAAGAGTTTGATGAAAGAGCGAATCAAATGGCCAAAGGTCTTCTGGAGATAGGAATAAAAAAGGGAGATCATGTGGGTATATGGGCGAAAAATGTACCCGACTGGCTCACCTATATGTTCGCCACCGCCAAAATAGGAGTGGTGCTGGTCACAGTCAACACAGCCTATAAAAGCCATGAACTTGCCTACGTACTGGAACAGTCAGATATGAAGGCACTGGCAATAATAGATGGATTTCAAGATGTGGATTACATTCAAACTCTTTACGAACTTATCCCTGAATTAAAATCCCATGAAAGGGGTAAATTAAAGAGTGAAAAGTTCCCCTTCCTGGAAAGCATCATCTACCTGGGCCAGGAAAAACACAGGGGAATGTACAACACCAATGAAATCTTGCTACTTGGAAAACATGGAAATGAGGAGTTATTCCAGGAGATTAAAGCGACGGTACGAAACGACGAAGTGGTCAACATGCAGTACACCTCTGGAACCACCGGATTTCCCAAAGGCGTAATGCTAACCCATAGAAACATCCTGAACAACGGATACTACATAGGGGAAAGACAGAAATTCACAGAAAAAGACAGATTATGTATCACAGTACCGTTATTTCACTGTTTTGGTATTGTACTGGCAGTGATGGCTGCTTATAGTCATGGAGCCACCATGGTTATGGTGGAGGTCTTCGATCCCCTGATGGTACTGGCAGCAGTTCAAAAAGAACGCTGTACAGCACTCTACGGAGTGCCAACCATGTTTATAGCTGAGTACAGCCATCCCATGTTTGAGATGTTCGATCTTACCAGTTTACGCACCGGTATCATGGCCGGTTCCACCCCTCCTATCGAAGCCATGAAAAGGGTGGTTAACGACATGAACATGACGGAGATAACCAGTGTATACGGCCTCACGGAAGGTTCACCCGGATTTACCCAGACCAGTGTCGACGACCCCCTGGAGAAGAGGGTGGAAACCGTGGGAAAACCATTACCAGAGTGCGAGGTTAAAATCGTAGACCCGAAATCTGGTGAAACACTGGGACCACATCAAACCGGGGAAATATGCTGCAAAGGGTACAACGTAATGGAGGGCTACTATAAAATGCCCGAAAAAACCCGGGAAGTTATAGACGAAGACGGCTGGCTGCACAGTGGTGATCTGGCCACAGTGGATGAGGAAGGATACTACTCCATCGTCGGCCGGATAAAGGACATGATCATCAGGGGCGGGGAGAACATCTACCCCCGGGAGATAGAGGAATTCCTCTACACAATGCCAGGCATCCAGGACGTACAGGTAATAGGCATACCCGATGAGAAATACGGTGAAATAGTAGGTGCTTTCATCATACTGGAAGAAGGCGCAGACATATGCGAGGAAGACGTCCGGGATTACTCAATGACTAAGATAGCCAGGTATAAAGTCCCTAAAAAGGTTTTCTTTGTAGATGAATTCCCATTGACGGCCAGTGGTAAGATCCAGAAATTTAAACTAAGAGAACAGGCAGTTGAACTTATTGAAGCGGAAAATGATACCGAAGAAATTGTTTAAGTTATCAACTAGTTCAACACCATTAAAATTTTACTTAAATCTTCATATCTTTCGTCTCGAAAATCTTCTTTAAGTCTTTGAGCAACTTTTCGTCCTAATTTATTTAATCTGTAATTTTTATTTCTATAGATCCCTACTAATCGGTGTTTACTTATCAATCTTTTTAAACTTTTATCCACGTTTTTTCCGTAATTATCTGGCAATCGATTTTTAATTGTTTCTAATCTGATATTTTTATTTTCAGAAATAGATTCTTTGCCTAAAAAAAGCATTACTCTCTGTTCATATTTATCTAGTTCAGATATAATTTTATCAATATCAGAGGTGTTTTTAGGCATAGTTAATAATTAAAATTTTATTAATATAAAGTTAATTTTTTTTAATACTATTTTGTAAATATTTTCTATAATGGAAAAAAAGTACATTTATATACGCCAATATATATATATTATGTAGTGGTAGATGAATAAAAGTAAATGGAGGAAGTCACTTGACACATATATTAAAGGATATATTCGGCGATACTAAGCGAATAAGAGTATTAGAAGAACTTATTGAGAATTGGGGGCAATTTATATCCATTGATGAAATAGCTAGAATTGCACAAACTTCTAAAAAGACCGCTTACAAGCATATAAATGAATTAAAAGCAATAGATATTTTGGTGGTTGATGAAGGCAAACCAAAAAGATTTAAACTGAAGGAAGATGATAAAAGGGCATTGTCCTTAGCAATACTTGAAAGTGAAGAATATATACGGAAATCTGATAGCTCAATTAAAGAAATAGAGAAAAAAGAAATGGTAAAAAAATTCCATAATAAACCTTTTTTTACACGTTCTAATTCGCATCAAATAACAACAGTAGTAAAGGATACGGGATCAATGACAGCAGAATATCAACTAATTGGGGCTGAATCTAATGGAAAAAGATAAAAAAAAAGAAAAAATTGATTTGGATATTCCAATCGTAGTTCCATCGAATATACCCAAAATTTATTGTACTGGAGCATACGGAAAATATGGTTCTTACGATTTCAGACTGTTGTTATATTCAGAAGAACCCTTACAACAAGATAAAATTATAAATCCAAATGAATTAGATGTCGTAAGAGAAGTTTTGGCTCAAATAATTTTATCTCCCTTAGCTGCTAAACAAACAGCCGAATGGTTAATAAAAAATGTTCAGAAATTTGAAGAAGAAAATGGTATCATACCAGAGCCATCAAAATCTAAGAATAGAAAAATAATTTGATTAATTTTTTCAATATTTCTAATTAGTCTAATAATTTTTTAAACAAGGAATTAAATTTATGATAATTTTACGCAGAAACAAGAAGATCCTGGAACTATATCCCATAGGCAGTTCTAAAGGCGCGGTGAACCAGCGTAGAAAACCTATTTTTTATGGTTACCTCAAAATCAAAGCCACAGGAGACCAGATCAGACCATACAAATTCACAGTGAAGAAGGATGAAAAAGAAAACCTTCTTCCACCCAGTGAAGCTATAAAAATTTTAAGGAAACAGCAGGTGTTCCTGGTGGGCGATGACCCGGAAACAGAGGAAATGCTGGACTCACTGAATATCAGCTACCGTAAAACCAGGATCTGCAGGCACTGCACCTTTGAAGGCTACATCACATTAATTAAAAGGGATAGGTCCTACCTCTTCCATAACGAATATATCTGCCGTATCTGCGCTGAAGAGGAGATTAAAAGGGAACTTGAAAGCAGAGGATTTGATTTAAGCACCTTCAAAAACTTTAAAAAGTTACTAGAGCGAACCGGTAACCTGGAAGAGGTCTTGAAGATCTTCAACCCCCACTTCAACCCCATCAAGAACCCGGAACTAACCCTATTCGATAGGATAACCACCACAGATAAACACAACCTGCCGGAAGCTAAAGTCAAAAAACTGAAAATAGATCCCCGATTCAGGGAGATACTAAGTAAACAGGCCGAAAAACTGTTACCAGTGCAGATTTTATCCCTGAAGGCTGGACTTTTAAAGGGGGAAAGCCAGTTGGTGGTGGCGGCTACTGCCAGTGGT